>NZ_CAWUEO010000002.1:0-101200 GCF_963921165.1 Acetobacter zythi
CAATGACCAAAGAGCCAAAGAACCTAGCAGAAACTCTCATCCCCGCCAAGACTGCTTCGTCTCGGTGAAGCAGCTTCTATACCCCTAACCACATACCCGTCAACACTCCTACGCAAAAAAAATGAAACAAAATCATAACCTAATCAAAAAATCCCAGAAAACCGCCATGCCCCACACTAAATGTTCCTACCCCAAAATAAAAACAGGCCCATAAGGCCCGTTTTCACTCCAACCACTCCCTTATGAACTGGGGTCAGATAACGTCTTCCGTCGGTCCTTCGGTCAAAACACCTTCCCATTTGGCAGAAACTGCGGCGGCGTAGCCATTTCCCAGCACATTTGTGGCGGTGCGCAGCATGTCGAGGAAATGGTCGATCCCCAGAATGAGCGCAATCCCGGCCTCGGGCAGCCCAAACTGCGGCAGAACGGCAACCAGCGTAACCAGCGATGCGCGGGGAACCCCGGCAATACCTTTACTGCTCAACATCATAACAAGCACCATTAGCGCCTGCTGTGTCCACGGCATATGGATGCCATATGCCTGAGCAATGAAGATCGCGCCAAAAGACTGGAACAGAATAGATCCGTCCAGATTAAAGCTATACCCCAAAGGCAGCACAAAGCCTGCAATGCGCGATGGCACGCCAAAGTTTTCCAGCCGCTCCAGCAGCAGTGGATAGACAGATTCACTACTGGCTGTTGCAAACCCAAGAATGACCGGCTGCACGAGTTCGCGGATCAGCTCCTTGATGCGCGGACCAATGACACAGAATGTAATGCAGGTCAGCACAACCCAGAGGGTCATGATTGTTCCGTAGAACTGGAACAAAAACCGCCCGAAATGCATCACCATTTCCGGCCCACTATGCGCAAGGCTTCCCATGATGGAACCAAAGACGGCAATAGGGGCCAACACCATGACCATATCGGTCATACGCAACATGATATGCGCCAGTTCCTCCGACCATGCGAGCATGGTTTTGCCAGCCTTACCCGCAGCAGGCAAAGACACACCAAACAGGACCGAGAACACAACAATCTGAAGAATGTCATTGCGAGACATGGCATCCAGAATACTTGTGGGCACGATGTGCAGCACAAAGTCGACCGGCTGGAAAGGATGCCTGAGCGAAGCAATATCCGCAGGCAACGGTGCGGAGAACCCTGCCCCCGGCTGCAGGATGTTAGCCGCCAGCAAACCGATGGTGAGCGAGATAAAGGACATGGCCAAGAACCAGAGGATGACCTTCCCCCCCACACGCAGCACGAGCGTATCATCCCCCAGCTTGCCTATGCCGCTCACCAGCGTGGCAAACACAAGCGGGGCAATGACCATACGAATCAGCCTAAGGAACAGACCTGTAAGCAATGTTGCGACCTGCTCCGCAGCACTGACATACGCAGGTGCCCAAACATGTATGGACAGGCCGCACACAATACCCAAAACGAGAGCAACAAGGATGGCGTATGTCCGCCGTCTGGTATTTCCGAACTGCGTGGCAACTGCCATCAGCGTAATTCCTCTCCCGTTTTGACTGAAAACTTCCGTGACAAAGACGCTCCTAATAGGAAAGACTTGTCCGGTCGTCAAAAACCGTGTTGTGGAATGTGCTCCGCCCGTGCTCAGGGTGCCGTTAAAATTGGGGTTTGTCACAAAGTTTCGGCATTGCCCTTTTGCTCTTTCCATGAGATGTCATTTTCTCCACTTTCCAGTCGTCTGGCAGTTTTGTTCATGTCCTTTTTTCGCTCCGGTGTTGTTTCCCTTATTGTGGCCTCGACCCTATCTGGTCAGGCTATGGCCAAGACCGCGTGCGATACCGCGTCCGATGGGCAGATTGAAATTTCCATGAAGGAAGTTGGCGCAGCCATTGGCTATATGTGGGGGCGCGGCACTCTGACTTATGGCGGGCAGCGTTACCCCATTTCGGTCAAGGGTGGCGGTGCTCTGGCTTTGGGGGGCGCCAAAGTAACTGGCACGGGCTGCGTTAGGAACCTGTCCCGTCTGGTGGATTTTGAAGGCACTTACTGGACTATTGGTGGAGACGCCGCCGTAGGCTCCGGGCCTGTCGGCATTGTTATGGAAAATGCCAAAGGGGTTGATATGTCCTTTTCAGGCCATGCCCACGGTGCGCATCTCTCCGGCCAGATTTCTCGTCTTTACTTCAAAATTGATTCGTTCTGAGCAACAGCCGCATCCGCCATTATTGCCAGACCTGTTTGGGCTACTCGCCCCGTTCCTAAGTTTACCATTCGCAATCTGCTTATGCGACCCTCATAATTAAAAATTATTTTATGCGGTCTAATAAAAAAGGGCCTGCGGAATAATCCGCAGGCCCTTTGTTTATACCGTCTTCAACTGGTGGCTTTGTCAAACCAGCCAAAGTTCTTTCAGAACGCCCATGTTGCGTCACAGCTGAACCAGAACATATTGTTTGTGCCGTTATTGACGACAGGATTATCAACAGTACCAGCCTGGTTGAACGGATGTGTACCATTGAGCGATTTGTCCAGACGGACTTCCGGCCGAATAATAAAGCCACCCAGAGCCAGCTTTTTGTTAATGAACTCGGGCTTATAGGTCACGCCCACCGTGAGTTCACCATACGTTGTTGGCATGGCGTTGTAGTAGGGATACGGCTTATTGGTAAGCGCCTGTGTAAAGGAATTAAAGCTGGAATATTCAGCAATAAACACCCCCGGAGTTGTCGCGGAAAACTTCGCCACGCGCATTCAGGGTCAGCCACGGGTGGAATGCATAGGAGAAATAGGTGCTTACGCCGTAAACGTCGTCACGCAGACCATCATCATGCAAGTAAGTGCCGTTAACGGAAACAGTCATCTTATCATTCACATGATAAGTCGCCATGAAGTCCCCATTATACTGCATCAGGCTATTGGCGGCCTTGCCCATGCCGGAGCTAAGCCAGCCCTCGGCCGATGTGACCTGCCGACCATTGTTCCCCTGCGGGCCAAAATGGCCGATTGCGTGCATGTCCAGCTTGCCATCAAGCAGTTTGTTCCATGCAAAGCCAAAGTAACCCTTGGGTTTGTTGTTATTACCCGATGAGCCGAATGTTGTGGAGTTACCCGCATCCACCCCAAGGATCCAGTCCATGTGCTGGGTCACGTGCATGGTTGCCAGAATACCAACGGTTTCGAACGGCACGATGTAATCGGACGCATAGTTGAAGCTGTAGAACGGACGCGCCTGAGAGGGTGTGCCTTCCGCCCCCATGATGCCGTACATCTGGCCAACCTGCACGTCGATCCCGCGTTTGAAAATCCACGGTAGATGCGCATCAATATGTGCCTGCGTAGGCGCCCACTGGTAAAGGCCATGCAAGGAGCCGGACCCCATGCCAATGGTCGGGTCAAAACGTGCATCCGAACCATACATGGCTTCAAACACAAACCCCAGACCGTAGCCTTTGCCAACAGATGTGACAGGGTGAGAGATGGAACCCATAATCTGGTTAAGGGTCGCGGTATTGGCGCGGTCTGTATAGTACTGCGCAAAGTTGCGGCCTGAACGTGTCCAGGGGTTACCGGTAACACCCCCTTCAACCGACACATGCGCCTCCAGCCCCTGCCAGTAGTTCGGGGTCTGCCCAGCTTTGGGATGAAAGAGATTGCCCACGGTGGGCTTCATCGCATCATCTTCGCTGCTCACGCCAGAGGGAACTTCTTCCCCATCAGATGGCGTGCCCGCAGCTTTTTCTGCTTCTGGCGGTGCGCTGATTGGCGCATTAACAACCTGAGCAGTGTTCAGGGACGCAGGAGCGACCCCGGTTTCTGCTGCATGAGCATACGATGCAAGCAATGAGCCGCCCGACACACACGCGGCAAGAAGGAAATTGACTTCCTGAACAAAGTTTTTACGCATCACAACAATTCCAATCCAAGAAAGAAAACTAAGTCTTGTGTCTTCGGCTCATTCTTTTTTGAACTTACTCATAAAAAATACTGTACAAACCAGCATGATTGTTGAATAGATAAAAAATATTTCGATGTTGTAATAAATTACGACAGCAAGGGCAATCAACGCCGCCACAAGGGCAAAGCCCGGCAAAACAGGGTACAGCGGTGCCTTGTAGCTGCGCACCAGATTAGGTTCAGTCCGCCGCAGACGGAACAGGCTGATCATGCTCAGCATATACATGGTCAGCGCACCAAAGACCGACATGGTCACCAAAGTTGCCGTTAAAGACTGCCCCTGAATGCTAATCAGATCATCAGAAAAAATAGCCGCAATTCCAATGGCGCCACCCGCCAGAGTTGCCACATAAGGCGTTTTGAAACGCGGATGCAGCCGCCCCAGAACTTCGGGCAGAAATCCAGCGCGGGCCAGCGCAAACATCTGCCGGGCATACCCCATGATAATACCATGCAAGGATGCCACCAGCCCGAACAGCCCCAGCCAGACCAGCATGTGCAACCAGCCGCTATGCGCCCCTACAACCTGCTTCATAGCCTGCGGCAAAGGATCATTCAGGTTGGACAGAGCGTGCCAGTCACCAACGCCGCCAGCAAAAATCATGACACCAAAAGCAAGAGTAACAAGCGTTAGAATACCAGCAATATAGGCAATGGGAATGGAACGGCGTGCATCGCGTGCTTCTTCCGCCGCCATGGCAACACCTTCCACAGCCAGAAAAAACCAGATGGCAAACGGCATTGCCGCAAAAATACCACCCAGCGCCTGCCAGCCAAAGTGCGGCGCCCCACCCCAGCCATCGGCCAGAAAATGGTCCCATGTAAACGCTGGAGCCACCACACCCATAAACACCAGAAGTTCGATAATGGCGGCAATGGTAATGAACAGCTCAAATGTTGCGGCAATATGCACACCAATAATATTGAGCGTCATGAACACCAGATAGGCCCCCAAAGCCGCAACCTTGGGCGACAGTCCGGGGAACTGGACATTCAGATAAGCACCAATAGCCAGAGCAATGGCGGGGGGAGCAAAAATAAACTCGATCAGAGTTGCCAGACCGGCAACAAGCCCACCCCAGCGCCCCAAGGCCCGAAAGCTATAGGCAAAAGGGCCACCTGCGTGCGGGATCGAGCACGTGAGTTCTGTAAAACTGAAGATAAAAGCGGTGTACATCAACGCCACAAAAACAGTGGCTACCAGAAAGCCGAGCGTTCCGGCGGTGCCCCACCCGTAACTCCAGCCAAAATACTCGCCAGAAATGACAAGTCCGACGGCAATCCCCCACAAATGGAAGGCACCGAGAGACTGGCTGAGCTTAGTCCCGCTGCTCTCACTCATGCGTCTGTGTCCTTATCATGTAAAGATAGTGTGTTTTTGCCCAACACCTTGTCTGGTGCTGCGTCTTTTAAGCCGACACCTGTAAGTCCAAGCCGTTCCGCCTCCTGCATCAGCCA
The DNA here is from genome assembly GCF_963921165.1 of Acetobacter zythi. NCBI lineage: Bacteria > Pseudomonadati > Pseudomonadota > Alphaproteobacteria > Acetobacterales > Acetobacteraceae > Acetobacter > Acetobacter zythi. Next base: position 5,392 of record NZ_CAWUEO010000002.1, read on the forward strand.
TGCCAACTTGCTTGCGGCTACGGGTATCGTCATGCCGTGAGCATGGATGTTGGACAGGCAGTTCCGTAAGGAATCAGGGCAGCCCACATACGGTGCGTATGTCAGGTAAATGCCCAGACTGTCCGCAACACTCAGGCCGGGCCGTTCGCCAATCATCATAACGACCAGTCTGGCCCCCATGGCCTGAGCAATCTCGTCCCCAATGGCAACGCGGCTTTGCGTTGCAATCACCAGAGGAGCAATGCGCCAACCCCGAAGGAGAGGCTGCATTGCCTGAAAAAACGGAATGGCGTTGGTCTGGGTCGCAATGGAGGACAGACCATCCGCCGCCACGAACACAACGTCCCATTCCTCTTTGCGCAATGTGTGCAAAGACTGCTCACAAAGCCTGCGCCCCAGATCCGGGCGACGCAGATACGTGGCCCTATCCGCCGCACGGCTTTGCACATGCAGGCAGGGTGCGCCATGCAACTGCTGTTCCATGCCCTGCACGTCCAATGGCGCATGCACCGCATCCCGCGCCTGCGCATGCGCCGCCTGAAACGCCAGCACATCCGTGGTGCGCTGTGCGTTACCACTACGGCCAAGGCCAATACGTGCGCGGGTTAACCCACGCAGGGACTGCCATTCGTCCCTTACCGCCGGATTGGTCGGCACAGAGAGTTTGCCGTGTTCCGTCATGCCGCGCCAACCAGTCTGGCAAGCGGGGTCTGCCCCAGCGCCAGTGGGCGCATCTGGTTGGCTAGCGGGTCGTACAGCCCCATACGCTCCAGCCATGTGGCAAACTCGGGCGCTGGGCGCGCGCCCAGCATGTGCCGCAGGGTCAGAATATCGTGGAAAGACAGGCTCTGGTAATTGAGCATGATGTCATCCGCGCCGGGCACGCCAATCAGGAAGGTAATGCCCGCCACACCCAGCAGGGTCATCAGGTTGTCCATGTCATCCTGATCAACCTCGGCATGGTTTGTGTAGCAGGCGTCACACCCCATGGGCACACCCATGAGTTTGGCGCAGAAATGGTCTTCCAGTCCGGCGCGAATGACCTGTTTGCCGTCATACAGATATTCGGGACCAATAAAGCCCACCACGGTGTTCACCAGCAAAGGGTCAAACGCCCGCGCTACGGCATAGGCCCGCGCCTCTACCGTTTGCTGGTCAATGCCGTGGTGGGCGCCAGCAGACAGGGCTGCCCCCTGCCCTGTTTCAAAATACATGACATTCTGCCCGACCGTGCCCCGCCCCAGAGCCAAAGCCGCCTCATGCGCCTCCCGCAGAATGGCAAGGCTGACCCCGAACCCTTCATTCGCCTTTTGCGTGCCTGCAACGGACTGGAAAACAAGATCCACCGCGCCACCACGGTTCATGATCTCCAACGTATTGGTAACATGGGTGAGCACGCAGGTCTGGGTTGGAATATCGTATAACTGACGGGCCTGATCCAACATATCCAGCAGGGCCAGACCATTGGCCACACTATCCGTTGCCGGGTTAATGCCAATAACGGCATCCCCCATACCGTAAAGCAGACCATCCAACGTGGAAGCCGCAATCCCTTTCAGGTCATCCGTCGGATGGTTGGGTTGCAGACGCGAGGACAGGCACCCGGGCAGGCCAATGGTATTACGGAATTTGGTGATAACCTGAATTTTACGCGCAACACTCATCATATCCTGATTGCGCATGAGTTTGCTGACGGCCGCGGCCATTTCTGGTGTAATACCGGGCGCAATCCGGGCAAGACTGAGCGTATCCGCCTCGTGCGAGAGCAGCCAGTCACGGAACTCTCCAACAGTCATATGCGCTATGGGTGCGAAGGCGTTGGTATCGTGGGTATCCACAATCAGGCGCGTGACTTCGTCTTCCTCATAGGGAACAAGTGCGGTTTGGACAAAACTGCGCAAGGGAACATCGGCCAGAGCGTAACGGGCGGCCATTCTCTGCGCATCAGACTGGGCAGCCAGACCGGCCAACTGGTCGCCAGAGCGTGTGGAAGAGGCAACCGCCAGAAGGGTTTTGAGGTCAGGAAAATGGTAGCTCTCCCCTCCCAGCCTGTGACGATATCCCATCTTGCAAAGCCTCCCGCCCCTGCGTGCGCACTTTTGTCGCAAGGGCCAGAAAGGAAGCACCTCGCGCTTTAGTTCGATATCGTTACAATAGCAGCATCCCCGCCTTCGGACTTGACTGGAGGAGACAATTTATTGATCATTCAAAACAAATTGCACCCTTACATAGACGTATCCTGCCATGTCTGACCCGATGCAAAGCCCGACATCTGGTGTGCTGGCTGCTGCCGCAACCGGTGTTGAAGAGTTCATTACCTCCCGCGGGGGGGATATCGACCGGATTGCCGGGCGCTCTGGCCTTTCCACCGGCCAGTTCGCCCTGCCAACGGACAGGCTGGACCTGACCGCCTATTGCCGCCTGTTTGAAGAAGCCGCGCGTGAGACGCAGGATGGCAATCTGGGCCTATGGTTTGGCCAGCAGTTCCAGCCGGAAATGCTGGGGCTTGTGGGGTATATTGCCCTCCTTTCCGCAACAGTGGAGGAGGCCGTGCGCAATCTGGCCAGCCATTTTGGCTATCATCAAGGCAACACACATACACAGTTGATAGAACAAAAAAACGGGCTGCTCCGGCTGGAATACGCCATTCAGGACCCCGCCATTACCCAGCGCAGGCACGATGCGGAGCTGACCATGGGCATGTTCTGCAATGTTCTGCGCCACGCCATGGGGGAAGACTGGGTGCCCGAGGCCGTTCTGTTTGAGCACCAGCGCCCTGAACAAACACATGAACACAGGGATGCTTTTCAGGCGGATATCCGCTTTGGCCATGCCACAAACGCCCTGCTGTTCCGCAAAGCGGGGCTGGACCGCCCCATGCCCAAAGCCAACGCCAATATGCTTGAAATCATGCGGGCCTCGCTTATCTCCCTCTCCCGCAACCACCAGAGCAACGGGCTGGTGGTCCCTTCCCCTCCGCTCAAGGAGCAGATTGCCGCCATTATTCGCGCAGGGCTGGCAGAGCGGTGCTGCACACTCTCCGACATTGCCCAGAGCATGAACATGCCAGCATGGACACTGCAACGCAGGTTAGCCCAAGTTAACCTCTCCTTTGGCACATTGCTGGAGGAAGTGCGCTACGCCGAGGCCTGCCGCCACCTCAGCCAGTCCGGTTCGGACATGAGCGAAATTGCCATGGCTCTTGGCTACACCGAGACAAGCGCCTTCAGCCGCGCTTTTCGTAAATGGAGCGGCCTTTCCCCCCGCGCATGGCGGGAGGAGCACCTTATTAAAACAAACCGGCTTAACGCACCGCTAAGCACCCCGTAACCAGCCCACGACCGTATTCATATTTGCATCAACCCCGCATAATATGAGACACGAACAGGGCATGAAGCAGACCGCCCCCCCCCTCCGCCGTGGCTGGACCACGGGCAGTTGCGCAACGGCTGCGGCCAAGGCCGCATGGCTGGTTCTGCAAGGGCACGAGCCTCCTGCCACCGTGTGGATTACCCTCCCCTCTGGCAAAAACGCTACGTTCAGCCTCTGCCAGTATTCCGGCCCCCCCAACGCGCCCTGCGCCGCGGTTATAAAAGACGCAGGCGATGACCCGGACATTACCCACGGCGCCATGGTGCGCTGCACGGTTCAGGCTGGTGTTGCGGGTTCGGGTATTGTGTTCAAGGCCGGGCCGGGTGTTGGCACCATTACACGCCCCGGCCTGCCGTTACCGCCGGGCGAACCCGCCATTAACCCCACCCCACGCGCCATGATCCGCACAGCCCTGACACAGGCCAATCAGGGCATTACCCCGGACGTGGACGTGACGATCAGCATTGATAATGGGGAGGAACTGGCACACCACACGCTCAATGCCCGGCTTGGCATTGTGGGCGGGCTATCCATTTTAGGCACAACGGGCATTGTCATGCCATTTTCGTGCTCCGCATGGATTGAGAGTATTCACCGTGGGGTGGACGTGGCGCGGGCTGAATCCCTGCTCCATGTTCTGGCGGCCACGGGCAACGTATCCGAAAAAGCGGGGCAGGCCCTGTACGGTCTGCCAGATGTGGCCTTGATTGAAATGGGAGATTTTGCGGGTGGGTTGCTCAAATACATCCGTCATCACCCCGTCCCGCGTCTGAGCCTTGCTGGCGGCATTGCCAAAATGACCAAGCTGGGCCAAGGCCGCCTGGACCTGCATTCCAGCCGCAGTCAGGCGGATATGTCCGCACTGGCCCAGCTAGCCGCCCAACATGGCGCGCCAGACGGCCTGCCGGGACTGATCCAGACAAGCCCTACGGTTGCAGAAGCCTTTTTGTTAACCAGCAACCACAACTTCCCTTTAGGGAACCTGATTGCCCACAAGGCGTGGGATGTTGCCCACCACACCCTGCACCCCGCCACCGTAGCACTGGATGTGCTGGTGTTTGACCGCGCAGGCACACTGGTGGGCAAAGCAGAGGGGCCTTTACCCCTTTAACTGCGGAACCGGCGGCGGTAATCCGGGTCATACAAAGCGCTCTCCCGCCCGGCTATGCCTGCAAGGGCGGGACCGACCAGCACCAGCGCCGTGCGTTCGATCGGGTTGTGTTCCAGCTCTGCCTCAATATTCTCCAGCGTACCATGCAGCACAAGCTGGTCTGGCCATGATGCACGGGCAACAATGGCCACGGGGCATTGTGGGCCATAAAACGGGGTGAGTTCGGCCACAATACGGGCCAGAGCATGCACGGCAAGATGGATGGCCAGTGTTGCCCCCGTGGCGGCAAATGCTTCCAGCTTTTCGCGCTCGGGCATGGCGGATGCGCGACCGTTAACGCGGGTCAGCACAAGGCTCTGCGCCACGCCGGGCACTGTCAGTTCCCGCCCCAGAACAGATGCCGCAGCCGCAAAGGCTGGCACACCCGGTGTCATGGTCCACGGAATGTTGTTGCGCTCCAGCCTACGCACCTGCTCGGCCACGGCACTGTAAATGGACAGATCACCCGAATGCAGCCGGGCCACATCGTGCCCAGCTTTGTGGGCCTTTACATACTCTGCCTCAATCTCATCCAAAGACATGGGGGCCGTATCGACCAGACGGGCATCATCAGGGCAGTACTGGAGCATATCCGGTGGTACAATGGAGCCTGCATACAGGCAGACCGGGCAGGACGCCAGCAGGTCTCGCCCCCGGATGGTCAACAGATCCGCAGCACCGGGGCCTGCACCAATAAAATGAACCGTCACTTCCTAATCTCCTTCTGCCACCGCACAGGTTACACCACAAAAGACCTGACGGGGCAGGCACAACCGTGCCCCAGCCCCCGCACCGGCAAGAGCACATGCCTCCGCCACAGATGCAACCCCTACATGCCGCATAACCGTGCGCGAAGCTGTGGGGCAGACTTCCTGCACCTGCTGGAGTTGTGCGTGGCTTACCCACAACACCTCCGCCCCCCACCTGCGCGCTACCACATGGGGCAGGTCATCCATATTTTTTATGTCCGGGACCGCAATATAGTTGGGAGTTCTGCCCCTCAAACCATGCAGGCTGCGCGCAACCAGTTCCAGCGCATGTTCGGGCAATGCGGCCTTGCGCCACCCCATCCCCACCACAATCATGCGTTTTGGGGCTTGCTGGCCACCCATTGGGTGACGGTCATGGCGGGCCGGAAAGCATGGAACCCCCCAACCTCATCCAAACGCGCAACGGAAAGACGGGTCATGCGCCCCCCCCACTCCCGCAAAGCCTGTACTAACCGGCTCTCGGTTTCCACCACCACGGCGTTCACCACCATGCGCCCGCCCGGCCGCAGGGCGGCCCATGCCTGTTCCAGCACACCCGCACGGCTGGCGCCACCCCCTACAAAAATGGCATCTGGCGTTTCCAGCCCATGCAAACCATCTGGCGCACGGGCCTGCACAACCTGCAAATCGGGAACACCCAATGCCTGCGCATTGCGGGCAATACGGGCTGCACGTTCTGGCGCGCTCTCAATTGTTATGGCGCGGCACCCCGGCCCTGCGAGCATCCATTCGATGGAAACAGACCCCGCTCCCCCGCCGATATCCCACAACAGCTCTCCCATACGGGGCGCCAGGGCGGACAGGGTTACAGCCCTTATTTCCTGCCGGGTTAACTGTCCGTCATGTTCAAAGCAACTATCGGGCAGGCCGCTACACTGGGGCAGGCAGTGTTCGGTCGCACCTGCTGGCACTTCCAGTGCAAGCAGGTTCAGTGCGGCCACATCCGCCGGGGGGCCAGCCTGCGCAACAAAGCTACGGCATTGCTCATCAGCCCCGCCCAAGGCTTCCATCAGGTGGCAACGCACCGCGCCCAAACCAAGGCTTACCAGCCATTCCGCCAACTGCCGGGGGGTCCGGGCATCGGCCGAGAGCACAAGCAGCCTTGCCTGAGGCTGCAAAAACGGTCGCAACCGCGCCATGGGTCTGCCACAGACGGACACCACATGGCATTGCTCCCCCGCCCAGCCAAGCCGTGCACACGCCAACGACACGGAGGAAGGTGCGGGAAGGCACAACATTTCACCCGCCCCAAGGCTACGGGCCAGCACACCCCCAACCCCGTAAAAAAATGGATCGCCCGAGGCCAGAACAACCACGCGGTGCCCACGCAGGGCCATAACCTGCTGCACACCCGCACTAAACGGCGTGGGCCACGCCACACACCGGCCCTGCGGCAGCGGCGCCACCAGAGCCAGATGGCGCACACCACCAAAAACATACTCCGCCTGCATGATCAGACTTCTGGCTGTGCCACTCAGCCCGTCCAGACCATTCTCCCCCACCCCAATAACACTTAGCCAAGGAGCAGGCCCAAGGGCATGGTCGTCAGACATAATTGACCCTTTCCGGCATACAGCAATAAGGCCGGGTGGCCTTTGCTTGCTCCCGCTTATGGCCTGCGGGTATAGGTTGGCCAAGATAACCCGGCACCAAGGTTCTGACATGCCCGCAGCGTTTCCGCCCCCCTTGAACGAGAAGGGGAACACCGTACAGCCCGGCCTGCGCGTGCTGGTGCTGGGCGGCACAACGGAGGCCAGTACCCTGTGCCGTAAGCTGGTCACCGGTTGGCCTGCCTGCCATGCGGTTCTCTCGCTTGCCGGTGCAACCCGCCAGCCGCACCTGCCGGACATGACCACACGCATTGGCGGCTTTGGGGGTGTGCAAGGGCTGACCGACTGGCTGCGCCATAACGCCATCCATGCCGTTGTGGACGCCACGCACCCCTTTGCCGCACAAATGAGCCAGCATGCTGCCGCGGCCTGCGCTGCGGCCTGCGTGCCCCTGTTGCGGCTGGAACGGCCCGGCTGGAAAGCAACGCCGCATGACGACTGGCTGATGGTGCCCAGCATAACGGATGCGGCCAGCACGCTTGCCCATGCCAGCAGATGGAAGACCCACCCGCAATCCGTGTTCCTGACCACAGGGCGGAAGGAGACCCGGCCTTTTAAGGAGGCTGCGCAACACCACTATCTGTTCCGCTCCATTGATCAGCCCGAAGCGGCCGACCTGCCCCCCCACACGCAGGTCATATGCGCGCGTGGGCCGTTTGATCTGGCCGCTGAACTCCAGCTTATGCGTGTGCATAACATTACCGTGCTGGTGACCAAAAACTCGGGTGGGGTGGCCACTTACCCCAAGCTGGAAGCCGCCCGTATGCTGGGCATACCCGTGATCATGATTGCGCGCCCCACCGGGCAGGACACCCCCCACGCCGAGGATGCCGCAGCAGCTCTGGCGTGGCTGCATCAATGCGCCTCTTCCACCTTGCGAGACGTATAAAGCCAGGGTTCCTGACCTTCGGGCCGGGTTAACACTCTTGTGGCCGGGCAACCGATCAGCACCAGTGTGCTCATATCCGCCCATTCGGCATCGGCCTGTGCAATGGTGGAAAGCCGGACCGCCTCATCCGGTCGTCCAATGGCGCGGGCAAAGGCAACTGGCTCATCCCCCCCCATACTCAGCCGCAAATGGTCAAACGCAGCCCCTAGCTGCCATGGACGTGCGTGCGAACGCGGGTTGTACAAGGCAATCACCAACCCTGCCTGTGCCGCCAGCCGCAAACGCTCCAGCACAACCGGCCACGGTTTGAGGTTATCGGAAAGGGAAATGACACAAAAATCTCCCCCCAAAGGAGCCCCAAGCCGGGCGGCTGCGGCCAGAACAGCACTAACACCGGGAATGACCTGTATATTAAGCGTTCGCCAGACCTCGGGGCCATTTTCCACGGCTTCGAATACAGCACTCGCCATACCAAAAACCCCGGCATCCCCGCCGGAAACCACGGCCACATGCCGCCCGCTCATAGCCATTTCCAAGGCATGGCAGGCGCGGGAGATTTCCTCCCGGTTATCGGAGATATGGCGCACCACCTCCGGCCCAGCCTCCACCCGCCGGACATAGGGCGCATACCCGACCAGATCGGTCGCATGGGCAAGAGCCTGCCGCGCCTGCGGGGTCAACTGCTGCGGATTACCCGGACCAAGGCCCACAACAACCAAAGAACCACCGCTCATCGCACACGCTTCCTTCCGGGCAGCAGCACAAGGGAAAAATAAGGCGCTTTACCCTGACACTCCGCCAGTGGGGTAATCACCTGCCCCCCCTGCGTGCCCCGCTCCACGTAAACCGCGTCTTCCATCCGGCCACTCTGGGCAACGGCCTGACGGACATGGGGCATATTCCGCCCGATCTTCATAATAACGGCCGCATCCGTCCGCTCCAGCCAGTTGGCAAGCTCGGCCTGCGGCAGGGTTGCGGGGAGCACACACAGCACGTCATCACCATGGGTCATGGGGGCCAGCGCCTGACTCCAGCAGCCATTCATGGCCATAATGCCCGGAACCACCTGCGTATTGCACCGCTCATGCAGCCGGTCGAACACATACATGGCCGAACCGTACAAAAACGGATCTCCCTCGCACAGGAGGGTCACATCACGCCCCGTTGCAAGCACCTCTGCCAGCCGCTCAGCACTCTGGTCGTAAAAAGCCGACATATTCTGGTGGTAAGCCGGGTCGTTAACCGAAATCTCGGTCGTAAACGGGTAGACCAGCCGCATCTCACACGCATTGGGGCCAATATGGGCCTGCGCAATGGTCCGTGCCTGACTTGGGTGGTTTTCGCGGCAGAAATACGCAACAACGGGGGCAGAACCAATCAGGCGTGCCGCACGCAGGGTGATCAGTTCCGGGTCCCCCGGACCTACGCCTACAATACTCAGTGTGGCTGCCATTATTCGACCTCTGTCGCCAGAGCGTTAAGGGCCGCAGCAGCCATGGCGCTACCGCCAAGCCGCCCATGTACCACCAGCCATGGCACATCATGCCTTTTGGTCAGGGCCTCTTTGGATTCCGCAGCGCCAATAAAACCAACTGGCACGCCCAGAACCGCCGCCGGGCGGGGCGCTCCCGCATCCAGCATTTCCAGCAGATGGAACAAGGCCGTAGGTGCGTTACCAATGGCGACAACCGCCCCCCCGAGCCTTTCCCCCCACAAATCGAGGGCGGCGGCAGAGCGTGTGTTGCCAATAGCCAGCGCCTGCTGTGGTGTGCGCGGGTCTCGCAGGGTGCAGATCACATCATTATCCGCAGGCAGGCGGGTGCGGGTAACGCCACGGGCCACCATTTCCGCATCACACAGAATGGCGCATCCATCGCGCAGGGCCTGCCGTGCGCGGGGCACCAGATCCTCGGTCATGGCAACAGACTGCGCCACATCCACCATGCCGCAGGCATGAATAATGCGCACAACCACAGTTGCCTGCTCCGGGGTAAAGGCGCTCAGATCCGCCTCTGCCCGAATGGTGGCAAAAGAACGCTGGTAGATGGCCGCCCCATCCCGAATATACTCATAGGCCGGCATCCACCGCTCCTTCGTTTTTGAATAACTCGAATGCTTTATAAACAGCCTGTTCGTTCACGAACAGGCTTTCCACCTCCCCTGTGGCCGATCCATTACGCACCAGCCCATAACCCTGCCCACCTGCTACAAGGGTAAAGTCGGTCGCGGCCGGATGCGCACACCCTTTGCGACAGCCTGAAACATGCAGATGCGCCCCATCTGGCAACAACGGCGCCAGCCTGCGGGCCAGGTCTTCCGTCTCGCCAGCAGCCTGCGCACAGGCGCCAGCCCCGCTACAGGCCCATATGCGCAACAGAGGAGAATGCGGGTCAGCCACCATGCCAGCCACAGCAGGGGCCTGCGCCATGCCACCCAGAACAAGGGTGTGCCATGGTGTCAGCCGCAAAATACCATCTCCCTGTGCCGCCGCAACAGTCGCGCAATCATGCAGCGTATCTGCGGTCATGCACCCCATTGGCGCGGACAGGGCAAACAGCCCATGCCCCAGCGGCCCAACACGCCCGCAACACGCCCCCGCTGGAGTAGGGGCGGCTATGTGCAACTGCCCAGCCACCCCCAGCAACTCGAACAAGACCTGCCCCACCGCACGGTTACGTTGCGGCCGAACATTCTGGTGGGACGCAACAAACACCTGCGCAAGCCCCACGGCCTGACTGGCAGCCACGGCATAAGTGGTGGGGAGGCCGCGCATGTTCCCACAAACAACGGACCACTGCCCCGGCCCCACCGCACGCAGGGTAATATCCGCGCGCAACAAACCTGCGGGGTAAAGCCCGCCACCATCCACGGCAAAACCAAATTTGCCCGGCAGGGCTGTCAGTGCTTCCGCACCGATCAGCGCATTCCGCAAGGACTCCGCACAGGCGATTGTGTCCACAGCGCAGGACGGGTCATCCCCCGCCAGAGGGGAGACAAGCATTGCCTGCCGCCGCTCCATGCCCGCATCAACCAGACCAAGCCCCGCCGCCACTGCAATATCGGGGAACCGGCGCGCGGCATCCGCACTAAACCCACGGAGTTGCAGGCTGGCCCTGTTGGTCAGGCTTATGCGGCCGTTACCCATTTTTCTGGCGACATCCGCCAACAAAAAAGCCTGCGCTGCCTCCAGCCGCCCCAGCGTGGGGCGCACCCGTACCAGCCAGCCATCGGCTGCCTCCATCGGGGCAAAAAGCCCCGGACACCACCCTTTGATTTCCGGTTGAGCAAAACCGCCATACACCCCGGTTACTCCCGTCTGGTCGGCCACCTGCGCACATTGGCCACAAAGGGGCGCTCCCCCTGCTGGCACGCGGTGTCCTGCAAAAACGACAAGGGCTACAGCACCACACCCGCCCCCATGGTGGAACAGAGCCACACAGCCAGAACGCTGGATATCCGCCCTGCTCTGCCCCATACCGCGCAACGTGCTGGGGCTGGCCTGCGTTCGTGTTAGGCTCCCAGACACAGGCTTGTCAAAGTGCTCCAAGGCACGGCAGGCATCTACTTTTATTCTGTTTGAAGCAGCTTCCTCTTGCATCGCGAGCAAAACCCTGCTTGCAGCATGACTCATGCAGGCTTCATTTGAGCGAACCAGTTGGTTTCCCATCATGCTCCGTCTGGAAGGGGCGCGTGTTCTTGTGGCTGGCGGCGGCAATGTCGCGGCCAACAAGGTGCAACTTCTTGTCTCCACAGGGGCGCGGGTGGAAATTTTATCGCCCACCCTCTCCCCCGAACTCGAACGCCTTGTGGCGGACGGCAAGGCGCATGTTACACGCCAGGACGCCACGGCGGACAACCTGAGCGCACGCCTGCCCGGCTGCCGCATGGTATACCTTGCCACCAGCAACCGTGCGCTCAATGCCGAACTGAGCGCGCTGTGCCAGAGCCTGAATATTCCTGTTTGCGCGGTGGATGACCCAGAGGTATCCAGCTTTATTACCCCCGCCATGACCACGCGTGGCGCGGTGCAGATTGCGGTCTCCACCGGCGGCGCCGCCCCGGTTCTGGCACGCAGGCTCCGCGCGAAAATAGAAGAGATCATGCCCGCGGGCTTGCACAGGCTGGCAGCCTTCATGCAGCAAAGCCGCGTGGCCCTGCGCACTCAGGTTCCGGATTCCGCCATACGCCGCCGGGTATGGGAGCGTTTTTTGGATGGTGCGGGTGGCCCGCTGGCCATGGCAGGCAATACGCAGGCGGCACAGGGCGAACTTGACCGCATTCTAGGCGAAGGCAATGCCAGAACAGGCGAGGTCTGGCTTGTAGGGGCTGGGCCGGGCAACCCCGACCTGCTCACCCTTGCAGCCCTGCGGCTGATGCAGGATGCGGATAGCGTTCTGTACGACAATCTGGTCGGGCCGGATATTCTGAACTACGTGCGCCGCGATGCCGAGCGGGTTTTTGTTGGCAAACAGACCAACAACCATACCCTGCCACAGGAGGGCATCAATGCCGAACTCATCCGCCGGGCGAAGGCGGGCGAGCGTGTGCTCAGACTCAAAGGGGGAGACCCGTTTATTTTTGGCCGTGGGGGGGAGGAAATAGAAGCACTGGTGGAAGCCGGTGTGCCATTCCGCATTATCCCCGGCATTTCGGCCGCCAATGGGTGTGCTGCCTATGCGGGCATACCGCTGACCCACCGCGACTGCGCACAGGCCTGCCTGTTTATTACCGGCCACGCCAGAGCCGATGGCACGCTCAATCTGGCATGGGAGACCATAGCCCTACGCAGCCAGACCATTGTTATTTACATGGGGCTAACTCTGGTCAGTCAGCTCTGTGCCCGGCTGATCGAACATGGCCTGCCCGCAGACTGGCCCGCAGCCATTGTGGAAGGTGGCACCCTGCCACGCCAGCGCGTGCTGACCGGCACCCTGACCACTCTGCCACAACAGGTTACAGACAACCACATAACCAGCCCCGCACTGATTATTGTGGGGGAAGTTGTGAACCACCGGGTTATTTCTGCGTCGTCCTAAGTCACAGCCGTTTGCCAGGCACAGTGGGCCTGATGGACATACACCGCTCTGGCGCCACCGCCATTGCGCTCGGAAAGCTGGTCCGCCCTTACACAGAGTGCATCTGTTGCGGGTGGGCGGCCGAACATACGCCGGTATTCCCGACTGAACTGGGAGGGACTCTCATACCCCACGGCAAAGGCTGCTTCCGCCGCATCCACGTTTTCGCTCACCATACGCCTGCGGGCTTCCTGCAACCGCAATTGCGTGCGGTATTGCAAGGGACTCATGTTGGTAGCCGCCCGAAAATGCCTATGGAAGGTGGACAACCCCATACCGGCCACCTTAGCCGCACGGCCAATATCAAACGGTTCCGCGTAATGCTGGGAAATCCAGTGAATGGCCCGGTTAATATGGGAAAGATTACTCCCCGCCGTGGCAATCTGCCTGAGCGCACACCCCTGATCCCCCTGTAACAGCCGGTACAGCAGTTCACGCACGATCAGGGGTTTGAGGATGGGAATATCTTCGGGCTGGTCCAGCAGCTTCATCAACCGCAACAAAGGTTCGGTAATGCCTGAGTTAAGCGGGCTTAACCCCATACCCATAATACACGCCTGATTGGGGTCCACCTGCCGGTCATTCACAACCAGCAGCAACTCCGCAATCAACACGGGGTCCAGCGCCAGACACAAGGCCAGATAGGGCCGTTCCGGGCTGGCCTGTGTAATACAGCCCGCAACAGGCAGGTCCACCGCCGTCACAAGGTAGTGGCTATCATCATAATCAAACACGCGGTCACGCAGCATGACCTGCTTTCTGCCCTGCACAATAACGTAAACGCGCGGTTCAAAAACAAAGGGAATAGGCTCGCTCACAACCTCAGCCCGGTAGAGCGTCAGTTCGGGAATGGCGGTTGTCACCGTGGATTGTGTACAATGCCGGAGCACCAGCCTCTGTAATTCCGCCAGATTACCGGCCATGCACGCCTCTTTGCTCCATTATTCCCCCAAAGCAGCCTGTGCGTCAGGCAGGCATGCAGCATTCCAGATATAGGAGAATAAGGCAATCAGCCACCCGCCTGCCTTGCCCAAAAGAGCACATAGCGGAGCAAACCGAGAGAATAAGGCAAGAAGTGAGCAGAATTGCTCTACCGCCCAGTCGCTATTCTGGCCCATTTTTGGCTCCGATATATAACAGTCAGGGAAGAACAGGCTCATGGCCTACGCCACAACAAACCCTTACACGGGCGAAGTCGTCAAAACCTTTGCCGATGCCACGGATCAGGAAGTCCAGAACGCACTGGACAATGCCTATACCGCGTTCCAGTCCTGGCGTGATGTGTCCTTTGCCCAGCGTGCAGAGGTTATGACTGCTGCGGCAAAAATCCTGCGTGACAACATGGACGACTACGCATCCCTGCTGACGCTGGAAATGGGCAAGGTCTTTGCCGAAGCCAAGGCGGAAGTCACGCTCTCGGCCGAAATTTTTGAATATTACGCTGAACACGCCGAACGCCTGCTGGCCGCCGAACCCCTGCCGGTCAAAAACCCCGAAGAAGGGCAGGCCATGCTGGTCCACGAACCGCAGGGCATTGTGTTCGCTATTGAGCCGTGGAACTTCCCCTACTACCAGATCGCCCGCATTATTGCGCCCCAGCTTTCCGCCGGGAACACGGTCATTCTCAAACATGCGTCCAACGTGCCGCAGTGCGCCGCCGCGTTTGATGACCTGATGCGCAAGGCAGGCCTGCCCGAAGGCGCGTTCCGCAACCTGTATCTGGCCCGCCACCACACCGAAACCGTGCTCAATGACCCGCGCGTATGCGGTGTTGCCCTGACCGGCTCCGAAGGGGCTGGGGCCATTGTGGCCTCGGTCGCAGGGAAAGCGCTCAAAAAAGCCACCATGGAACTTGGCGGTTCAGACGCATTTGTTGTGCTTGAAGACGCTGATCTGGAAAAAGCCGTTAAATGGGCCGTGTTTGGCCGCCATTGGAATGCAGGGCAGGTTTGCGTCTCTTCCAAACGGTTGATCGTGGCCGATGCCATTTATGACCGCTTTGTAGACCTCTACAAAAAAGGTGTTGCAGCCCTTAAGGCAGGCGACCCGATGGACCCTGCCACAACGCTGGCCCCTCTTTCCTCCCAGAAGGCCGCGGACGACCTGCGCACTCAGGTGGAAGAAGCCTGCAAGCTGGGTGCCAAGGCCGAGGTTATTGGTGCAGCCGTGCCTGAAAAAGGTGCTTTTTTCCAGCCGGTTCTGCTGACCAATCTGGAGAACAACCCCGCCCGCCTGTGGGAGTTCTTTGGCCCGGTGACCCAGCTTTACCGCGCAAAAGACACGGAAGACGCCATCCGCATTGCCAATGATTCGCCTTACGGCCTTGGCGGGTCTGTATTCACACAGGACACCAAGCGTGGGGTGGACGTTGCCCGCCGCATTTACACCGGCATGGTCTACATCAACCATCCGACCATGGTCAAAGCAGACCTGCCGTTTGGTGGTGTGGCCCGCTCCGGCTTTGGCCGCGAACTGATCGGCCTTGGCATTAAGGAATTCGTCAACCACAAGCTGATTGACGTTGTGGACATTGACGCACCGTTCTGATCGAACACTCAGGTCGTTGCTATGAACGCCGTTTGCGCGGCGTTCGTAGCTCCCCACCAAAAGGCCCGGCATATCTGTCGGGCCTTTTGTGTAACGCGGCCCTTTTGCTTTATCGCTCGGTCTGACCAACCGCGAGCCGGAGCAGAATATACTCACGCAGCCGTTGGGGCAACAGCCGCTCAACCACCCGCAACACGCGGAACGGCCACGGAAAAATATACTCCCGCCGCCCCTGTGCAATGGCGCGGGCAATAACACGGGCGGCTTTTTTGGCTGAGACCAAAAACGGGCGAGGGCCTTCCAGCCGCTGGCTCATGGGGGTGTCCACAAAACCGGGCACGATCAAGGTCAGCTTTACGCCGTATTGCCGCCACGCAAGCCCCGCGGATTTGGCAAAGAAAGCCAACCCGGATTTGGAACTGCAATAGGAGGCGGAAAATGGCATTTCGTAAAATCCGGCTACGGAGCCAATGAGCGCAATATGCCCATACCCCCGCTCCACCATGCTCTTTGCCGCAGCCGTGGCCAGCGTAACGGGGGTTGCGTAATTCACCAGTCCGAGCTGGAGCACCTTGCGGGGGTCTTCCGTCCTGTCCTCCAGGGACTGGATATCCGACAGGCCCGCACCAAGCACCACGCAGTCCGGGCTATGGGCTTTGTCATCTTCCTCAAACGCCGTCAGGGCAGCGGCTCCATCGCACAGGTCAATCTGGCGTGTATGCACCACGGCCCCTCTGGCACAACATTCCGTGGCTATCCGGGTCAGGCGCAGGGCGTTTCTGCCCCACAGAATCAGGGTTCGACCGGGTGCTGCATAATGGTGTGCAAGCTCCGCACCAATGCCTCCCGTGGCCCCTGTGATCAGCACGGAACGCAGAACGTCGTTCCCCGATGCATCTGATTTCACATTTTTTCCTTTCCCATTGAGAGAGAATAAGGCATCACCCGTGGAGTTTTTCATGTTCCGTTCCATGGAGGGGCAATGTCTTTCCCGACTCAGATTACCGTTTCCCCTGTTTCGGGCTCACGTCAGCTTTCTCTCTTTATAAAGCTTCCGCGCAAACTTTACGATGGCCTGCCCGGATATGTTGCCCCTTTGGACATGGAAGAGCGCGATATGCTCTCCCCCAAAAAAGCACCTTTTTTTGACCACGGTTTTGCGTGTTACTTTCTGGCATGGCGGAATGGCAAACCCATTGGCCGCATATCTGCCCAGATAGATTCCCTTGTGCTCAAACAGCCCGGCCCCAGAACCGGCTTTTTTGGCGCGCTGGACACAGCAGAACCGGCCTGCGTTCCGCTGCTGCTTGAAGCCGCAACCCAATGGCTTGAAGCACGCGGTGTTGAACGCATACGTGGCCCATGGACGCTTAACAGCAACGGTCAGTCTGGTGTGATGATTGAGGGGCAGCAGGAAATGCCCATGATCGGCACGCCATGGCACCCCGCAACCCTTGGTCCCGCTGTTGAGCAGGCAGGCTTTGAAAAAGCGATGGACCTGCTTTCCTACCGTATGGAAACCGGGCCACAGGCCGAACAGGCGAACCAGATACCCCCCAACCTGCGCCAGCGTCTGGGCAAAATTACCATGCGCGGCCTGCGCCTGAAGCACATTGTGGAAGACGCCAAAATCCTGCGCGAAATCTATAATGATGCATGGGCCGATACATGGGGCAATGTGCCACTGACCGCCCATGAGGTTGAAGCCCTGCTTAAAGCGCTTAAACCCATCCTGCGCCCTGAGCAGTATGTGCTGGCCGAAGTTGAAGGGGAACCCGCCGCCATAGCGCTGGTCATACCCAATATGTTTGACATTAGCGGGGATCTGGGCGGCGCGCCCTCCCCTCTGGGCTGGCTCAAGCTGGGGGCGCGCGTTCTCCGGCATGACTTCCATTCCGCGCGGGTCGTGCTCCTTGGCGTTCGCAAAAAATATATGGGCACAGCCCTGCGCGCCATGCTGCCGGTTCTGATTATTGATGAACTGATGAAGCGCGGTCACGTGCTACCCTACCGGAACATAGAACTGGGCTGGGTGCTGGAAACCCATACAGGGCTGCGCAACCTTATTGAGCGTATTGTTCCCACCCCGTACAAGCGGCACCGCATGTATGAGAAAATTCTGGCTCAACCCGAAGCCTGAATGTTGCACTCCTAACCCGCTCCATTCCCCACCTCAGGGGCCAGCCCTTCATGCTGGTTCATGAGGTGGGGAATTATAGGTGGCTCCACCCGTTTGCTTTGAACTGCATGAGTGCTCCGCTCCCATCCACAACGGATACACCACAGGGGCCTGCTTCAAACTGGCCTATGCGCGTTACAGGCACATTCCCATACGGGGTTGGCAGGCTTGGGCATGTGCTAAGTTGCTGTTCACGCTCTGGGGGGACGGCAAACAGAATTTCGTAGTCATCTCCACCAGTCAGGCATATTTCCTGCCATGAACGCCCAAGACTACGGGCCGCAGCCGACAGGGGAACCGTATCGGCCTCAATGCGCACATGCAGCGCATTTTCCCGCGCCAGATGGCCTGCATCCTGCACCAGTCCGTCGGATACATCCATGGCCGCAGACGCCAGACCATGGAGTGGCAGCCCCACACGGGGCTGTGGCAGGCGGTAGCGTTGCGCCAGATGGCCTGTTGGGTCATCCAGACGCTCCCTCCCCTGCAACACCCGTAGGCCCAAAGCACCATCGCCTATGGTGCCGCTCACCCACAATCCATCCCCTGCGCGCGCACCACACCGCCGGATCGCCTGACCGGGGCAAACAGAACCAACAATAGTCAGGGACAGCACGAGCGGCCCGGAGGTAGAAGTTGTATCTCCCCCCATCAGGCTCAACCCAAAATGGGCCTGATCCTGCGCCAAGCCCAGACAGAACTGCTCGACCCAGCTTTCCGTAATATGGGGGGGGCGCGCAAAGGCCAGCAGCCAGCCTTCTGGCATGCTGCCCATGGCGGCAAGGTCAGACAGGTTGCACCGCAACAGTTTGCGGCCGATTGTATCGGGCGGGTCTGTGGGTAGAAAATGAACATTTTCCACCATGGCATCAACCGCCATCACCATTTCCCGCCCCTGTGGGGGGGAGAAAACGGCGGCGTCATCGCACAAATTCAGGGCGGCGGAACCTGCCAGTGGCAGAAAATGCCGCTTTATAAACGCAAATTCGGGCGGCAGGTCAGTCCTGGGTTGGGGAAGGTGCGATGCTGTCATGGTCCTCAACCGGTGTCGGGTTTTTGAAAACCGTGTCCAGCACACCATTTACCAGACGCGGTTCATCCCCAAAAAAGAAGCCATGCGCCACATCCATATATTCATTGATCAGCACCGGGGCTGGCACTTCCGCATGACGGAATTCCGCAATGGCTGCAAAAAACAGCGCCCGCAAAACCGGGTCCAGCCGCTCGATCGGCCATGTGGATGGCAGGGTTTTAACAATATCCTGCTCAATAGAGGTGTGGTTGGAGACAGCCCCCCTTACAATGGAGGTAAACAGCGCCACATCCGCCTCGGGAATACGCCCGTCTTCGTAAGTTTCACCGCTCAGGGTCGTGCCGAACCTGTGGACCAGAAACTGCTCAATAACGGAATCCGGACGATCCCCATTCTGTTCAATCTGGAACAGAGCCTGCACGGCGGCAACGCGCGCGGCTGTGCGTGGCCGCTGCGCGGCTTTCAGCTTGGGTTGGTCCTGTAGTTCTGTCATCGTTCTCTCCTGCCCCGCTTTTATGCAGAGCCGCGTTTTGTGGCGTTTTTATCCATAAAGGTCTAGTCTTTTTGTTCGCTCTGCTGGGTTTTGCTTTCCATGAGCGTCAGAATTTCCGAAAAATCCCGCGCTTCCGTAAAATCACGGTACACGCTGGCAAAGCGCACATAACCAACGCCGTCCACTTCCTTAAGGGCATCCATCGCCAGTTCGCCAATACGGGCCGAAGCGACTTCCGTATCTCCCGATGCCTCAAGCTGACGCACCACCCCGGTTACGATCTGCTCCATCTGCTCATCCGATACCGGGCGCTTGCGCAGGGCAATACGGATGGAGCGGGAAATT
Organism: Acetobacter zythi; assembly: GCF_963921165.1. Taxonomy (NCBI): domain Bacteria; kingdom Pseudomonadati; phylum Pseudomonadota; class Alphaproteobacteria; order Acetobacterales; family Acetobacteraceae; genus Acetobacter; species Acetobacter zythi. The sequence goes on from NZ_CAWUEO010000002.1 coordinate 24,855, forward strand.
TTATCCCTGTCAAACGGGGCGCGGCGTCCATCCTGCTTGACCACCACCAGTTCGCGCAGCTGCACGCGTTCCACCGTGGTAAAGCGCTGCCCACAGGACAGGCACGCCCGACGGCGGCGAATGGCCGACCCCTCTTCATTGGGTCGACTGTCCTTGACCTGACTATCCGGGTTCCCGCAAAAAGGGCAACGCATGATGGTACCAACCTTCTCTCAGGCGCGTATCCGACGGCATTGTGCTGTTCAAAGAGCGCTAGGTGACAATCAGATATTTGTTTTAACCGGGTTCGTCCATACTGCCCATGCCCCAAGGCCCACGGAGTAACCATGAAACCTCGTTACCAAGCAATTCTGGCCAGCGCCCTGCTCAGCCTGACGGCACTCAGCCCCGTGCATGCCCAGGAACACAATACCGGGCCGTCCGTTCCCGGACAGGCCGATGCGCAAAAAGATATTACCATTACCGATAGTGCGTTGCACTTCCCTACCACGCCGGGGCAAGGGCAGGCGGAACTCTATTTTACACTCACCAATAACAGCCACACGACCCACCTGCTAACCGGGGTTACCTCCCCCGCATGCAGCAAGCTGATTGGCTACCACACCGATCAGGAAAATACCCCCGGCACACGGCACCTGTTCCAGCATCTGGCACTGCCGGAAACAACAACGCTGGTGTTCGCAAGTGCGGGCTACCACATGCTCTGCGTTGGTCCGGTCGCGCAAGCACTGGGCCAGTCCAATGTGCAGGTTACATTCCAGTTTTTGGGCGGGTCGAGCAAAAGTGTTTCAACCCCCATCACGTCCGCCGCCCAGTAAGGAACTCCCGCCTCCAAAGTAAGCGGAACAAAACCCGCCTGCTTTGGAGGCAGGTCGCTTTTAGCCACCCGTATAGGTGCTGAGTGTGCGCTTAACAGCCTGATGCCACCCAGCAATCATGGTCCGGCGCTGGGTGCTGTCCATTTTGGGTTCAAACAGAGTGCCGCGCGCCCATTCGGCCGCCACGTTTTCCTCATTTTCCCAGACACCTGTCGCCATACCCGCCAAAAAGCCAGCGCCCAAGGCTGTCGTTTCAACATTGCGGGGGCGTTCGACCTTGGCTTGCAGCATGTCGGCAAGGAACTGGCAGTACCAGTCATTGGCGGACATGCCACCATCCACACGAATGCTCTCGGTGGTGCCGCCACCATCCTGCACCATGGCACTGACCAGATCCAGCGTCTGATACGCCACAGACTCCAGTGCCGCGCGGGCAATATGGGCCGCCGTTGCATCCAGTGTTAGACCACAGATCAGGCCGCGCGCATCGGGGTCCCAATGTGGTGCGCCAAGCCCGACAAAACCCGGCACCATATACACACCATGGCTATGGGGCACGCGGGTTGCCATATCGTCCGTCTGGGAGGCATGCGTGATTAGGTGCAGGCCGTCTCGCAGCCATTTAATGGCCGCACCGGCCACAAAAATGGACCCTTCCAGCGCATAGGTTGGCTTGCCGTTCAGGCGGTAGGCAACTGTGGTCAGCATCCGGTTGCGCGATTCCACGGGTTTGTCGCCCGTGTTCAGCAGCAAAAAGCAGCCTGTGCCGTAGGTGGCCTTGGCCATACCCGGCGTAAAGCAGGCCTGCCCCACAACGGCTGCCTGCTGGTCCCCCGCAATCCCGGCAATGGGAATGGCCCGCCCGAACAGGGCTGGGTCCGTCTCGCCATACAGGGTGCTGCTATCCTTGACTTCGGGCAGCAGGGCCGCAGGAATACGGAACAGGGACAACAAATCCTCGTCCCACTGCTGCCGATGAATATCAAACAGCATGGTGCGCGAGGCATTCGTTGCATCGGTCGCATGGACCTTGCCGCCGGTCAGACGCCACAAAATGAAGGAATCAATGGTGCCAAACGCCAGTTCGCCCTTTTCCGCACGGGCACGCGCACCGGCCACATTGTCCAGCAGCCATGCCAGTTTTGTGGCGGAAAAATAGGGGTCCAACAGCAGGCCCGTGCGTTCGCGCACCAGAGCCTCGGCTCCTTCGTCGCGCAGTTTCTGGCACACACTGGCGGTCCGCCGGTCCTGCCAGACAATAGCGCGATGGATCGGCTTGCCCGTGCTGCGCTCCCATACCACTATGGTTTCGCGCTGGTTGGTAATGCCAATGCCCGCAACCCGATCTATGGCGCCACTCTGTTCCAGTGCTGCACGGGCGGTGTTGAGCACATCGGTCCAGATATCTTCCGGGCAGTGCTCAACCCAGCCTGCATTGGGGTAATGCTGGGGGAACTCCTGACGGGCGGCAGCCAGTTCGTTGGCATCGCGGTCAAAAACAATGCTGCGGGTTGACGTTGTTCCCTGATCGATCGCCAGAACACAATCTTTTTTGGTCATGGGGAATATCCCTTCTATTCTGAGCAGTCAGTCTGCCGCAGGAGTGGAGTGGCGGCCCAGAGCGGGCATGAACGGACGCAGCAGCGTCTGATAGAGTGTGGCGCCAATAACACCGCCCGCAAGCGGGCCAACAACAGGCACCCACCAGTAATTCTGGGGAGATGGCAGAGCCGTGCGCCCCCACCCTGCCACAAAGCAGAACAGGCGCGGTCCAAAGTCACGCGCGGGGTTAATGGCCCAACCTTCCAGATAACCCGAGGACGCACCGATAATGGCAACCAGCAGGCCAATAATCAATGCGCCGGAATTCGCCTGCGGGGCTGCCGTATTGTACTGGCAGGTCACGGCAAAAATACCAAGGACGAGGAATGCGGTCAGAATTGTCTCGTTCAGGAGCGCATGCAGGGGCGTTACAAATTCCCCCGGATGGGTAAAGAACACGCCCGCAGCCGCGCCATCATTGGCAAAGTCCAGATGGTGGGCCAGCGCGTAATGCACAATAACCGAGCCATACAGGGCATACACCAAAGATGCCCCCAAAAAGCCCCCCACAACCTGCGCCACCCAGTAAGGGAGCACCTTGCGCCATGCAAAACCACGGTAGCAAGCCAATGCCAGCGTTACCGCAGGGTTGGCATGGGTGCCTGAAACGGCCCCCGTTACGTAAATGGCAAGGGTCACACCCAGCCCCCACGTAATGGCGACCCCCCAGTAGGACAGCTGGTAGGGGCTGGGGTCGTACAGCGAGTACATGGCCGCAACTGAATCACCCACCAGAATGATGATCAGCACAGCCAGACACTCGGCTATCAGTTCGCCCAGCAGTGAGTTCTTTACCTTATCCATAATCTTTCCTCTTTTTATTTTTTTTGTTCGGAAAGCGGTGTTTTACAGATCAGACAGCTTTCTTCTGAACATAGGTTTCAACACGGGCTTTTTCCGCGTCATTCAGGTGCAGGCCAAGCTTGCTACGCCGCCACAGAACATCTTCTGCCGTACGCGCCCACTCCCGGTCCATCAGGTAATCGACCTCACGCGTAGTCAGGTCACCACCAAGCAGTTCACCCATGGCGTCCATGGTATCAGCCTGCCCGATAATTTCGTATGTGCGGCTACCGTAGTTGCGCATCAGGCGCCATGCCAGCCCCTCTGGCAACCAGGGCGCCACACGGCGCAGGCGGGCCAATGCGCCATCAAACCCACCTTCACCAATATCACCACCGGGCAGAACCTCGCTTGCAGTCCAGCTCTGGCCACCAACTGCGGGCAGAACGGGGGCAAGCTTTTCCAGCGCATGCTCGGCCAGTTTACGGTAGGTTGTAATTTTGCCACCAAAAATGGACAGCAAAGGCGCGCCGTCCTGCGTGTCCAGATCCAGAACATAATCGCGCGTTACGGCGGAGGCATTGGCCGATGCATCGTCATACAACGGGCGCAGTCCGGCATAGCTCCACACCACATCGCTTTCGCGCACCTGAACATTCAGGTAGCGGTTCACGCTTTCGCACAGATAGGTCACTTCGTCTGGCGCAATGCCGACCTTGCCCGGTTCTTCCTTCCACGGAATATCGGTGGTGCCGATCAGGGTGAACTTCTGTTCGTAGGGAATAGCGAAAACAATCCGCTTATCCGGGTTTTGGAAAATATATGCCTGCGGCCCCTCGTACACACGCGGGACAATAATATGGCTCCCCTTGACCAGCCGCACGGATTTGGAATTAGGGATTTTGAGCGTATCGGCCAGCAGACGCGCAACCCACGGCCCGGCAGCATTGACCATAGCTTTGGCACGCACGGTCTGGGTCTCGCCTGTCGTGCGGTTTTCCAGCGTTGCCACCCACTGCCCGTTCACGCGCTGCGCTGCAATCAGGCGTGTGCGCACGCGCACATCCGCCCCACGCTCGGCGGCGTCCATGGCGTTCAGCACAACAAGGCGACTATCCTGCACCCAGCCATCGGAATAAATGAAGCCCTTGGTATATTCAGGTTTGAGCGCACGCCCTGAAGAATGCTTACGAAAATCCACACCAATGGATTTGGGCAACGTCATGTTGGATGCCAGATGATCGTACAGAAACAGCCCGGCCTTGAGCATCCACGCAGGACGAACCAGCTTGGAATGGGGCAGCACAAACCGCAACGGCCACATAATGTGGGGGGCCATGGTCAGCAGGCGTTCACGCTCCATCAGGGCTTCGCGCACAAGGCGGAACTCGTAATATTCCAGATAACGCAGGCCGCCGTGGATGAGCTTGGTGCTGGATGAGGATGTATAGCTTGCCAGATCATCCTGCTCGACCAACAGGACAGACGCGCCACGCCCGCAGGCGTCACGCGCAATGCCGGTGCCGTTAACGCCCCCCCCGACAACAAGAAGGTCATAAATACGCTCGGATGATGCAGGTGCTGACATGGCTTTTATCGGTTCCATCTAGACGAAGGCTTTGTTCGTTTTATTCGAATTCGAAAACAGAACGCAAGAACTATGGTCAGCGTCCCCGCCGGAAGAGATTTTTTGAACCATCATGTTTCTTTTACGAACATTCCTGCGCGCCAATAACATGCAAATCCACGTCATGCTCACGCAAAATGGCACGAATGCCCGCAGGTGGCATCTGATCCGTAAAAAACGCATTGATCTGGGATATATGCCCCACCCGCGCCATGGGCCTGCGCAAAAATTTGGTGTGGTCCGCCAGCAGAAAAACGGTTCTGGCATTGCGCATAATGGCTTGCGCGGCATTAATTTCATCCGCGTCAAAATCCAGCAATGTGCCGTCCGCATCAATGCCAGAAATGCCAATAACGCCAAAATCCGCCCGATACTGCTCAATCATGGCCGCAGCAGCGGGGCCAACAATGCCGCCATCGCGCAGTCGCACGCTGCCGCCCGTAATAATCAGGCTACATTCGGGTGCTGGCGCCAGCAGCGTGGCCACGTGAATATTATTGGTGATCACCCGCAAAGTGCGGTGGGTACGCAACGAGCGGGCAAAAGCCTCTGTGGTGGTGCCTATGTTGATAAACAGGGAGGCGCCATCAGGAATCGCCTTTGCGGCTTCGCGCCCTATGGCTTCCTTTTCCTGAAAATGCAGGATCTGGCGGTCGGAATACGCAATGTTTTCAGCGGGCGACAGGCTGCTGGCCCCCCCGTGGTGGCGGGCCAGCAGGCCCTGCCCAGCCATCATGTTCACGTCCCGGCGCACGGTCTGGACGGTTACACCCAACTCCCGCGCCAGTTCCTCGCTCGCAACATAACCATGCTGGTTGACCAGCCGCAAAATATGCCTGCGCCGCCTTTCCAGAGCGTTGCTCATGCGGGTTCGGCCTCAATAACTGCTAACACGGCCTCTCCATAACGTTCCAACTTGGAGCGGCCCACGCCTTTAATTTCTCCCAACGTATCCAGATCATCGGGTTTTTCGAGCGCGATATCCTTCAGGACCGAATCATGGAAGATGACATAAGGCGGTATTTCCTGCTCTTTTGCTTCTTCCCGCCGCCACTTGCGCAACGCTTCAAACAATGCCTGCCGGTCCTCTGGCAAATCGAGTGCGACCGATTGCCTTTGCCCCCTGCCCGAGCCAGCATTCCCGCCATGTTCCACAACCGGGTCCGCCCGCAAGGCAACGCTTTCCTCCCCTCGCAGGATCGGGCGGGCAATATCGGGGTTCAGTCGCAGTCCGCCGTATTGTCCTTCTATGCGCAAGGCGCCACGCGCAATAAGCTGGCGCACCACACCGCGCCAGAACTGCTCGCTTCTATCCTGCCCTATTCCCCAGACCGAAAGCTTGTCATGCCCGTTGCGGCTTATGCCATCCGTCTGTTTAGCCCGCAAAACGGCAATAACATGCAGCGCGCCAAAACTTTCTCCCGTGCGGTATACGGCGGACAACAGCTTTCGGGCGGCCTCCGTTCCATCAAACGTCAGAACTGGGTGGCGGCAATTATCACAATGGCCACAAGGCTGCTCCAGTTCCTCACCAAAGCAGTTCAGCAACGCCTGTGTGCGACAGCCTGTTGTTTCCGTAAACGCGATCATGGCCTCCAGACGGCTGCGCATGATCCGTTTTTCGTTATCGGGGGCGGCAGACTGGTCCAGCCAGTAACGTGCACGGGCTATGTCCTCCCCACCGTAGAGCAGCACCGTATCGGACGGCAGGCCATCACGCCCGGCCCGACCGATCTGCTGATAATAGGCCTCGGGCGAGGATGGCATATCCAGATGCACAACGGCGCGCACGTCTGGACGGTCTATGCCCATGCCAAACGCAACCGTGGCCACAATAACCAATGGCTCACCAGAACGAAAACGCAGCAATGCCGCGCGTTTTTCCACAGGGGAGAGGCCGGCATGGTACGCAAGGGCAGGCCAGCCCCGCTCACGCAGGGACGCCGCTATACGCTCGGTTCTGGCCCGGCTGCCACAATAGACAATGGCGGCGTCCTCCCTGTAGCGCTCCAGCGCCACAAGCAGTTGTTTAAGCTCCGAACCCTTGGGCTGGACGGCAATATTCAGGTTTGGCCGATGGAAGCTGGAGACCAGAACATGCGCATGGGGCATGTCGAGTGCAGCCAGAATATCATCTCGTGTGCGTTCATCTGCCGTGGCGGTCAGGGCCAAGCGCGGCACATTGGGAAAATGCCGCGGCAGTGCGGTCAGGGCACGGTATTCAGGCCGGAACTCATGCCCCCAGGCCGAAATACAATGTGCTTCATCAATGGCAATAATGGAAAGCGGGATGCGCGTAAGCCGGTCGAGCGTGCCTGAAGACAAAAGCCGTTCGGGCGAAATATAGAGCAGGTCCACGCGCCCATTGGCCAGATCAGACCTGATCTGGGCAGATTCGTTTTCATCCAGCTCGGAATGCAGGGCCGCGGCATTAACACCAAGCTGCCTAAGCCCTGCGACCTGATCATCCATCAGCGCAATAAGGGGGGAGATTACCAGCCCCATGCCCGGTCGGCACAAAGCTGGAATCTGGTAGCAGATACTTTTGCCCCCACCCGTGGGCATGAGCACAAGGGCATCCTGCCCCTGCATGGCGCATTCCACAGCCTGCGCCTGTAAACTGCGAAAACCCGGAAACCCGAAAACAGCCTGCAAAACCTCCAGCACGGACCGGTTACAAAACCGATCCCGTGGTGGCGCTGAAAACGCCATGTCCTCCGGCGGGCCTAGGGGTGGCTCATACGGAGGAATGTCGGTGAATGCAGGTTCTGTTTCCTCCATGGTGCTCAGGGGCTTGTCAGTTCAATCTCTACACGGCGGGAACCAACAACCATCCCTTCCATATTGGACGGTGCACGGGGTGTTTCCACAATGCGGTCAGCCCGAACGCCATCTTGCTGTAGTTTGGCGGTTACGGCCTTGGCGCGCTGGATTGCAACAAGGGCATCGGCAGAGAGGTCTTTGCCTGCACCGGCATAACCTTCAACCCGCACAATGCGGGAGGGATGCTTGTCCGCTTCCTGCGCGACCTGCGCAACCACGTCCAGCCCGGCCTGATCGAGTTCAGCCGACTGATTGGAAAAAAACACAATATATTTGCGAGGGGCCTGACTTGCACAAGCAGCCAGCAGGCTCAGGCAGGCAACTGAAAATAGGCGGCGCATAATGGTCATTCCTATAATGATCAAAACAGAAGCATTTTATTTGGTGCCCCTCCCGGCTGCTGGCGTCAATAACGATTCCAGCAGGCCTAAGCAGCAGCGGCTTTTGCCACCCCGTCTGACAGACGCCAGATACGGTCCAGCTTTTCCACCCCGGTCAGGCGGTGGGCAATCAGTATAACGGTGCGCCCCTCGGTTACGTTGTTCAACGTCCGCAGGAACTCCTGCTCTGTCTGTGCGTCCAGCCCGGTGGCGGGTTCGTCCAGAATAAGAATGGGTGCGGGGGCGAGCAAGGTGCGCGCCAGAGCAATACGGCGCCCCTGCCCACCGGACAGGCGAATACCTCCCTCGCCGACCCATGTATCCAGCCCTTCTGGCAGGGAGCGCACCACATCGGACACAGCAGCCTGATCAAGCGCTCTCCACATATCCTCTTCCGAAGCATCGGGGCGACCGAGTAGAAGATTGGCGCGAATAGTATCGTCAAACAGATGCGTTGCCTGCGAGAGCCATGCCATTTTGCTGCGCACGGACTCTGGACGAATGGTGGCCATATCTTCCCCACCCAACACAATATGCCCACTCTGCGGGCTGGCCGCACGCAACAGCAAAGCCGCCAGACTGGATTTACCAGCCCCTGAAGGTCCCAGAATGGCAACCCGGCTCCCTGCGGGAATATCGAGCGTCAGCCCTTTCAAAACCCACGGCCTGTCTTCCGCCCAGCGGAAGCGCACATTCTCCAGACGGATACTCGTGTTGGCTGGCGCATCCTGCTGGGCTGCCTGTGCGCGGGCAACGGCAGGCTTTACAGCCATTTCCACCACCCGGCGGGCGGACGCCCCCATAATACCAGCCTGCAACCCGGCGCGGGTAAGGGTAACCGCGCTTTCAAACGCAGCCACACTCAGAAAGAGTATGCTCACGCCTTCAAGCGCCCCCAGCCTGGGGAGCAGAATGCCACCAATGGCCAGCAGTACCAAAAATATGGCGATCTGCCCAAACAGAAAGGCCAGAGCATTGGCAAACGCCGCACGGCGGGCAACGGCCATCTGCCCTTGCAGCAGTGCTGCATCTGCTGCCTGAACACGGGCCAGCATCCGCCCTTCCGCACCAAAAGCACGGATCTCGCGCAGCCCACCAACCAGATCAAGCACGGAAATACGCAAATGCGCCAAAAGATGCGCCGACTGTTCAGCCGCTTTTTGCCCCGACCGTGCGATCAGCCAAGGCACCACAAAAGAGGCGCAGGCAAACAGCAGCCCAACAGCCAGCCCCAGAACAAGGCTCTGCCGCCCAACAATAACCAGCAGAGCCGGAAAGGTCAGACCGGCACAGACCAGCGGCACCACAATGCGCAGGTAAAGCCCATCCAGCGCGCCAATATCCGACACCAGACGGGACAGCATATCCCCCGCCCGACGGAACCCCAGACCCGCTGCCGCACCGTGGGCAAGGGAGTGGAAAAACCACACCCGCAGGTCTGCCAGCGCACGGAACATGGCATCATGCGCAAACAGCCGCTCCGCGTAACGCAACGTCACGCGCCCTGCCCCCACCCAGCGCAGCAACGCTGTTGTGACCACCAATTCGCCCAGAACACACCCGGCCAGCCGCAGGCCGGACACCTGCATCAATGCCAGACCGCAGGCCAAAGCCGCCAGCGCCAGCAATACCCCAACAATCAGGCGTGCGCCCTGCCTACGCCATAGGCCAAAGATCACGCATATGGCCTGCCAGTCCGTAAATCTGGCGGAAGACTGGGGAGCTGTAGCAACAGGCGGCACACTGGCCTGCCCGGCGGTTGTCTGATCTTGCGTTGCCATGTCAGGCGGCCCCCTGCCGGTTGATCACACGCCCGTTTTGCAGGTCAATCCGCCGCCCCTTAAACATATGGGCGGCAGCCGAATGCGTAGCCAGAATAACCGTACGGCCAACGGCAAGACGTTGCAGGCTTTCAAAAACACTTTTTTCGGTTGCGGGGTCCAGATGCGCCGTGGGTTCATCCAGCAACAGAACCGGCGCGTTTTTCAGGTAAGCACGGGCAATGGCAATACGCTGCGCCTGACCGCCAGAAAGACCAAACCCACCTTCACCGATCTGTGTATCCAGCCCATCGGGCAGAGTCGGCAAAAACTCGTCCACAGCGGCTGAACGCAGGGCGCTGGCCAGTTCCCGCTCATCTGCATCGGGCTTGGCGAACAGAATATTATCACGCAGGGAGCCTGCAAACAGCACAGGTTTTTGCCCAATCCATGACACCACGCGTGAGAGCGCATCGGGCACGATGCTTTGCAAGGGGGCGCCATTCAACAGCACACGCCCGCTCTGGGGGGTAATAAAGCCCAGCAGCAATTCCATAATGGTCGACTTGCCCGCGCCAGAAGGGCCAGCCAGCACCAGCGTTTCCCCCGCTGGCACGGTAAAACTGACATGCTCCAGCGTAGCCCCACGCGCGGGGTCCCACGTAAAGCCGACATCATCAAACGCGACCATAACGCCATTGGCGCTAACGGTTCTGGCCCCATCCAACACCGGGCGCTCTGTAACTTCTGGCAGGTCCAGTATGGCGGTGGCAGCACCCTGTGCATGCGCCCGGTCCTGATAGGCCAGAGCAAAGCTACGCAGGGGTGCAAAAAATTCCGGCACGGCCAACAGCGCAAACAGACTGGCAATAACAGTCTGCTGCAATGCAGGGGAAGGACCACCTGCCTGCATGGCCAGCGCCTGCCGTCCATCAAGCACTGCCAGCAGAATAAAAGCGGCGACCATGGCGCAGTCGATTGATGCGGAGGAGAGAAATGCAACCCGCAGCACCTTCATGGTGCGTACGCGCAGTTCCTCGGCGGCATCACCCAGACGGCGAGTCTCATCTTCTGTCCGGCCAGCCAGAACAATGGTGGCAATACCTTTAATACGGTCCAGAAAGCGTGCCTGAAGGCGGGTCATGGCCAAAAACTGGTTGCGTGATGCCACAGCCGCACCAATGCCAAACACAGCCTGCCCAACAGGCACCGCCACACCACACAGCCCCAGAATAACAGCCGCACGTGGTTGCATAATGCCAACAGGAAGCAAAATAACAACCGGAGCGGCCATCCACAGCACCGAAGCAGGCACCCAGCGGCCAAAAAAGCCGTCCAGCGCTTCTATCCGGTCCACAACAACAGAAGCCAGCACACCGCTATGGGTGCGGCGCAACAGCGCAGGGCCACCCGCCAGAATGGAGGCCATGACCTCCCCCCGCAAACGCCTGCGCGCAACAATACCAGCCCGTGCGGCGGCCACATCGGCCTGAATCATGCAAAGGGCACGCAAAATGGCCAGAGCCGGAAACAGCAGGAAAGGCCATGCCGGAAATCCCGCTCCCTGCCCACCCGCATGCCAGCCCACAAGGGCATGCCCAAGAACAACAGCCACACACCAGGCCTGCCCAATACCAGCAAGACTGGAGAGCAGCCCGGACCCAACCACTGATCGTGCTGCCTGACGACCAAGACGCGACTGGAGGCGCGTCCAGTTACGTATTGCTGCTTTCTCGTTCCTCATGACAGACAGCGTTTATACTGCTCTGCCAAGGACGCAACAGTTTAGATCGCCACTCCCCGCTGCGCATAAGGCATGCCAGCGTTCTGCGGCTTGCCTTATTTTACGGGTTTTCCGCTTTATCCAGATGCATGACCAGCGTGAACAGCACGCCGTCTTTTCCGCTATAGCTCAAAGATGCCTTTAGCTGTCTGGCAAAACCGTGAATAAGTTTAAGCCCGATCCCCTGTGTGCCAGAGGCCGGGTCAAACGCGCAACCAATGCCATTATCACCAACACTCAGCGTAACCAGATTGCCATTTTTTGTCAGACGCACATGAATGACGCCCATCCGGCCATCGGGAAAGGCGTATTTGATCGAGTTTGTCACGACTTCGGTCACGATCAACGCCAGCGGCACAGCCTGATCCGGGTCCATCCAGAAGCTGTCTGACTCCACCTGTAGACTGATGCGCCCCGCATCTGCCTCCCCCGCAACATGGAAGGTCTGCTCACACAAATCTTTGAGAAAAACAGCCATGTTCAGGCTGGTCAGTGAGTCTTCCGCATAAAGCGTGCGGTGCAGCGTTGCCAGCGCACGGATTCGGTCTCGCGCCAGAGCAAACTCCGCCTTGACCTCCGGGTGGGCTATCTGGTTGGCCTGAAGATTCAAAAGGGATGCAACGATCTGGAGGTTATTCTTCACACGGTGGTGAATTTCCTTCATCAGGAGTTCCTGATGCGCCATGGCCTTCTTCAGCCTTGCCTCATGCCGGGAGAGGCGCTGGGTTGCCCGCGTAAATGCCTGCCCCAGCCGCTGGAGTTCAAGCGGCATGGTGCGTGTAATGCGCCCGTCAAACACGCCTTCCATCTGCCATTTACGCACGGAATATGTCAGCCGCCGCAAAGGCCAGACCAGCACAATATTGGCCGCAAGCGTAACCCCCACCAGACCAGCGGCAAGCAGGAACAGCAGGGCCGCAATCTGGAATACCATGGCGCGCAGGGCATCGGCTTCTATGGGGGTGCGCTGGGTTGAGACAAAAATATCCGCCCCACCAGCAATTCCCCCCAATGCGTACCCCCCCTGCACGGATGGAAGGGACACAACGGACCGATCGCTTTTTTCCAGCTTTTCCTTCAGGCGGAAGACCATATCCGGCCGGGGCTGCTCCCAGTTACAGTTGGTGCATACGGGGAAAAGCTCCCCATCATGCATGAGCAGCCATGCCTGAACGGGGTTTGTATCATCGGAAAAAGCCTCCCACCCCGAGGCCCCGCCCAGATAAGCGCGTGTGCGCGAAATTTGCAGGATGCCAACCAGATAACCGTGTGCTTCCGGCTCGGCCACAAAAGCGGCAGGGACGGTTATGCGCAAAAATGCTCCGTTATCTTCCCCACCACCACTTTTTTGCACAGCCTCCATAACCGTGGCGTTAATACGTGCTGGTGGCGTTAAGGTGCCGACCTCCGCGCAGGAACGCCCCGAAGGGGAGACGGAATCGAGTTTTTGCCCTTTTTCATCCAACACGGCCAAAAAGCAGTAACGCTGCCCGCTAATTGTTTCGGCCAGCCTGAGCGCGTGCACGATCTGGTCGCGGGTCAGGTCCATGTTGCCAATTGTTTCGAGCGCGCTACGCAGGCGGTCGGTATCATGCCGGAACTGCTGGTCCAGCCGCATAATGGCCGCAACCGCGCGTTGGGAACTGCCGACCCTGACTTCCTGATAATTACGAAGGGCCAGAACGGCCCCAATGCTCAGAACGGGAATGCCCGACAGGCAGATCAGCACCCGCATACGCGCACTGGTGGTGATAAACACCCGGCCCAGACCGGACATAAGCAGGCCGCCAAAGCGCCGGACGACCTGCCCGACCGAGGAAAATACAGACAAACGGCTCAGTCCTGCTTGCTCCGGTCTTCCTCAATCAGCTTGAGAAGCTCTTCAGGCACAGGCTCATTCACAACGTCATCAAAAAGCTGGTGCAGGCCACGCTTGAGCCACACATCAAAAGCCTGATCCCGAGACTGCCTGCTTTTGCGGGGGGGAGCGCCGTCCATACTCTTTCCCATTCCGAACCTAGGATCCTGCCATTGTTTGCCTGACGCCGCAGCATGCGGGGCGGGCAATTCATCCCCGACAGACCTGCATCTTTCAAGCTCAGCGTGCGCCATGTTCAGACTACAGCAGCATTCATGCTAGAGGACTCGGCACGCGCGCCACCAATAGGTTTTGTGGCGTTTGCGTGCACGCGACCGCTTTTTTTGCGACCAGCCGCCTCGGACACGGATTCTTCTCCAGTTAACCAGACTTCAAGCTGACGCCGAGCGCGGAAAACCCTGCTTTTGGCCGTACCAACCGCGCAGCCGGACATTTCCGCGAGTTCCTGATAGCTCATTCCTTCCAGAACCCCCAGCACCAAAGCTTCCCGCTGGTCGTCTGGCAGCCGTGCAAGGGCTGCATCCAGTTCCATCAGGGCAAGCCTGTCATCATGCCGGGCGGCTACGGCCAGCATGGACTGGGGGGCATCATCAATATCTGTCGTTTCGCGCTTTTTGCGCAAATCGGAAATAAAGCGGTTCCGCAGGATACGGTGCATCCATGCGCCAAAATTGGTGCCGGGGATAAAACTCTGCTGAGCGGCCAGCGCATTGCAAACAGCATCCTGCACCAGATCTTCGGCGGCGGTGCGGTTGCGGGTCAGGGCCAATGCCTGCACACGCAGCTTGGGCAGGATAGCAATCACCTGATCGTGGAATAACGAGGCTGTCATTGTTTTTACTCCGCTCTTCTTCCGTTTAAGGGAGCAATGAACAAGACCCCGGCAAGGTTACATGGGGATGCATTTTTTGTAATCACGAAAACGAGAGCGTTTGCTCCCAGAAGTTACCCGCCCTCACCCGCCTGCTGTTGCGCCAGTTTATGCAGCATGGTTCTGGCGCGGGACACTCGGGCCTTGATGGTGCCAACATCCACTTCACAAATTTCGGCCGCCTCCACATAGGTCATGCCCTGTGCTCCTATCAGCACCAGTGCTTCACGCAGCAAAGGGGTCAACTGCCAGAGCAGAAGCTCAAGCTCCTGCACTTCCTGCCGCCCATCAGCAGCAGGGGCTGCGCGCAGGGGGGGCTGCTGCTCGTAATGGGCCAGCACCTCGCGCTCTTTTTTGCCACGCCTGCGCTGTTCCAGAAAAAGATTGCGCAGAATGGTAAAGCACCACGCCTTCAGGCTACTCCCCGCTTCATACTGCACCATACGGTCCAGCGCGCGCAGAACAGTCTCCTGCACCAGATCATCAGCCATGGAGGGATCACGCGCCAAAAAGCGGGCAAAGCCGCGCAAAGACGGCAAAAGAGCGAGCAATTCTGCCCTAAAGGTGGAGCGCACGCCCTCATGATCGGGATTTGGTGTGTTAATCAGACTTCATCCCCTTTCAGCAATCGTCGCTCCGTGGCATCATTGCCTTACCGTATGTTTTTATCATGACCTAATCATAAGGAGATTTGTCATGTCAGAGTCACTGCGTGACGGGCTGATCCGGGCTCTCCCTTATGGCAGACGTTATGCACGCGCCCTGACTGGCAACCAGCCGGAGGGCGACCTGCTGGTGGCACAAAGCCTGAGGGGTCTTACATCACAACCCCCTGCGGAAGGGTTTACGCCCCTGCTCCAACTCTATCAGGCAATTTCGCGCCTGTATGGTATGGACGAAACGCATAGAGACACACAGGGGCCGGGTCTTTCCCCCACCCAGCGGCAGTTGCTGCTCCTGACCACGCTGGAAGAAATTAACGTGGAAACAGCAGCCCGCATTATTGGCCTGCCCCATGATCAGGCCATGCAGGAGTTGGAAACAGCCCAGAAACAACTCCACAAAGGCGTGCAGACATCGGTCCTGATTATTGAGGACGAGCCGATTATCGCCATGGATATAGAACTTCTGGTCATGCAGTGTGGTCACAAGGTTGCAGGCGTTGCCCACACACAGGCCGATGCCGTGCAACTGGCCGCACAAACCCGCCCCGGTCTTATTCTGGCGGACATCAACCTCGGTCCGGGGGGGGATGGCATGGCCGCAGTGGCCGAAATTACGGCTACCTTCAAAGTTCCAGTCATTTACGTAACCGCCTACCCCGAAAGACTGCTGACAGGCGAAAAACTGGAACCCTGCTTTGTTATTACCAAACCGTTTGACCCCTTAACCCTTGCCGTTGCCACCTATCAGGCCGTAAGCAGTATGGGTGTAGCTCAGACCTGATCTGTTGGGTAAAAAGCTGCCAGAAACCTTGATCGACTTTATTCTGGAACGGCTCAATCTGTTATGGCGCTCCCCCCCCTACTTCATTTGCAGGACATTACCCTAACCCTCGGCGGCAAGCCGCTCCTTGATGGCGCGGGGTTTGCCGTTGGCAAGGGGGAGCGTGTCTGTCTGGTCGGGCGTAACGGGTCGGGCAAATCCACCCTGCTCAAAATTGCAGCGGGCCTTATTCAGCCAGATGCGGGCACTGTGTTCCTCCAGCCCGGTGCGTCCCTGCGCTACCTGCCGCAAGAACCAGACCTGAGCGCATACGCCACAACGGCCGATTATGTTGCTGCCCAGATTGCCGACCCCAACATGGAATGGCGTACCGGCCCCATGCTGGACGCCCTCGGCCTGACGGGGGAGGAAAGCACAGCCCACCTCTCGGGCGGGGAAACGCGGCGTTGCGCCATTGCAGGCGTGCTGGCAGCCGCCCCCGACGTGCTGTTGCTGGACGAACCAACCAACCATCTGGATATGCCAACC
Organism: Acetobacter zythi; assembly: GCF_963921165.1. Classification (NCBI taxonomy): domain Bacteria; kingdom Pseudomonadati; phylum Pseudomonadota; class Alphaproteobacteria; order Acetobacterales; family Acetobacteraceae; genus Acetobacter; species Acetobacter zythi. Next base: position 41,155 of record NZ_CAWUEO010000002.1, read on the forward strand.
ATTGAATGGCTGGAGCGCGAACTGCTCAGCCTTGGCTCGGCCATGATCATGATCAGCCATGACCGGCGGCTGCTTTCAACACTCTCCCGCTCTGTGGTCTGGCTGGACCGGGGCATTACCCGCAGGCTGGATGAAGGGTTTGACCGCTTTGAATCCTGGCGCGAGGAAGTGCTGGAGCAGGAGGAACGAGACGCCCATAAGCTGGACCGCCAGATTGCGCGCGAAGAAGACTGGATGCGCTACGGCGTAACCGCCCGCCGCAAACGCAATGTGCGCCGCGTGCGCGAGTTGGCCGCCCTGCGCACCGCCCGAAAAGACGCCGTGCGCGCTCCGGGCACGGTTACTCTCAATGCCCAGTCCGCCTCCACCTCCAGCCGCCTTGTGGCTGTGGCAGAGGACGTAAACAAGGCATGGGGCGACAAATGCGTTATTCATAACCTTAACCTGCGCGTCCTGCGCGGAGACCGGCTTGGCGTTGTGGGGGCCAACGGTGCGGGCAAAACAACCCTGCTGCGCCTGCTAACCGGGGGCGACCAGCCCGATAGTGGCAGTATTACGCTTGGCCCTTCCTTAAGCATGGTTACTCTGGACCAGCAGCGCCGCTCCCTTGACCCCGAACGCACACTGGCCGAAACCCTGACCGATGGTGGGGGCGACATGGTCCAGATCGGGGACGAAAAGCGCCATGTTATTGGCTATATGAAGGATTTTCTGTTCCGCCCAGAACAGGCCCGCACACCCGTTAGCGCCCTATCCGGCGGGGAGCGGGGCCGCCTGATGCTGGCCTGCGCGCTCGCCAAACCGTCCAACCTGCTTATTCTGGACGAACCCACCAACGATCTGGATTTGGAAACACTGGATATTTTGCAAGATATGCTTTGCACGTATCCCGGCACGGTCCTGTTGGTCAGCCATGACCGTGATTTTCTGGACCGCATAGCCACCTCCGTTCTGGCGGCCGAAGGTGCGGGCGCATGGGTTGAATACGCCGGCGGCTACAGCGACATGCTGGTCCAGCGGAACCTGCAACCGCTGGAAACGTCGCCCGTTGTCGCGGTATCCGAGCCGACAAAACCCCGGGAGCAACCCGCCAGACAGGCTACGCGCAAGCTGAGTTACAAAGACCAGTACGCACTGGACAACCTGCCGCTGGAAATGGAAAAACTGGAGGCCAAAGCCGCCACACACCGCACCAGCATGGCCGACCCCGACCTTTACAACAAGGACCCCAAGGCGTTTGACCGCCACACCGCCGAACTGGAAAAAATTGAGGCAAAACTGGCAGAATGTGAAGAACAGTGGCTTGAACTGGAAATGAAGCGTGAAGCATTATCGGCTGAGTAAGCCGCCATTGCCCACCCCGCGTAACGCCACACAGTAACTTTGCACTCTGAATCGCAGGCATGATGACAAAGCCGCCCGACACGCCCAGACCTTCTGCCGGACCATGGGCAAGCGCGTTCCGGTCGTTACTACGCAACCGCTCCGCTCTTGCCTCTTTTGCTGTTCTTGCCGTTATTGTTCTGGCCAGTTTGTGCGCGCCTTTTTATGCCCACCACATTGCCCATACCGACCCGTTTGTCTCCAACGTAGCAGGCACCATTGTGCTGAACGGGCAGGAAACAGACATTATGCAGCCCAACGACAACCCGCTGCATCTGGGGCTTAGCCCCATTGGACCAACAGGCAGCACCACCTACCTGCTGGGAGCGGACAGTCAGGGGCGCGACATTATGGCCCGCCTGCTCTACGGGGGGCGGAACTCTCTGCTTATTTCCTTTAGTGCGGCACTCCTGTGCCTTGTTATGGCCGGAGTGGTGGGCATTACCGCCGGTTTTTTTGGCGGCATAACAGACATGGTTCTGTCCCGACTGATGGATATTATGTGGGCAGTCCCTGTTTACCTGTTCGCCATCTCGCTCTCCATTGTCACAATCACCTCGGGGCTGCGGATTGGGCCGTTTGTTATAGAGGCTGATAACCTGCTTATTCCCATTGTGATTATAGCACTGGTCTATGTCCCCTATGCCGCACGCCCAGTGCGTGGGCGGGTTATTGCGTTGCGACAGGCCGAGTTTGTAACGGCTGCCAAATGTCTGGGGGTGCCGCGCTGGCGTATTGTGCTGCGTGATATTTTGCCCAATGTCAGCACAACGCTGGTTGTGATGGGGCCATTGCTTATGGCCATGGCCCTGCTGGCGGAAAGTGCATTGTCTTTTCTCTCCATTGGGGTGCAGGCTCCGGCGGCATCATGGGGGACAATCATTCTTGATGGCGAAGGGCTGATATACACCCGCCCCATGGTCGCCATTGCACCCGGTCTGGCTATTGTGGCTGTTGTGCTGGCCCTGAACATTCTGGGCGATGGTCTGCGCGATGCGCTGGACGTGCGCGATACCTCCCGGCGGGAATGAGAGGACGGACAGACCATGATCATGCCCCTCCTGCGCCGTCTGGGTCAGACGGTTTTTGTGCTCTTCGGTATTTCCGCTCTGGTGTTCGCGGTGTTTTTTGCAACCCCCGGAGCCGACCCGACCGCCCGCATTGCAGGGCGTAACGCCGCCCCCCAGACCATGGAAAAAGTCCGCAAGGAATATGGCTTTGACCGCCCCCTACCCGTGCAATACGCCATTATGATGAAAAAACTGTTCATCACGCGGGATCTGGCAAGTTATGCCAACCGGGGTGAACTGGTCGTGCCCGAGATCATGCGTGCAGCCCCTGTTACCCTCTCTCTCGTCACTGGGGCTGCTATCATCTGGGTGGTTCTCTCCATTGCCATGGGGGTTATTGCGGCCGCGTTCAAAGGTTCATGGATTGACCGTGGGCTTATGATTCTAGGATTGGTTGGTATTTCCATTCCTGTTTTCTGGCTTGGTCAGGTTGTTAATCTGATCACCCAGAACCGTTACCATGACACATGGCTGTTTTCGTGGGTGCCGGGGCTGGGCTATGTGCCCTTCAGCCAAAGCCCGGGCGGCTGGTTTTTGGCGCTGGTTATTCCGTGGTGTGTGCTTGCGGTTATGTTTGTTGGTATTTACAGCCGGATTTTACGCGCAGACCTTGTTGGCATTATGGGGGAAGACTTCATACGCACCGCCCGCGCCAAAGGGCTGTCGCCCAGCCGCGTGCTGCTCCGCCATGGCCTGCGCACGGCACTGATTACATTTGTCTCTCTCTTTGGCATGGATTTTGCCCAGCTTGTGGGAGGGGGAGCTTTGCTTACGGAGGTCGTCTTTGGCCTGCCCGGTGTTGGTCGGCTCACCTATCAGGCGCTGAACAGCCTTGATCTGCCCCTTATTATGGCTACGGTCATGTATTCCGCCGTATTTGTGGTGCTGGCCAATGCCTTGGTGGATGCGACCTACATCTTCCTCGACCCAAGGGTGCGTGATGCTGGCTGACAACTCCACTCCCCCCCTGCTTGAAGTGCGCGACCTGTGCGTAAGCTTTACGTCACGCGGGCAGGTTATTCCTATTGTCGAGAATATTTCCTTCAGCATTGGGGATCGGGAAATTCTGGGGCTGGTAGGAGAGTCCGGTTCAGGCAAGTCCATAACCGCCATGGCCCTCATGGGACTGATAGACACACCCGGAGTGCGCATTACCGGTTCCGCCCATTTTAGGGGGCGGGACCTTCTGGCCCTGCCGGGCAGGCAACTCCGCGCCCTGCGGGGGCGGGAGATCGCCATGATCTTTCAGGACCCGATGACGGCCTTTACACCCGTCTACACCATTGGCTGGCAGATTGATGAGCAGTTGCGCGTCCACCAGTCTCTTTCCCGCAGGCAGGCCCGTGCGCGCACAATAGAACTGTTGGGAGAAATGGGGGTACCAGACCCCGCCAATACCGCCAACAGGTACCCCCACCAGCTTTCTGGCGGGTTGCGCCAGCGCGCCATGATCGCCATGGCGCTCTCCTGCAATCCATCTCTTCTGATCGCGGATGAACCGACCACAGCGCTGGACGTAACCGTGCAAGCCCAGATTTTGGAACTCATGCGCAAGCTACGCACGACCTATGGCTCCTCGGTTCTGCTGATTACCCACGACATGGGCGTGGTGGCTGAGACATGCGATAACACACTGGTCCTGTATTCTGGCAGGGTAGCGGAAACCGGAACAACCCAGGCGCTATTTGCTCACCCCCAGCACCCTTATACGGCAGCGCTGCTGGCCTCTATTCCGCCCATGAGCGGACCACGCCCAGATCGGCTACCCGCCATTCCCGGAGGACCACCCCAGCCTATGGAACGCCCCGCAGGCTGCGCCTTTGCGCCACGCTGCATATACACCCATGCTGCCTGCCTGCCTGCCCCGCCTCCACGGTTTTGCACCGTTGGGCCGGGCCATAACGTTGCCTGTGTACTGCCAGAGGAGGGCACCCCCCTGCCCCCACGGTCCGCCGCCAACACAGCATCCATTCCATGAGAAGCCCCATGTCTTCCGCGCCCTCCACCGAGCAGACGGCAAACGCCCCCCAGCCCCTTATGGCGGTCAGGGACGTGTACAAAACCTACACGTTAAAAAAAGGACAGACCTTAAAAGCGGTCGACGGCGTTTCCTTCACCATTATGCCGGGTGAAGTGCTTGGCCTTGTGGGAGAATCCGGTTGCGGAAAATCCACACTGGGGCGCTGCCTCCTGCGGCTGAGTGATGTATCTGCCGGGCAGATTGTATTTGAAGGGCAGGATATAACACACCTACCCGAACGCACCTTACGCCCCCTGCGCCCACGAATGCAGATGGTGTTCCAAGATTCCTACGCATCCCTCAACCCCCGAAGGCGCATCGGGGACCTGCTGGCTGAACCCTTGCGGGTACACCGCACCCCCGAAGGAAGCAGAAGAACTTCCGCCACCATAGCACACAGGCTGGCCGAACTTATGGAACTGGTCAGCCTGCCCCATACAGCGCTTGAGCGGTACCCACACGAATTTTCGGGCGGGCAGCGCCAGCGCATTAACATTGCCCGCGCCCTTGCCCTTGCCCCCCGCCTTATTGTTGCGGACGAACCCGTTTCGGCTCTGGATGTTTCGGTTCAGGCGCAAATTGTAAATCTATTTGCCGATTTACAAAAACACCTTGGACTTACCTATGTGTTTATTGCCCACGACCTTGCGGTTGTGCGCCAGATTTCCACCCGTGTTGCGGTCATGTATCTTGGCGTGATTGTTGAATTGGGCGAGACGGATACCGTTTTGCACCATGCGGCACATCCCTACACCATTGCGCTCACGCAGGCCGTACCCCGCCCGGTTGTGGGGGCCGCACGGCAGGCCCCTTTACGGGGGGAGATTCCAAGCCCGGTTAACAAACCCTCTGGTTGCCGTTTTCATACACGCTGCCCAGCAGCACAGCCCCGCTGCCAGAACGAGGCCCCCGTATTAAGGCAGATTGCCCCCGGCCATGAGGTTGCCTGCCATTATCCTGTTTGAAAAATAACGTAAGGAGTGCACTGAGCACACTCCTTACGCAAAACCTGTTTAATGGTGAGGAGGTTTAACAGCCACAACCTCAATTTCGACCAACCAGCCGGGGTTGGACAGTTGCGCCACGGCAAAAGCGGACCTAACCGGCAGGTTAGGCTGGTCTTTGGTGCCAAAGTACTTTGTGTAGCTTTGCATCATACCATCAAAATCCAGTTTTTTGGTCTGTGCATCGGCAACCATAAACACATGCATCTGCACGACATCCCCCATACCCAGCCCCATTTTTTTAAGAATATCCTGTATCCGTTTAAGGCTCTCATCGGTCTGTGTAGCCATGGAGCCATAGGCTGCCACGCTTTTGGCGGGTGCGGCCGGGTTGGTCACGGGGGCGCCAATGCCGCTGACGTAAACGGTGGAATAGCCCGCAGGCACCTCAACGGCGGATGCAATGGGGTATGCGGCCTCGTTCTGCCGGACAACGCCATTCTGGGCCTGTGCTGGCGCGCACGCCCCCATGCCCACAAGCCCCATAGCCGCAAACATGGTGGAAACTGCAAAAGTTCTGAACATACGCATAAGATTACTCCGCTTCGGGTGTCAGATGCAGGCGCATGAAAGCCACATCTGCGGGATTGAGGGGGTCTTTGTAGTCATTCCCAAAATGTGTGCGAATATACGCCACAACATCGGCAACCTGTCGATCATTCAGCATGCCAGAAAACCACGGCATGCCACCATAACCATTCAAAATGACGGTTGCGGGGTAACTTGCAATCTGCAAACGCGGATTGTGGACAAGTGCTGGAATGCGTGCCCCTGCCCCAACAGCCCCCTGCCCATCCGCCATATGGCAACTCTGGCAGATATGTTTGTAAACAGCCTCGCCCGATGGCATGTCCACCATTTGGGTTGAAGTGGGTGCTGCCCTATCCGCACGCGCAACACCAGACAGGACGAAAGCAGACAGAGCGGCGGAAAAAAGAAAGATCTTACGCATTATGCCGCCCCCAGTGCGCGTTTGTGGAGCCGTGTTACCGCATCCAGCGCGGACAGAACCGCCCCCTCCTGCCAGCACCCAACGTACGAGGCATGCTCCCCCGCCAGAACCACACGCTGGTCAACCGCGCATAGGGCTTGATAATGGGTTTTACGTGCTTCCTCGCTCCAAAGAGCGCAACATCCTAACGTCCACGGGGTCCGGCTCCAGGCGTAGCTTACGCCGTTCAGGAATTCCTTGCGGTATTGTGGATGAAAAGCCAGCCCTTGTTTTATGCCCTCTTCCAGCCGCTCCTGCGGGGTCATACCCGCAAAATCATACGCTGCCGGGCCAAACATATACCCCCCCAACAGAACAGCCGGTCCTTTGGAGAAAATGCCATGACTTGGGTAGGAGACCTGACTGATCGGCTGGTTCGTAAAGCTGATCCCGCCATAAATCTTGTCATCCTCTTCCCAAAACCGCCGTTTGAACTCCAGCCCAAGCTTGACGGATGAACCATAGGGCACGGCTGCTATGGCTGCCTTCATGCCATCACTGACCTGCACATCAAGCTGAGAGAGAATGGAAAGCGGTATGGTGCAAACACAGTAATCCGCCCTGGCATGGCGTACTGCACCACCGTGATGCATATCGTTATAAGTCACGCTTACGCCGCTGTTGTCCTGATGAATGGCGGTTACCTTGCAGTTCAGGCGTATCAGCCCCGGTATCTGTCTGGCAAAGGCCTTGCCAATACTGTCCATGCCGCCAACAGGCTGGAACATGGTTGTCTGCATATCCAACCGTTCGTGAAAGGCCATCCAGTTCCACATTCCGGATTTCCAGATTTCATCCCGGTTCATCAGGTCCGAAGGAATGGGTGCGCCATCTGGCCCACCGCCTTGCGGTTTTTCAAACCCCCGACGGAGCGAACTGAGTGTGCCTTTGGTATATTGCAAGTCTGGCGTCAGTGCTCCCCAGCCCCGCATGGCGTTTTTCAGGTGGGCCACTTCATCCGCACTCATCAGGTCATCCAGTTTGTGCTGATCTACCGCTTTGGCCAGAAGTTCTGCCGTAAAACCCGTAAAATCGGCCGTCAACTCCCTGTAACGCACGGCTTTGCCACCAAAAGAGCCAGTCGAATGGAGCCAGCTATTATGGTTAAGCTCAATAAACGGCTCCAACTGCACGCCAAATTCGCGGCAATAATACAGTAAAGCCTGATGATGGTAAGGAATACGCCACGGACCGGGGTTAATATAGTTCCCTGCGGCAAAACCAACTTTTTGCGTAGCCCCCCCGAGTTCGGCAACCGTATCCCCCCCACGCAGGCTGATGTTGCGCCCACCACTACGGGTCTGGAACTCCAGAACCTGAACATCATACCCGGCCTTGCGCAACTCATACGCACTCAGCATACCCGCCAGACCGGCCCCCAAAACCAGCACGGATGTGCCCCGCTTTGCACCAGACAGGTTGGGTGGGCCGGAAAAATCCGTGCCCATGGCGTGCCCCATGCTGGTCATGGCCTGATAAAGAGCCGCACTCCCTGCCAGCGTGCCAATACGCCCCAAAAGCTGCCTGCGTGTTTGTAAAGGCGCGTGTGATGGACCTGCCATTGCGTATTCCTGCTCTATTTTCCACCCATGGTTCCATACGCAAAGAACCCGAACACAGACCAAATTCTTTCAAAATAAAGGGAATGACCTTCTATTTGATAAGATTGGCTCCACCTTGCTTTTCTGCTTTTTCTGAGCATGCACGAAGGTAAGAATTACTGAGGACGAACCTTATGAATGCAGGTCTTTTCCATAACCTTGCTGTATTCAGGCTGCGCGTGGATCGCATAGTCTGGGCCCCACCAAGATGAGTGTTACTTCATCCCCCGTAAACCATTCTGGTATCAGAACAAAGTTAAAAACAGGGGGCGAATGTATTTTGGTATAAGAGCGCTGTTCTGGCCGGATAAACGATTATTCCTGCTTATCGAACAAGACAAAACTGTTAAAAACAAAGTCACGATCGATTAAAATGTTTTTCTACACTGAAATCTGATGCCCCTTGCGGGAAAATGATGACCCTATACCCATAATCTGGCGGTATTTGACAACAGTACGTCTGGATACCCGAAATCCCTGTTTTTCCAGAACTTCCACCAAAGCACTATCGGAAAGGGGGTTATCGGGCTTTTCTTCCCGCACAACTCTGCGCAGGCAGGCACGGGCTGCGGCCGCGGCACGTGGGGGTGCCTGCCCACCACGGCCGAGACCTGCGGTAAAAAAGAAACGCAGCGGCAAAACCCCATCTGGCGTGGAAACATATTTATCCGCCACCAATCGACTGACCGTACTTTCATGCACCTGCATGTCCTGTGCAATCTGGAGCATGGTCAGCGGGTGCAGGGCCTCCACCCCCCGGATCAGAAAATCTGGCTGGCGTTGCAGAATTTTTTGCCCAAGCAGCACAAGGCTTCTGCGCCGCCTGGCCACTACGTTCAAAAGCCAGCGTGCATCTGCCATCCATTCCTTAACCTGCCCACGCTCACGCACACTCAGGCGCGATGAGAGCTGAGAACGCAACTCCGTATTCAGCGTAAGGCTCTGCGCACGGTCCGCGTAGGCAAAAACCTGCCATTGCCCTTGGTCATCCTGCTCAACACGCAATTCCGCCTTGCGTAGCAAAGCTGGTTCGATCGCCTGTTTACAATATGGATATGGCTCCAGCCGTTGCAGTACCAGAAGCATTTGTTCGAGCTGTTGTGCGTTCACACCACACACACAGGCAAGCCCTACCCTGTCCCCTTTGACCAGACGACCAAGGTTTGCCAACAGTCTGGTAAATGCATCATTCAGCAGCCCTTCATCATCAAGCTGCACGGCAAAACATTCGGCAACAGACAGCGCCCCCACCCCAACCGGCTCCAACCTGAGCAGATACTGCCGAGCCTCCTCCACACAGGCACGCGCCACCCCCCGGCTCTGGCTGAATGTGTCCAGAGTGGCAGAGGACAGCCGACCGTATTCATCCACCTCTTCCAGCAACAAGGCCGCCAGACGGCACAACCATGCGGGCCTGACGGAAAGGGCAATCTGGCGAAGCAACCGCTCATCAACCGAGGCTTCCGCCGCCACCAGCCGGTCTGTCTCGTCCTGCGTGGTGGATGCGCCCGAATACGCGGGGTAACTGGCTGGCTGATCAAACTCCCATTCTGGTAATTCCAGAAAAGGATTCCGCTCCACCTGTTGGGTTACGTAAGCCTCCATATCGGTCTGAGACAGGCGCAACAGCCTGAGCGCTTCCCGCATTCTGGGGGTTACGGCAACGCCCTGTTTATGGCGGACCTTCTGCTCCAGAACCGGGCGCATAGCGGGTGGTCAGGTCCGTGTAGGGGGTGCGGGTGTAACCATCTCAGCCCGTCTGGCGGCGGCCTTGTCCCACACAAAAGCACCAGCCCACAATGCCAGAAAAACCGCCATGATCGCACTGCCCAGAAGCGGAAAATGCTCCGCCAGCATGGAGGCCATACTCACAAGGGAGGAACCTGCCACGCCCCCCTCCCCCAGTCCCGCGGCATATTCAGTCGCCCCGACCCCGAGGGCAGCAAGGGCAGAAACACTGGTTATGGCCAGATTATAAATCTGGCGGCGGGTGCGCGTTTGCGCACTCCAGCCATAGGCGCGCATCATCAGCACGGCATCAAGCGTATCTATGGCGGACATCCCTGCGGTAAATAGCAACGGGAACATAAGAATACCCACAAGCCCTAGCCCCTGAGCACTCTGGGCCGCAGCCAGCCCCAGCAGCCCGACCTCGGTTGCTGTATCAAACCCCAGACCGAACAGGAAACCCAGCGGATACATCTGCCATGAACGCCCGATAAGCCTGAAAGCCGGACCAAACAGGCGCGCCATCAACCCGCCGGACACCGTATCGGGCATGTCCGCTTTGTTGCGGAACATCTGCCATTGCCGCGCGACGGCATATACATTGTACCCCGCCATGAGGAACAGAAATGTTACGGACACAGCCGAGCCAATACTGCCGCCCACAAGGTGCCAGCGTTCCAGCCAGTCATGTGTAGGTAAAACCGCCAGAAACAGCACGGCAAGGCACACCACAGAGGAATGCCCTAACGAAAAGAACAGCCCCACCCCCAATGGGGAGCGCCCAGCAACCATAAGCTTACGGGTAACCAGATCAATCGCCACAATATGGTCCGCATCCATGGCGTGGCGCAGCCCAAACACCCATGCCAGCAGGGCTGAGGCCAAAAGTGTTGCATTGCCACCAAGGCAGAACCACGCGGCAGTCCACGCAAGGGCATTGAACAGCAGTAAAGCCGCAAGTAACCAGTACCCCTGCGCGGACCGTGCCGCCAGAATGGCTCTGTTTGGCAACCATGCGGGGTCTGGGGCCAGAGTAAATGGGTCTTGCCGCATGTTAGCAAATCCTTGGTAGTTGTTCCCCTGATGGCATGGTCAAAACCCGTGCGCCACCAAACTCATTCATAATATGCACGCTTCCGTGCGCGCCTGTACTGGCCTGCAACGTGCCAATAATGGCGGCATTGCGCCCCAGCGGGTGGCCTTGCAGGGCCGCAAGCGCGCGCGTGGCCTGGTGGGCGGGCACTACGGCCACCAGCTTGCCCTCATTGGCCAAAAACAGCGGGTCCAGCCCCAGTATTTCACACACCCCCTCTACTTCGGGGTGCACAGGCAAGGCTGCTTCATTAACCGTCACCACCACACCACTTGCTTCTGCCAGTTCGCTCAGCACGCCTGCCACGCCACCACGTGTGGCGTCACGCATGCAGCGCACATCAGGCACCGCGTGCAGCAGCGCATCCACAAGGCCATTCAGGGGGGCACAGTCACTTTGCAGGCGTGTTTGCAGCGCCAGATCCCCACGTGCGCACAAAATGGCGGCACCGTGGTCCCCCAATGTGCCATTGACCAGCACAACATCCCCAGGTTGTCCTGCGGCAATGCTGATATTGTGTTCGGGCCGGATAACGCCTACGCCACTGGTGGTTACAAACAGCCCGTCACAGGCATGGCGCGGGACCACCTTGGTATCCCCCGTTACAATCCGCACACCCGCCTGAGCCGCACTTTGGGCCATGGCCTCCACAACCCGGCGAAGCACGGATAACTCCAGCCCTTCGGCCAGCACAAACGCAGCAGACAGGGCAACAGGGGATGCGCCACCTACGGCCAGATCATTCACCGTGCCGCACACGGCAAGGGTGCCAATATTGCCACCGGGGAACTCCAGCGGTTCCACCACAAAGGCGTCTGTTGTCAAAGCCAGCCTGTCTCCGCGCTGTGTAAGCGCGGCCAGATCCAGCCGGGCCTGATCCTCCTGCGGGGCCTGCGGATTTTGTGCAAAAGCGGCCAGAAACACCTCGTCAATTAAGGCGCGCATGGCGCTGCCACCGCCCCCATGCGCCAGCGTAATGCGGCCATTTGCACCAATCCCTGTTACCGTGCCGGGCATTATGCCGCCTCCTCCACGCCGTGATATTCGTAATAGGCTGCACAGGCCCCTTCGGATGAGACCATGAGCGCACCCGATGGATGATCAGGCGAGCAGCCCCGCCCAAAAGCCTGACATTGCGGGGGTTTGATCCGCCCTGTCAGCACATCTCCACAACGACACTGCTCAAGGTCGGCCAAATGGTGGGGCTGCATGGCAAAGCGTTTTTCCGCATCAAACTGGTGCCATTCTGGCCGTAATTGCAGGCCGGACCCGGCAATCTGGCCAAGGCCGCGCCATTCGCACGCCTGCCGGACCTCATACACCCGGTCAATCGCGGCCATGGCGGCCGGGTTGCCCTGTGCCGCCACCACGCGGGCGTACTGGTTTTCCACGCGCGCCTGACCTGCCTCAATCTGGTTGAGCACCATAAGCAGGGATTGCAGAATATCCAGCGGCTCAAAACCCGCCACAACCAATGGGCGTTTGAAGTCCTGCGCAATAAATGCATAAGGCTGCGTGCCGATCACCATGGAAACATGACCGGGGCCAATAAACCCGTCCACGTTAAAATCCGGCTGCTCCAGCAGGGCGCGCAATGTGGGAATGATGGTGATATGCTGGCAAAGAATGGAAAAATTACTTATTTTTTCAGCATTGGCCCGCAAAACTGTCAGTGCTGTGGAGGGGGCTGTTGTTTCAAACCCCAACGCAAAAAACACCACCTGCCGGTCCGGGTTGGCCCGTGCAAGAGCCAGCGCATCGAGCGGAGAATAGACCATGCGCACATCCGCCCCTGCCGCACGGGCCTGTAGCAGGCTGCCGCTGCCGCCGGGCACACGCATGGCATCCCCAAAGGTGGCAAAAATGACATCGGGCCTATGGGCTATGGCAATGGCGTCTTCTATCCGTCCTTTTGGCAGCACACAGACCGGGCACCCCGGACCATGTGCGAACTCAATATTGGCCGGAAGCCGCCGGTCCAACCCATAACGAAAGATTGTATGGGTGTGCCCGCCACAGACTTCCATAACCGTAACGGGTCTGGCCCGAATGCGGCCAATACGCTCCGCGACCTGACTAATCTGCACCAGCAGTGCTTCGGCCAACTGGGGATTGCGGAAATCTTTTACAAACTGCATGGCTCAGACCTGCGCACTGGTGCGCATGGCATCCAGTTCTCCGGCCAGTTCATCCATACTGGCGAGCAGGCGCAGGGTTTCATGCGCCTCGGCCTCGTCTATCCGGCTCATGGCAAAACCAACGTGTACAAGCACCCATGTGCCCACAAGTTCTGCCAGCGGCTGGTCCGGCTGTGCAACACACAATACATCCACCTGCCTGCGCACGCCTGAAACATCCACCTCGGCCAGCATGGCCTGTTCATCCACAATGGCCGTTATCTGGCCGGGAATACCAAGACACATTTCAGGAATTTCCCTTCTGTAAAGTCTGTTTTCCCGCATCGGGCACAATACCGTAGCGCTCCAGCTTGGCCCGCAACCCCACGCGGGAGAGGCCCAGTTCACGCGCGGTCAGGCTTTTGTTCCAACCACACCGGGCAATGGTTTCCATCAGCACATTGGCTTCCAGCGCGTCCATGCGTTCCTGCAAGGTGCCACCATCCTGTACCACAGGGTCTGGCGCTGCCTGTGGCTGAGTGGCCAGAGGCACTGGCTCTGCTCCCATAACCATGGGGGATAACAGGTCCAGCCCCAGACTATCGCTTTCAGCCAGCACTAACATGCGCAGGATTTCGTTCTGTAATTCACGCACATTGCCCGGCCAGCCGTACTGCACCAGCACATCCAGCACGCCCGGAGCAAAGCCACGCACATGCCGTCCATGCCGCGCACAGGCGGCATCCAGCAAATGTTGCGCCAGAACGTGAATATCCGCAGGGCGGCTCCGCAGGGGGGGGATGCTCAGAACCATGCCGGTCAGGCGGAAATACAGGTCCTCCCGGAACCGGCCCGCCCTCACCTCTGCTCGCAGGTCCCTGTGCGTTGCGGCCAACACGCGCACATCCACACGCGTTGTTTCGTTCGTGCCGAGGGGGCGGAACTCCCCTTCTTGCAAAAAACGCAGGATTTTGACCTGAAAAGCCGGAGAAATATCGCCGATTTCATCCAAAAAAAGCGTGCCGCCATCCGCTTCTTCCACCAGACCACGGCGGTTTGCATGCGCGCCGGTAAAAGCGCCTTTGCGGTGACCAAACAATTCGGATTCCAGCAGATCATCGGGTATGGCGCCGCAATTAACGGCAACAAACGCACCCGCACTGCGCTGGCTGGCATAATGCACGGCACGGGCCAGCAGTTCCTTGCCTGTGCCGGTTTCGCCTTCAATCAGCACCGGAATGTCAAACACCGCTGTTTTAGCGGCCTGCCGGCATACATCGCTCATCGGGCTGGTCGGGGTGCGGATAATGGCGTCAAAATGGTAGCTCCCCGCTACCCGCTCACGCTGCTGGCGCAAACGCCCCTCCGCCACGGGGGGAGCCAGCTTGAGTTCGAGCGAGAGACGCTCATACTCCCGCTGCATGGCAAAAAGCTGTGTGGCATTACGTGCGGCCAGCAAAAGCTGGTCCGGGTGCCACGGTTTTGTAATATACTGGTAAATGCCTGCCTGATTAATGGCGTCTATCATGTCATCCGGTTCGGTATAACCGGTTACGATCATGCGGACGATATCTGGCCAACGCGCACGCACATCTGCCAGAAACTCCACACCACTCATGCCCGGCATACGCTGATCGCAAAAAATGGCGTGAACCCAGTTGTTTTCCAGCAGCGCGCGGGCCTGCTCCACGTTTGTCGCGCTCAGAACTTCAAATTCCTCACGCAGGATACGCGCAATAACCTCCACAGAGCGGGGTTCGTCATCAACAACCAAAATGCAGGCGGGCGTTACCACGATATGCTTACTCCGCTGCGCGCAGCATGTCCGCACGGGCCTGTGCTTGCGCCGCCAGTGCATCCAGCAGTGCGCGGCGCTCCCCCTTCAGCCAGTCCAGCCATTGTGGCATGCCCTGCCCATTGCGGGTGGACACATGCAAAATCTGCGCCTGAGGTGCTACGCGCTTTATGTTGGCCTCCAACACATCAACCTTCACATCCAGATGTGGCAGCAGGTCGGTCTTGGTGAGCAGAACCATATCTGCTTTTTCAAAAATATCCGGGTATTTAAGGGGTTTATCCTCCCCTTCTGTCACGGACAGGAGGGTCACCCGCCGTTTTTCCCCCAGATCAAAAGCTGCGGGACAAACCAGATTGCCAACATTTTCAATAAACAGGATACCACCCATATGCATTCCAAGGTGCTCCACGGCATGGCCAACCATGTGCGCGTCCAGATGGCACCCTTTGCCGGTATTGATCTGGATAGCTGGAGTGCCTGTTGCGCGAATACGCTCGGCATCATGACTGGTCTGCTGGTCCCCCTCAATTACCGAACAGGGAATGGTGCCTGCCAGCGTTTTGAGTGTTTCCACCAGCAACGTGGTTTTACCCGCCCCAGGGCCTGCCAGCATATTGAGCGCCAGACTGCCATCCTGGGCAAAGCGGGCACGGTTGGTTGCTGCGTAGGCATCGTTCTTGGAGAGGATATTACGCTCGATTTCCACCATGCGGGCCTGTGACAACCCCGGCGCATGGGCACGCGCGGGACCGCTGCCGTAATTCAGGTCGGCATGTGCGCCCTCCCCTTCATGCGGGTGGGGGTGATCGTGCCCATGGTCGTGCGAATGTTCGTGGGCATGGCCATGGGTATGGCCTGCGCCATGGGGGTGGGCGTGATCACCGCCTTCGAACGTTGCGCCATCGCCACTACAGCCGCATGTTGTACACATCAGATTACCTCCATGTCTTTCAACCTTATTTCCGTCCCGCCCGTGGGCTGGAGGCGCACACCCGCGCATACGGGGCAAGGGTCCATGCGATTTTCGAGTTCCACAGTCTGCCCGCAATCAAAACACCATGCGCTACCGGGCACGATATCAAAATCCAGCACAGCACCTTCAGCCAGTGTGCCGCGGGCGACTACCTCAAAGCCAAAGTGCATGGCGGGCAGTTCCACCCCGGCAAAACGCCCAACCTCCACCCGCACACGGGTGACCTTGGTAAAACCCTCCCGTTGCGCGCTTTCCTCGATCACGCCCATCAGGCTTTCACACAAGGACATTTCATGCATGCTGCGCCACCTCCACCGTAACAGGCACACAAGGGTTAAGTGCCGCCAGAACACACTCAACGGTGACCTTAGCGCAGCCCGGACGCAGCCGGGAGATAGCCTGACGGAAAAGCCCATCCTTGGCAGCATGCCAGAAAGTGGGGGATAAAATCTGGTAATCCGTGACCAGACCATTATGCACCTGCGCCACATGGACCAGCATACCACGCGCAGCGCGCGCCACCCCCACTCCGGCGCCCAAGCTGGCCAGAAAAGGACCAACACGGGCAAACATGCGCCCCTCCGGCCCTTCCAGACAGGCCAGAAACTCCAACACCCGCGCGACAAGCCGCGCAAATGGCGGAACACCCCCCTGCCCTGCCAGCGCTTGCATAACCGGGCAATGCGCATAATCAGGCCATATGCTGGCGTCATATGCCATAATGGGCCTGCTCTGCCCCCGGTCATGCCCCAGCCATGCCTGTATGGTCTGTGGGTTTAGGGCATCCATTGTCACACTCGCCCCCGCCCCTTCCAGCGCTGCATGGCAGCGGTGGAGCAGCCTGGGCAAAAACGCCGCGTTTTCCGCCCCCCCGCCTGCAAGCCACGCCGCAAATGCAGGGGCATCCATGGTGGCAATGGGCGTAGCCGAACCCGTAAGCTCCCTGACCAAATATGCCCCGTCCTTACGGTTGTGAAGCACTTTGCACAGGCTCTCGCGCTGGGGGGGCATATTCAACTGCACAGGTAATGTCACCAGCAACGCCAGAGCATGATCCTGCAAAATTTCATCCTGCATGCGGGCAGGCTCAAACGCGGCCTGCTCCACCAGCCCCAACGCCCGCGTACTGGCCGCCATATGGGCGACCCGGCACAGGCTGAACACCCGTCCGATCAACGCCAGAGCCTGTTCTGGCTCCAAACCGGCACATAACAGCCCGGCATCCACCACATTATGCGTACGAACACCCCATGGCTGGCCATTTTGCCCTCCATGCAGGAGAAGTCCGCCGATCATACCCCGTCCTGTCTGGCTGACTGCCCGACCAGAAGGCTCCTGCGCCCCATGGCATGGTCATGTGTTGGATGTTCCGCCTGCACGGCTGACTGCACGGCAGCCGGCTGGGGGTTGAGCGCAGGGTCCAGCAGGCCACGCACGGCAGCCTGTGCCGTGTCAGTCGCTTGCAACATGGTGGTAAAATTGAACATGGGCGAGAACAGCGAGCACGCCCAGTAACCGGGCAGAGCCTCGGCCCCACCATCACGCAGGGCTGCCGTAAACTCGTATGAACCGGATGGAAAATCCAGCAGCTTTTTACTGCCGGAGACGACACCCGCCCAATCTGCCCCCACACCGGGGACCACAATCAGATTCATAAACCAAGGGGTCACCAGCGCCCCCACCACCTGCCCCTCAAAAACACTAAACCCGACAGCTTTGACATTCAGGGCTTCGTTCACAAACGGCAGGCCCCGCATTTTGCTGGCATAAATATCGGCAAACACGCGTTCCAGCGCCTGCGCAAACATGCTGGCAGAATTTTGCTCCGTGGGACATTCCGCCTCGCTGTGGTGGTGCGGCGCTGCGGAGGGAGCGTCCGCCCCCGCAGCAGGTGGCGCGGCAGAAGCGGAAACCACCATAAACTGCTCTTTTGCGCCATCGCATGTCGGGCAGCGCCAATAATCGGGCAGGCTGGCAAAAGGCGTGTGCGGGGGCACCTGCCATACCACGCATCCTTCTGCCGGGTCATAGACACTCCAGCAGATTTTGCACTCCATGATCGCATCATCAGGAAGGCGTGTAGCATCGCCCAGATACGAGCCTTCAAACCTTGGGCTGGGGCTGCTCATGCCTGCCCACTCTGCCGGGAGGCTCCTTCCTCTCGCAATACAGTGCAGATTTCGTGCAGGCGGCTTGCGGAATCTGCAATATCTTCCGGTGCCGCGCAGGCGACCTCTGGCACGGTGGATACCTCGATCGTGTCCAGAATCAGTGTGTCCATGGAATTAAAATACCGCACACGCCAGATATGTGGCGTGGCTGTGGCCTCTATCCGGCAATTGCCATACCCGCGTGACAGAATGGTCAGCCGCCCCCGCCCCAAGCAGGTTTCCAGCATGTCCATATCCTCGGGGGTGTGCGGTAGCAGGCTCAGGTTTACAACGTGGGGAGGGTTCTGGGGGCGCCAGTTCTCGCTTTGCTCAAACAGTTCGGTCAAAATAGCCGGAGCGTTCACAACGCCGTCTTTTACACCAGCAGCCACATCCGGGCGGTTACGTTTTGCAGGAAACGCACGCGCCACAAGTGCTTTGGGAAAAGCCGAAACCTCCACCTGTTCACGCACATCCTGCCCATGCGGGCCACCATAGGCACGCAAGGACCACACGCCCGCAAACACGGTTTCCTGCACTTCCACCAGCCCTGCTGTGTCTTCCAGTCTGGCTGAAACCTCGCCCTCGCCCAGCGCATCGTTGACTGCCGCCGCAGATGCGGGGGCCAGATCGTGCCGGGGTAAAAGGCGGGCATCCCCCTCCTGCCAGTCCTGCGCCTGTTTTTGCAGGTTTTCTAAAAATGCGAGTGTTGCGGCCATAATGGCCGGGTCTTCAATTTCTGGCACGTGTGGTTCGTACACATTAACGCCCGAGGGCATGGCCAGATAATTCAGTTCCTCATCTTCCTGCCCAAGCTGCGACCCCGGACCGAACCCCACTGGTGGGACCATAAAAGATGCACTCATGCTCCACGCTCCGCGCCCTGTGTGGCGGGCGGGGCAAAAATTGCCCCAAACCTGCTGACATAAGTATCCCAGTCCCGCATGCGCGAAATACTGGCTTTGACCTGCCCGTTTTCCAACAAGACCAATGCCGGAAGGGATAGATCGCCATCATTGCGGACCAATGCTGCCTCAAGCGTTGCATCAGCCACGGCCCCACTAATCGGTTGCACCCCCTGCAAGCCAGCGGCCCCCAGTTGCAGCAGGTCTGGCAAAATGGCCGCCAGATCGGGTGTTTCCAGATGTATTCTGGCGTGACTGGGCAGCAGCAGCAGCACAAAACCGGCCTCCGCCTGCTCCAACGTGTGCAAAACGGGCATGCCGTGCCGGGTTGTTAGGCCATTAACCAAGGGAAGTTCCAAGACGGACATAGCGTATTCAGGCCTCCGTAAGCCCTGCATCAAATGCAGCCTGTAGGTGGGGGGGAAGGCGTGGGGGTGCTGCACACAGGTCCGCAAACCCGTTGCTGACGATCTGCTCGGCAGCGCCACCATCGACCTGCGTTGTGGCTAATGTGGCCAGTGCGTGCAGGGCATCGTGCAATTTTTGTGCTTCCACCGGCTCCAAGCGTGCACGGGCCATACCCATAAAAACCAGCAGGTAGTCCCCTACCTGCGTATCGGGCACCAGAATGGTATCGACCTGCTCCTGCCGGGCAGACTGTTGCGTACCCCTGTGTGGCTCAACCTCACAGAGCGCCATGCTGCCATTGCAGTAGAGCACTTTCATCGGGATACCCAGACACATCTTTTATACCCCTCTGCTGCGCGCAAGAATGCGCTCATCCCCGTAACGACAGGCCATCTCCTCGGATGGGCGGCCCTGCTCATAGGCTTTGCGGGCTACGGCCTGCGTCATCACTCCGGCCCCCGGTTCTGGAGCGCTTTGCCGAGGTGTGGGCACCACACCGCAGCGCTGCGCCAGAAGGTCCAGCACCATGCGCACGGCATGGGGCACCTGCTCGGCCACGGCCCTGGTCAACCCGCCGCCATAATCCTGCATGGTCACGGGTTGCACACCCACCAGATGAATGGCGCGTGGCGCATGGCCACGCAGGTCCAGCAATGCCAGCACTTCCTGAAAACCGGTCTGGTGGAGGCTCATTTTGCGCGCCCCTATTGTTGCGGGCACGGCAGAGCCTTCCACATGGTGCAAGGTGGTTGGGGGGAGACCAAAATCTATGGCGTCCACAATAATCAGGGTTTCAAGGTCTTCCAGCACGGGCAGCAGATAAAGGCCCTGCGTGCCACCATCCATGACCTCCACTTCCGGGCCAAAGCTGTAGCGGGCGGCAAGGTGCTCAACCGCACGCACACCAAACCCCTCATCCGCCCACAGAATATTCCCGATGCCCAGCACCAGAATTTTCCGCTCACTGCCATATAGAACCGCGTCTACCGCCACGTGTGCCGCCTCCTGTTCCCCATGCAGGGAACCGCGCCCCACCCAAGGCAGGTTCGCGCTTTCCCTGCCATTCAATAAAAGCAAGAAACATGCCAACTTCCAGAATGGCAGATGCGCGACCGGGCTAATACAAAAATCCCGCCAACACGTAAATGTGATGGCGGGATTTTATGGACTCTAACTTTCCAGAATGAGCAGAATAGTGGTTACACCACTCTCATTCTGGCCGATCATCGCGGTAAGACCGATACCCATTGGTCATTGCCGACAGCAAAGTCTGGCGGGACATAATATCCTCCCGCGTGACGGTATAAATGTGGATCATAACAAACAGAATAATCACCCACATTCCCCAGTGGTGGAGGAAGTGCGTGCCCAGGTCGCCCCCTAGCCAGGGCATGACCCAACCAAATACCCTGCCCTCCCAGCTATCCATGCCTGTTCCTTCAGAATACAGCGCAAATCCGCTCACAATCATGAACAGGCCGGTCAGGGTAAAGCAGAAGAACAGGGCCGTGCGGGCCAGCGCGTTATGCCCGATTGTTTTTTCGCCCTGCTTTTTAATAAAGGCATAGACCAGTATTTCGTCCAGCAGGCCTTTCCAGTAGTCCTTTCGCCAGACAGGAATATAGAATAGCTCGCGCGTATAAATATTCCCCATAAAGGTCCAGATAATACGCCCGGCAAACCCCACAGCAAAAATCCAAGCCGCGGCAAAATGCAGGTACCGGATCCAGCCCATGAGAAAATGGTTACTGGGTTCGCCCGAAAGCGTTGGCAACGGCGTGCCAATAAAATACCCGGTAACAGCCAGCACAACAATGGATGCCGCCGTAACCCAGTGCCAGAGCCTGACAGGGGCCTCATACACATAAATTGTGGTGAGCCTGCGCGCGCGTAATGCCCGCGCATTTTGCCCCTGCAGGTTCGTGCCCTGCAGGTCCTCGTCAGTCAGGACGTTCGATTTGGATGAAACCATCGGGCTATCCCCCTTAGCGCACGGTTACGCGGGCGAGTTCATCCCCATCAGGAGCCATCACGTGTGTGGCGCAGGCCATGCAGGGGTCAAACGAGTGCAGGGTCCGCAGGATTTCCACCGGCTGTTCGGGGTTTGCCATGGGCGTTCCCAGCAACGATGCTTCGAATGCACCAATGTTGCCCTTGGCGTCCCGCGGGCCTGCGTTCCATGTGCTGGGCACCACGCACTGGTAGTTTTCTATCCGGCCATCCTTGATTTTGATCCAATGACCAAGCCCACCACGGGGTGCGGCCACAAGACCAACCCCCTTGGCCTCCTTGGGCCATGTGGCCGGATCCCAGCGCGACATATTGGCTGTTGCCAGGTCCCCATTGCGGATGTTGGTGATCAGGGCGTCGTAATCATCCAGCAACTGCTGGGCGCAATAATGCCCTTCCAGCGCACGGGTGAGCGTACGCCCAATGGTGGTGGGTAGCGCCTGCTGTGGCGTAAAGCTGGTGCCCGCCAGCGCGTTAAAGCGGCCCAGAGCATCGTCCACCTGTGCTTTAACGTAAGGCACACCTTTTGCGTATGCCAGAATATAGCGCGCCAGAGGCCCAACCTCGCACGCATTACCACGCCAGCGCGGAGCCTTGACCCATGAATATTTGGCGTTTTCATCCACGGCTTCAATATTGGTGCGCGTGCCCTTGGCGCCACTGCCCAGAGCGTAGTGCGGGTCGGTCACACCATCCCACGGGTGCAGGCCAACATCCTCACGCCCCTGCCCGTAGCTATACCAGCTATGGGTTACAAACTCCTGCACCTGTTCGGGGTCACGGGCATCAATCGGATGGATTTCGTTCCAGTTGCCATTCAGAATGACGCCACCGGGCAGGCGGTCGGTCGATTTATCGCCCTGTATGGTGGGGTAATCGCCGTAATCCATAAGATTGTGGTTTGCCAGACCGCCACCATAGAGCCAGTTCTTGTAATAGCTGGCAATGGCGATTACATCGGGCACGTACACATTTTGCGAAAACTCATAAGCCTCATCAAGCTTTTGCTTAATAAAGTTCAGCCGGTCCATGTTCAGCGGAGCGCCTGCGGCCATGTCGCCATCAATATTGATGGCACAGGGCACACCCCCCACCATATAGTTGGGGTGCGGGTTTTTGCCGCCTAGAATAGTATGGATTTTGACAATTTCTTTCTGGAAATCCAGCGCTTCCAGATAATGGGTGACCGCCATAAGATCGGCTTCGGGCGGGAGCAGATAAGCTTTGCTATCCCAGTACCCATTTTTGAAAATACCAAGCTGTCCGCTCTCAACAAACTTTTTCAGCCTGTTCTGCACATCGCGGAAATAGCCCGGAGAAGACTTGGCGTGGTTAGGAGAAACGGACTGTTGCAGCATGGACGTGGCGCGCGGGTCCGCCCGCAGGGCGTTAACCGGATTAACCCAGTCCAACGCGTGCAGATGGTAAAAATGCACCACATGGTCATGCCAAGCCAGAACCTTGGCCATAATCTGGCGAATAAGAAACGCATTGGTCGGAATGCGGATATCCAGCGCATCCTCTACCGCGCGCACGGAGGCCAGTGCATGGCAACCTGTGCACACACCGCAGATCCGTTCCACAAAGGCCCATGCATCCCGCGGGTCACGCCCACGCAGAATAACTTCCAGCCCGCGCCACATTGTGCCTGTGGAAACGGCATTGCGGATGATGTTCTGCTCATCCACATTAACCTCAACGCGCATATGCCCTTCAATACGGGTCAGCGGGTCCACCACAATGCGCTTTCCACCATTATCAAGCGCAAAACCGTTTGGTGTCTGAAGCGTGGTCATTGGGCATCATCCCCTTTGTAGCGTGCGCGGCTGAGCGCGCTTATGGCGGCATGGGCGGCAAGGCCCGCGCCTACGGCTCCGGCGGCAACCATGCCAACCTTGTCGGCGCTGGCCTCTATGCCAAAACCGCCAACATTCTGGAGCCTTGCGTACCATGACCCCTTGTCCCAGAACCCATCTTCAGAGCAGCCAATGCAACCGTGGCCCGACTGAATGGGAAAGGACACGCCGTCATTCCACCGCACGGTGGAGCACGCATTATAGGTTGTTGGGCCTTTACAGCCGACCTTGTACAGGCAGTACCCCTTGCGCGCGCCTTCATCATCAAAGCTTTCCACATACTGGCCCGCATCAAAGTGGGGGCGGCGGTAGCATTTGTCGTGAATACGCTGGGAGTAGAACATTTTGGGCCGTCCCTGCCGGTCAAGTTCTGGCAGGCGGTCAAAGGTGAGCATGTAGGTAATAACGCCGGTCATAACCTCGGCAATCGGTGGGCAACCCGGCACCTTGATAATGGGTTTGTCCAGAATGACCTTGTGCACCGGCGTTGCCTGCGTGGGGTTGGGGCGTGCGGCCTGCACACACCCGTAAGAAGCACATGACCCCCACGAGATGATAGCCTTGGCCCCACTCGCCACTTTTTTAAGCTGTTCCACAAACGGCTTGCCGCCAATAATGCAGTACATGCCATCTTCATTAAGGGGCGGGTTCCCTTCCACGGCCAGAATGTAGTTGCCGTGGTATTTTTCCATGACCTCGTCCAAAATGGCTTCGGCCTGATGCCCCGCAGACGCCATGAGTGTGTCGTCATAATCCAGCGAGATCATGGACAGGACCACATCCTTGACCAGCGGATGTGCCGAACGGATAAAACTTTCCGAGCAGCAGGTACATTCCAGCCCATGCAGCCACAAAACCGGCAGGCGGGGCTTGGTTTCCATCGCACTGGCAATCTGGGGCACAAATTCCGGCCCCAGACCAAGGGCGGCAGCGGTAAGCGAACAGTATTTGATGAACGACCGACGGGTAATGCCCTGCCGTCGCATCACTTCATAAAACGTTTCAAGACCAGCCATCAATGAAGACGTCCTCCTCAGGCGGCGAACCGGAACAGGTCCGCAATTACCTACAAGGAGAAAGCAAGAAGTGTGCCACACGCCAAAAAGGACAGACTAACCCGCCCACACCAGCGCGCTGGACACAATATGGCCGGAATAATTGGCTACCAGCTTTCCAGTTTATACCTGCGCTGTTAGCAAAAATCAGACAGGCCTGTGCCTGTATGCCGCCACAGCCGCCTGCCCCAGCGCCAATCCACCATCCCCCGCAGGCGCGTGAGATGGCATAAGCACCTTCAGTCCCGCCTCCTGCAAAAGCGGGAGCAGCATGCCAACAAGCACGCCGTTGTGCATAACCCCGCCAGAAAGTGCTACCGTTCCCAACCCTGTGCGCTCGGCCAGTTGGCGCATGGCCGTGGCCAGAGCACGCGCAAGCCCGGCATGGAACGCATAAGCCAGTTCTGGGCCGGTGCTGCCACCTTGCAGGCGGTGCAGGGCCGCGCGCCACATGGGAGTTGGGTCCATTTCCAGCAGTCCGCCAGCCATACGCAGGTCAAAAGCCAGTGGGGCCAAGGCCCCTTCTGCCTGTTCGGCCAGTGCTTCCAGCCGCATAGCGGCCTCCCCCTCATAACTCAGTTTGGGCGGCGCGCAGCCAACAAGGGCTGCCATGGCGTCAAATAGGCGTCCGGCTGAGCTGGTCATGGGGGCGTTAACCCCCGTGCGCACCATGGCCCGCATTGTATCCACTGGTTTTGCCTGTAACGCGCGCAGCACTCCCTGCGCCTGATTGGTGGCATCTGCCCCCAATGCGTGGTCCAGATGCGCCAGCAACATGCGCCATGGCTCACGCACTGCTTTTTCACCCCCCGGCATGGGAACCATGCTCAGGTGGCCCATACGGGTCATGTGCGCATAATCACACACCAGCATTTCGCACCCCCATAGGGCGCCATCCGGCCCGTAGCCCGTACCATCGAGCGCCAGACCAAGAACAGGCCCCTGTTCCCACCCGTTTTCGGCCATGGTGGCGGCAATATGCGCGTGGTGGTGCCAAACTGTTTCCAGCAGCCAGCCATGATCGCCTGCCAGTTTTTTGCCCACTGCACGGCTACGGTACGCAGGGTGCGCATCCACCGCCACAATGGCTGGCGTTTGCCCGAACAGCGCCCGGTAGTCCGCAAGCCCTGCCAGCATGGCCTGCTCCGTAGCCAGTTGCGCCATATCCCCCAGATGGTGGGAGAGCAAAGCCCGCCCACGCTGCGTGAGGCAGAAAGCAGCCTTAAGGTCTCCCCCCACGCCCAGCACGGGCGGAGACTTAGCCAGCACAGCGGGCAGTTGCAGCGGTTCTGGCGCCAGCCCACGCCCCCGGCGCAAAACACCGGTATGACCTGCCAGAACCCGCACCACGCTATCATCCAGACGGCGGGCTATGGGCCGGTCATGCATGAGCCATGCATCCGCAATACCCTGCAATTCCGCCAGAGCTGCGACGTTATCAACAACCTGTGGTTGCCCCGAACGGTTGGCGCTACTCATGACCAACGGTTCATCTATTTGATTCAAAAGCAGCACGTGTAACGGCGTATAGGGCAGCAGCAGCCCAACACGCTCCATGCCCGGCGCTACATTGGACGCAAAAGACTGCCCCGTCTTCCTGCGCACCAGCACCACAGGGGCGGATACATCCTCCAGTGCCTTGCGTTCCGCATGGCATAGATGGGCATAGGCCTCTGCCATGCGCATGTCCCGCACCATAACGGCAAGTGGGCGGGTTGGTCTGTTCTTACGCGCCCGCAGCACCGCCACAGCCTGCTCCGAGCGGGCAAGGCACGCCAGATGGAAACCCCCAATCCCTTTTATGGCAACAATCTGCCCCGCCCGCAGGCTGGCCACGGTCTGATTAAGGGCTTCATTCCCTTCAACCCGCGCACCATCCCCTACCCCCGGCAAAAACTCTAATTGGGGGCCACAGGCAGGGCAGGCAACTGGCTGGGCATGGAAGCGCCGGTCCTGCGGATTGGCGTATTCCGCGCCACAGGTCTGGCACATGGCAAAAGCTGCCATGGTTGTGCGCGCACGATCATAGGGAATGCCCGTTACAATGGAAAAACGTGGCCCACAGTCCGTACAATTTGTAAATGCGTACTGATAGCGGCGGTTTTTGGGGTCCGTAATCTCCACAACACAGGCAGGGCACACAGCCAGATCAGCCACAATACCGGCCTGCACCGTGCCCGGTTGGCTGGCCTGTATGGTAAAATCCTGCCAACCGGCATCCTGTGCCACGCACCGCCTGATGCTGGCAATGCGCGCATGCGGGGGAGGAGTGGCAAGCCCGGCTACCAGTGCCTCCAGCAGATCCGCGGGCGCTGCGGCCACAATACGCACGCCATCCCCCCGGTTGCTCACGTAGCCCCGCACTCCCAAACGTTGTGCAAGCCGCCACACAAACGGGCGAAAACCAACCCCCTGCACCAGCCCTGTTACAAAAATTTCCTCCGCGCAATCAGGCATTAGTGCACAGTGCAGGCCATACATGGGTCAAACGAGCGCACAATATGCTGCACGGAGAGCGGGGTCTGCTCCCCCTCGCGCACGGGCGCACCCCTGAGTGCGTATTCCAGCGGGCCTTCCACCCCAGCGGCATCCCGAGGAGAAAAATTCCACGTTGTTGGGGCAATAATCTGATACCGCGAGATCAGCCCATTTTCCACACACAGCCAGTGGCCCAAAGCGCCGCGTGCGGCCTCGGTCATGCCAATGGACCGGCCATCGGGCACGGTGTTTGGCTGGGTGTGGCACCATGCCTCGCCCGGGCGCAGAGCGCGCACCCACTGCTCCATAAGTGGCACAAGGCGTGCAACCTCCACCAGCCGCGCCACCACGCGGGAGTGCACATTCCCGCCATCGCGCGCAACAAGATCCCGCGCCAGAGGCTGCCCGGCCATGAGCTGGCGGGCCAGTGCCCCTGTCTCGCACGGATAGCCCGCCATGCGGGGGGCCTTGCACCATGTGTAGGCGGTCTCCTCTCGCAACTGGGGTTCGGTCGTTCCATCAAACGGTGGCAGAGGTTGGGCCGGATCGACCATGTGGCTGAAGGCATGGTCTTCTGCCACATCATCCATATTGAGTGGCAGCACCGTGCCGGATTCAAAAACACCAGAGCGCCAGTGCCGCTGCGCGGGATCGCCCTCAAAACCCGGATACGCGCCAAAACTCAAAAAACGGTCATAACCCCGCCCGCTATGCTGCAAGGACAGGTCCTGCGCAATTTGTAAAAACAGACCAAAATCTGAACCATTTTTTTTATCTGCCCAACGCTGAAGGTCCTGCGCATCAGACAGCTCTGCAACATCCTCCAGCCGTGCGCCAAACAGGGATTCCTCCAACGCGGCGCGCACCCCACCCAGAATGCCCAAGAGCCGCATACAGTCCTGCTTTTCCACCCCACGGGACAACCCACCGGGCTGTATGGCCAATGTGTGCGGCCAGTGCCCGGCCAGAATACCCATAACATGCAAGGCCAGCGCACGTGTTTGCAGAATACTACGCACAGCACTCCCCCGCAGCGCGGCAAAACGGTCATGCGCGTGAGCATACCACCGCCGCCCCTCATAATCAGGGCGGGCAAAGTCCGGCATAAAAAACAGATGAAAATGGGTCAGGTGGTCTGCCAGATTTTCGGTCGCCACAATCAGATTGGTCGCCAGTTGCCCGTTATGGGCTGGGACCATACCCATAACGCCCCCAAGCGCCAGTGCTGCCGCATGGGACTGGGAGACCGAGCATATGCCACAGATCCGTGGGGCAATAACCAGTGCATCCATGGGGGTGCGCCCTTCCAGCACACGCTCTATGCCACGGAACAAGGGGGCGTTAACCCACGCCCTTTCCACCTGATGACCAACCACATCCAGCCGGACTTCAAGGTCCCCCTCCACACGGTTGAAGGGGCCTGCCACCAGCCGGGTTTTTGCCTGTTCCGCCATACCTGCCCTCTTCCTTTACACGTCCTGCCCGGGGCAGGTTGGGGGAACAATCAGGTGGTCGCTCACAGCGTTACGGGCCACTCGGTCCGGTGTTGCAGCCCTGGCAAGGGTGGACAGGGCCACAAACCACGCTTTGGGCATATCGGTTGGCAAACCAACGGGAATACCGGCAATGCGTGGGGTTTGCGCAAACGGGTGGCCCGGTTCCTCAAATTCGGGGGCGGTGCAGTTAATGCAGGCATATCCCCCACGCGTGCATGATCCCTCACCATTCCACAGGCGGTTATTGCAATCCGCATGTGCCTGCGTGCCAACGCACCCCATATATTCCATCATGCAACCAAGCTGGGCGGGTTGGCGCGCACTGGCTTTGTATTCGTAATATTCATTGCGGGTGCAGCCCTGATGCACAAGCTGGTCCGCGTAAAGGCGGGGGCGGCCCACGGCGTCCATATCCTCTGCCGTCATGCTCCCTTGCGCCAGCAGGGCCAGAGTTTCGATCACCCAGCCCGGATGGGTCGGGCAGCCTGCAATATTGACGACCGGCAAACCGGAGCGGGAGCGAAAATCCGCACCAAGTGCTCCGCCGGGGTGTACGCCCTCGTACTGTAATCCGCAGGCATCCAATATATTGGGCGAGGCCGCCGCCATGCCGCCATAAGCCGAACAACTGCCAACAGCCACAACATACCGCGCCACAGCCGCCAGACGGTGGACCCACGCCATCATAGGAACATCCGTGCCCCCCATAACATGGTATCGCCCCGTGCCATCGGGGCCACGCAGTACAGCCCCTTCCAAACACAATGCATCCAAATGCACATGCCCTGCCAGAATATCCGCCAGCAGCACCTTGACCTCCGCCCCGCTCTGCTCGGACAGGCTGGGATGCCACAAAAACTCCACCCCCGCGCCACGCAACTGGGCAAGGAGGTCTGGTGTTTCCGCGCATAGGAGTGACATGCTGCACCCACCACACCCGCCAGACTGAAGCCACAGAACAGTAAAGGCCATGCTCTCCCCTACTCCTTGCCCGGCATTGGGGCGCAGCCGGAACCGTCAGGGATAAAAGCGGGCAGGTCAAACGCCACCACAGCCCCTCCCTCTGCCCCATTGCGCACAGCAAACTGCCCCCCATGGTCGGACACGGTGCCGTAGCAGATGGCAAGCCCGAGACCTGTTCCTTTTCCCACAGGTTTGGTGGTAAAAAACGGATCAAAAATGTGCTGCGCCACATCGGGCGCAATACCGCTGCCGTTATCGGCAATCTGGACACGCACCCGTGCGCCATCCCGCCGGGCCGTAATGCACAGAACGGGGCGTGGAACATCTTCCATGGCATCCAGCGCATTCTGCACCAGATTCATAATAACCTGCTGCATCCGGCCTGCATGGCCTTCCACCTCCAGAGGTTCCTCCACATCCATGCGGGTTTCGACCATACGGTCCGCACTCGCCAGCACCCATTCCAGCCCTGTGCGCACTACGGCGGCCATGTCAAACACCGCACCCGCACTCCGCTTATCTGAGGAAAAGCGGCGCAGATCGGCTACAATATCCCTCACGCGCTCAGCACCTTCCACAATGCCGTCCAGCGTTCCATCCAATTCGGAGATAACCATATCCACCCGCAGGGCCTTGCGCTCGCGCTCGAACTGGGCCGCGCCGGGGTGCGCATGAATATGTGCAAGGTAGGCGACTAGCCGGGGGATAAACCGCTTGAGCGTATAGGCATTGCCATACACGAACGAGATCGGGTTGTTCAGCTCATGCGCAACCCCAGCGACCAGCCGCCCGAGGGATGCCATTTTTTCCGCCTGCACCAGTTGCACATGGGCGGCTTTAAGGTTCCGGTGCGCCTGATCCAGCTCGGAGTATGCGCGCCTGACCTCGCCCAGCGGCCGCCCCAGCAGCACAATCCCGGAAAGACGCTGCCGCCGGTCGTAGAGCAACGTGCCATTAACCGCGAACGGGAGCGCGCCAGAACGGGTGGAAAACTGGAATTCCCTATCTTCCAGCCCTTCCCGGCGGGTCATGCAACCTGCAACGTCCCCCGCCTTCAAGCCGGAAGATGGCGCAATCAGCGCTTCCAGACGCAGGCCCACAATGCTCTGGCCCTCCGGTGCAAACAGCTTTTCCGCTGCGGCGTTGGTGCGCACAATGCGTAATGCCGTATCGCACGCGACCAGCACATCGGACATGGATTCAAACACACTGGCCATAAAGGCGTGGGCTTCCTGCAAGGCGGCGTTGTTACGCTCCAGCTCCACCTGCTGGCCAATAAGCTGGCCCCATGTTTCTTCCATTTTGCCAATAACGTTCAGCCAGATCTGCTCCCCCTTCGCAGAGGTGTGGATGCCCTCGGGCTGTGGTGCCTTTCCTGTCAGCATTCAAGGCACCTCCTGAGCTATCAGAGCGAACGTCCCAACATTATAACACAGCCCCAAGCAGCGACCACCCACAGAAAACGTGTCAAATTTTGGAAACAAAGCATTTATATTATTGTTATTTATTAATTCACACCTGCCCTGCTATTCAAATCAGGACAATGCACACCCGATCAGCCTGATTTTTGGAGACATTTTGCATGACCCGCGCATCCCTTCTGTTTACAGCAGCCTCAGCCATGCTCGCGCTGAGCACGATTAACCCTGCATCCGCCCAGACCGTTACCGATGCGGCCCAGATCAAATCTGGCACCTATGTGGTTGAACCCGCCCATACGCAGATCGGCTTTTCTGTTCTGCACTTTGGGTTTACCAATTATTTTGGCGCTTTTTCCAATGCATCTGGCGCGCTGGAACTCAATGCACAATCCCCAGCCTCGTCCAGATTGTCCGTAACCATTCCGGTGGCCTCCGTGCAGACCACCAGTTCCAAACTAACGGATGAACTCAAAAGCCCACAGTGGTTTGATGCAGCAAAGTTCCCGAACGCAACATTTGTTTCGACCAGCGTTAAAATGGTTGGTCAGAATGATGCAACCATCAACGGCAACCTGACCCTGCACGGCGTAACCAAACCCGTTACCCTGACTGTACACTTTGTGGGTGCAGGCGTTAACCCTATGGATAAAAAATACACAACCGGTTTTGATGCCACAGGCACCATCAACCGCAGTGACTTCGGGATCAAAACCTACGTGCCTTACGTAAGTGATACCGTGACCCTGCGTATTTCTGGCGCGTTTGAAAAGCAGGATTAACCTTTTTATCCAGCACCCACATGGCATTCCTGCTCTTTGGAGCATTCTGGCCGCCATGTGGGCCTGCCCCAGCGCCTCTTTTTTGCTTAAACACAATAAATTCAGCATCACACCAACTGAATATATGATCGAATTCGCAACAAATAAACGCATAATCGGCTGATACGCCAGTTCAGCACAAAATATCTTCCATAATATCATTTATTGAAAATATGAAAAACAGAGCGATATTTATTATCGCCCCCCAATGCAGCTCTGTTCTGCCTCTTTTTCTCTTCCCAATTCCGAAAACGGGCCTGTTCCGCACATATCTGCTACGCGCATAGCACGAATTATACTGAATGATTGATATATATCATTGCTTGTGCTGTATTTAGGGTTGAATCATGGCCATCAACGCTAGGGCGTTATGGTTGTAGACCAACAGGTTTCTCAAACCCACAGGATTGTTCTGGCGGACTCCATGCCAGAACAATTGATTATTGAGGCACCAGCCCAGCCCGACACAGCTGAACAGGATAATACCCGTCTATGAACACTGCTCCCCTGCCTGGTGAGATTGATTTTACAAACCTTCCTGACCTGGCGGCTCTGGGGCAAACGCTTTTCAAGCAAGTTCCGATAGGGACGGTTATCGTACGTCTGTCCGATAGCCAGATTATCCTGCGCAACCCAGCCTTCCGCCGCATTGCGGACGACAAGATAGCCACCATGTCCGGGCTGATAGAAAGCAGTTGTGTAGACCCCAAACAGCAGGAACTGCTCCGCGCCCAGATCAGGCAGGCCAAAAGCCGGGCAGACCGGGAAGAAACCAGCGAACTGCCCGAGCTTGTTCTGGACCTTAAAGGTGCTGACGGCAAAATACGCATTGTGCAGCACTATGCGCTCATGTTCCACAAGATGGGTATTGCTGTTGGCATTTTCCGCGATATTTCGGACATAAAACGCAAATATCGCGCACTCCAGAAAGACGCCTTTACGGACGAGCTGACAGGCGTTGGCAACAGGCGGGGCCTGATGGAACGCTGGAGTGAGGAAATAGAGGATGACCCGGCCCAGACCATTGGGTTCCTCATGATCGATCTTGATCAGTTCAAACCGATTAACGATACCTACGGCCACGCCACGGGGGACAACGTGTTACGCAGTCTGGCCCGCAGGCTGCGCAAAAGTGTGCGCAAAAGTGACTATGTTGTGCGGTTGGGCGGGGACGAATTTGGTATTCTGCTCCCTGATATTGAGAGCAGAACCATGCTGGACACAATCAGCAACAAACTACTTGCGGCCCTGCGCCGCCCTGTGGTGATCGACAACCTCAAACTCGCCCTGTCAGGCAGCATTGGCGGGGGGCTTTACCCTGATGATGGCAAGGACCTTGCCGCGATCATGGTCCATGCCGACCACTCCATGTACAGCACAAAAAAGAACATTCCCGCCAGAAAACGCTCCAAAAAACACCCGGTGACCGTCAAAGCTCCAGCGGCGTAAAATCTACCCCCGGCATACGGACCAGCGTATTCCACCGGCCTTGCCCAGCCCCCCCTACTCAGACCGGAACAACAGCCTGAGCAGGGCAAGCCTGCTATTCCTCATGTTCCGAAGGATGCAGAACATGGGGAAATGCGGAAGTGCTGAAAAACGCGATCAGAATACCGCAAAGAGCAACCACAAGAGCCAGCGGGGTCAGCACCGCAAAGCCGCCATGGGTCAGCACCACACCACCAGCGGCAGAACCAAGCAGAATGCCCGCATTGCTGGCGGCGTTAATGGCGGCCCCGGCCACATCCGCCCGTGTTGCACGCGCACGGATTGCACCGGACATAACAAACGGAATAATGGCTGAATAGCCAATGCACCACAGGCCCACAGCCCCAACGGACATCCACCCCGACAGGATGCGCCCATACAAAAGCCCCATACCAACCAGTATGGCCATGCCACTGGCCAACATGCCAGCAGCGGGGCGGCGGTCCACAATCTGCCCCGCTCCCCACAGCCCCAGAATGCTCAAAGCCCCCGTAAGCAACAAAGCAACGCTTAGCGCGCCACTGGACAGGCCGTGGTCAAGCAGGAGCGGCGTAACGTAGGTGTAAAGCAGGTTATGCGCAAAAAAGAACACCGCATCCACCGCCACCACAATCAGGAACGTGCGCATGACCTTGCGCGAGGTAATGCTGGGCAGGCTCTCCTTAACATGCACGGTAGAGGACACGGGCGGTAGAAAGAAGGCAATGCAGAGCGTAAGCACAACGGCAATACCCGTCATGATGTACATAGCCACACGCCAGCTTGCCAGATGCCCGACCGCCGCCGTGCCCGGCACGCCCAAAATGGCGCCAAGCGATGTACCGCCATACACGAACGAGATCGCCCGCCCGGTCATTCTGGGCGGCACAAGGCGCGCTGCGTAAGCGGAAACAATGGACATAAGCAGAGCGTGGGCCAACCCGCCAATAAGACGGCCGACACACAACAGCACAAAGGTGGGAGCCATAGCCACCACCAGATTGGACACCACATACCCAGAGAGGGAAACAAGCATAAGCCGCTTGCGGTCAATATGGGCGGTCATAATGGTCAGGGGAACTGCGCCCAGTGTGACCATAAGCGCAAAGGCGCTCACGGCCAGCCCTGCCTCGCCTTCCTGTATATGGAAGCTACGCGCCATTTCGATCAGTATACCGACCGGCGCGACTTCGCTGGTCAGCGCCGTAAAGGTGCAGGCAAACAAAGCCCAAAGCCCTACGCTGGCTCCGGGGGGAAGATTTTTGAAAAGCATGATACCCTGTTTGAATACAGAAATACGGATTTATACCGCGTCTTCAAAGCCCTTCTGGCACTCCTTGCGCCAAAACGGAATAGGCCGTTTTGTATAAACACAAGGTCGCGTAACTTTTTCTTATATTCCAGTATTTTATAAAAATATAACCACCCCGGCACACGTTGTTCTCTTGCGCATCAGAAGCATCCATGGCCGCAGAAACAACCGTAATCTAGCGCCTTCGCTCTGGTGCAGCCCCACGTAAGGCAACAGGATGGTGCAATATTATTTGGCGGATTTACTGGTGTTTTACCCGGTATAACGGGCCAGAAAAGGTGCTGTCACGCTTTGTTGTGTATGGGCGACATCATACGGCCTGCCTTGGGCCACAATATGCCCACCCCGGCTGCCTGCTCCCGGTCCCATATCAATAACCCAGTCGCTGCGTGCAACAAGGCGCATATCATGCTCCGCAACCAGCACGGTATTACCCGCCTGCACCAGTTCATGCAGATGGTCCATCAGCCTGTCTGCATCAAACGGGTGCAGGCCAGTGGTTGGTTCATCCAGCACGTAGAGCGTATGGCCCCGCCGTTGTTTTTGTAACTCCGTTGCCAGCTTGATCCGCTGGGCCTCCCCGCCGGAAAGTTCGGTCGCAGGTTGGCCCAGTGTCAGGTGCCCCAGCCCTCCACGCTGCAACGTAGCCAGAATTTGTGCAGGACCGGCATCCTTGGCCAGAAAAAGGCAGGCTTCATCAACCGTCATGGCCAATAGCTCAGCAATGGAGCGGCCACGATACGTGACTTCCAGCACCTCCGGTCTGTAACGCGCACCGTGGCATGTGGGGCATGGCGCGTAAACACTGGGCAGGAACAGCAGTTCCACCATGGTCGCCCCGGCTCCCTCGCAGGTAGGGCAACGCCCTTTGGGCAGATTGAACGAAAAATACCCTGCGTCGTAGCCCCGTTTTTGGGCCAGTTCGGTTCTGGCATACAGTTTACGGATTGTATCAAACAGGCCCGTATAGGTTGCCAGATTGGAGCGTGGCGTGCGGCCTATGGGCTTTTGATCAATAACCACCAGACGTTTGATGTGCTCCAGCCCCGCAGTAATACTGCCCTCCGGCTCCCCGGTGGCAATGCTCATCAGAGGGTCTTCCCCCTCTTCCTCGGTTGCAACCGGGGCCTGCCCCAAGGCTTTGGCCACAACGCTGGTCAGCACCTGACTGACAAGGGAGGACTTGCCCGAACCGGATACCCCCGTAACCGCAGCCAGAACCCCAAGGGGAAAAGAGGCCGAAAGATTATCCAGATTATTCCATGTCATATGCTGCAGGCGCAGCCATGCCACAGGCGTTCTGGGCGTATGGGGCACCGCAGCAGGAGCGGCAAACACATAATCGCGCGTGTGGGAGGCGGCAACATTCTCCAGCCCGGCAAGGGGGCCGGAATACAGGACCTCCCCCCCACGGGTGCCCGCCTGCGGCCCAACATCCACCACCCACCGGGCATGGCGGATAATATCCAGATTATGCTCGACAAGGAAAAGAGAGTTCCCCGCACAGCGCAACCGCTCCAATGCAGCAAGCAGGGCCTGTGTATCTGCCGGGTGCAAGCCTGCGGAGGGTTCATCCAGCACATAAACCACGCCAAACAGGTTGGAATGGATTTGTGTGCCAAGGCGCAAACGCTGGTATTCTCCGGGGGAGAGGGTCTGCACGCCTCGGTCCATTTGCAGGTAGCCAAGCCCGAGGGCTTCCAGCACGCCAATTCTGGCGGCCATATCCTCCACAATCCGCCCGGCGGCAATGGCTGTTGCACCACCCCCCTGCCCCGCGCCCACGGCGTTACGCAATGTTGCTGCTATGACCTCCAGCGGCAGGGCGCTCATGGCGGCAATTGTGTAGCCGCCAAAGGTCACGCGCAGAGCATCCGCATTCAGCCGCTGGCCATGGCAGGACGGGCAGACCGTGGTGGTCATGAACGCTTCTACCCGGCGGCGCATCATAGCACTTTGCGACTTGGCAAAAGTTTGCACAATATAGCGCCGCGCTCCCGTAAACGTACCCTGATACGCAGGCTCCACGCCCTGAGCCATGGCCTGCACAACCTGTGCATGGGTCAGGCCGGGATAAACCGGATAGGTTGGGGTTTCTTCGGTAAAAAGTATCCAGTCCCGTGTTTTTCTGGGCAGGTCGCGCCAGGGTTTATCAACATCAACCCCCTTGGTGATCAGGATATCACGCAGGTTCTGCCCCTGCCACGCAGTAGGCCATGACGCCACAGCACGCTCGCGAATGGAGCGTGAGGGGTCCGGCACCATGCTTTCTTCCGTTACGTCGTGAATACGGCCCAACCCATGGCAGCGTTTGCACGTCCCCATGGGCGTGTTGGGGGAGAAAGATTCCGCCTCCAGCCGCGCAAGCCCCGCAGGATACACACCTGCGCGGGAGTAAAGCATACGCAAAAGGTTGGACAGTGTTGTGATACTCCCAACCGAAGACCGGCCAGAACTACCACCGCGCTGTTGCTGGAGCGCTATGGCAGGGGGAAGCCCGTCTACTGCATCCACATCGGGAACGGGCATCTGCTGGAACAGACGGCGGGCATAGGGCGAGACGGATTCCAGATAACGGCGCTGTGCCTCTGCATACAACGTGCCAAACGCCAGCGAGGACTTGCCCGACCCCGAAAGCCCCGTAAACACAACCAGACTGTCGCGTGGAATATCCAGACTGACATTTTTCAGATTATGTTCGCGCGCGCCATGCACATGAACAAAGCCATCATCCCCACTCCGGCCTGTTTTATTGACTTTGTTCATGCTGTTCAGCCTACCTCTGCTATAGTGTTTTCAGGCCTTGAGTTCCGGGTCCCTGAACCGGCGGTTGGCGAGCACGGGCAGCGCGGCACGGGTTGCGCGCATGCGCTCCATATCCACCGTGGCAAAAAGCAGGTCGGGGCTACTCCCCGCGCGGGCAACGGCAACGCCCATAGGGTCCACCAGCATGCTGCACCCTATGTTGCGTGGGCCACATTCCCCCACGGCGGCAACGTAACAGGTGTTTTCCAATGCCCTTGCAGTCACCATGACCTCCCAGTGCCACTCCTTAGCGGGGCCACGCACCCATGCGGCAGGCACACTCAGCAGGTCTGCCCCACGCACCACAAGGGAACGTGCGACCTCGGGAAAGCGCACATCGTAACAGGTCATCAATCCCACCCGCACGTCCCCCACCTGCACAATGGGGGGGAGTTCCGTGCCCGGCACATAGTCGTTTGATTCCTTCATGTTAAAGGCGTCATACAGATGTAGCTTGCGGTAGCAGGCCACAAGCCCGCTGGCATTGAGCACAATCTGGCAATTATGGGTCAGCGCAGGGATGGCCGGGGTAGCAATACAGCAGATCACGCTCAGGTCCTTACCCGCCAGCGCATGGACCAGCCCGGTAACAAATGGCCCATCAAGCT
Source organism: Acetobacter zythi (assembly GCF_963921165.1). Lineage (NCBI taxonomy): Bacteria > Pseudomonadati > Pseudomonadota > Alphaproteobacteria > Acetobacterales > Acetobacteraceae > Acetobacter > Acetobacter zythi. The sequence goes on from NZ_CAWUEO010000002.1 coordinate 78,685, forward strand.
GTTGCGCAGTACGCACGGTAATGCCGGGATCATGCATATCTGCTGCAATAATGCTCTCTGGCAGAATGAGCAGCCGTGCTCCTTCTGCCGCTGCACGCTCAATAAGGGACACACATTGGTCAAGATTGACACGCCATTGTGGCGCTACGGCAAACTGTCCTAGAGCGATTTTCATCCGGGCAATCCTTACAGGCAAAAACCATCTGGCGTGGGCTGGGGAACGCACCCCCTCCGGCTTTTTACGACACTGAAGCACTCAGGCGCAAAATCAAACCCCTGACACCCGGCACCTTAACATGCCCCCTGTGCATACATGCCGGGGGCGGTCGTTATTCATCATCAAACCATCATACTTTATTCTAAGCCATCTGGGATAATGAACACGCCCTGTTTATGCCAACAAAAGGTCCATGCCATGCGCCAGCGTGTTCTTGCTCTTTGTGCCGCAACACTCTGCGCGCTCGCGCCCGCTGTGCCACAAACCGCGCTGGCAAACCCTGCCATGCTGCCTGATGGAAGGCCCGTGCTCCCCCCTCCACCAGCCCCCGGCTCGCACGCGCAGGAGGCGGATATGCAGGCGTTTGCAAACACGCGCGCACTCAGGGGCAGCAACCGCTGGCAACTGGCCCATAACGATGCGGACCTGCACCCGCAGCGCGTGATTGGTGATTTTTCCTGTGCTGCCGGGTTCGCACTCAGTGCGGACAAACTACCGGCCCTGCTTGGCCTGCTGAACACATTGGCCGAACCCCTAGAACAGCGCGTGACGGAGGAAAAAAACTTCTGGCACAGAACGCGCCCTTTTGTGGGCACCAATCAGGACATCTGCACCCCCGATAAACGCGCCAAACTGACGGACAGCTTTGCCTACCCCTCCGGCCATACAACATGGGGGTGGCTGGCGGCATCCATTCTGGCAAGCGCCCTGCCCGAACGCGCCACCGAAATTATGCAGCGTGGTCGCATTTTTGGAGAAAGCCGCATTGTATGCGGTGTGCATTGGAAGAGCGATGTGCAAGCGGGATACATGAACGGAAGCGCCATGTTTGCAGCATTGCAGGCGCAACCCTGGTTTATGAAAAAAATGGCAGATGTTCGTAGCGAATTAAAAACCCTACAAAGCCACCCAACCCCACCCGATGCCACAACCTGCGCTACGGAGCATGAAGCCGCGGCAGACACGTTCTAGCGTGTTTGCTGCGCCCATAAGCCTGTTAAACCCTTGTTTCCGATCAACCGGATTGAAAACGGGGCGGGCCATACCCACCCCGTGCCGCTTTTACCAGCTATAGCCTATCGTCGCCTGAGCGTTGCGGCGTTCGCCAAAAAAGCAGTATCCGCCTACACCACCATCGGCATAACAGTTGCCAATATAGTTTTTGTCAAAAAGGTTCCGAACGTTAGCAGACACCTTCCACCCATGGAGTGAACTGGAAACGTTGGACAGGTCGTAAGAGATGGACGCATCAAACAATGCGTATTGCGGCAGCCATACGCTCCCTGTTTCCAGTTCACCGCCATATGTCTTGGCCGTGTAGCGCATACCGCCCCCAAAACCAAAGCCCTTCAGCTTGCCAGAAGGCATGGTGTAAAAGGCGAACAAAGACGCATTGCCCTTGGACGACTGTTGCAGCGGCTTGCCTGTTGAATCGTCCTTGATTTTTTGAATACTGACGGCCGCAGTCAGCATAAGATTCCGAAATGGCTCAGCGTGCGCTTCAAATTCAAAGCCATCGGAATGCACCAGCCCACTTTCCGTGTTGGTCTCCATGGTTGGGGGAATGGGAACAAGCACATGGCTCTGTTCAATATGGAAGCCAGCAACAGTCAGCAAAAGCGATGTGCCGGGGAGCTGATATTTCAGCCCACCTTCAAGCTGTTTCCCCACAGATGGCGATGGCTGGCGGGTAACACCAGGAACGGACGTGGCTACAGCACCGACCTGCGGCTGAAAAGAGGTGGAGTAGCTGATGTAAGGCGCAAGCCCAAAGTCGAAATGGTACAGGCCAGAAGCACGCCACGTAATCTGGCTGACGTTCTGCGTATCATTCGACGGCGCAATATAGGCCACCTGATGCGAATGGTACCAGTCATTCCGCAGGCTTCCGGTCAGCACAAAACGCCGCCAGCGCAGTTCGTCCTGAGCATAAACCCCGATCTGCTGTGAATTGACCTTGTAATCAATAGCTGGGTCCATGCTGGGGATAGCCATATTATAATTGGGATGCAGCACGTCCATATCCGGAGCGGTTCCCATACTTTCGTTATCTTTTGTTTTTTGCTGCATATAGTCAAACCCAACCATAAGCGTGTGCTGCACTGCCCCCGTATGGACATGCCCCTTGAACTGGCTGTCAAAAGCCAGATCATGGGCATGCTCGTATGCACCATAGGAAGAACGGCCAAGCATGGTGCCGCTGGTCTGGTCGGGGCTATTATAATAGCCATTGTTGAGCACACTGCGATACGATGTCATGACATCATCGTATCGACCGCGCGTGCTAAAGCTCCAGTCCTTGTTAAACCGATGGTTCAGGATATACGTAATCCCGCCCTGCCGACGATTATATTTTTCAAAAGAGGCGTCTCCATCATAAAAGTTACGAGGAAGATACCCAAATGTTCCGCGTTTGAGAGAACCCACCAGCGGCGCACCACCATAGGAGCCGTTTTCGGGGTCATACTGGTAATTGCCCAGCAGGGTCAGGGTTGTCGGTCCGTCCCCCCCAAACGTAAAAGCGGGACTAATACTAAAACGCCTGCTACCCGTTCTGGCCAACTGGGTATGCTGCCCATTAACCGTGCCATACAGGCGGTAGCGCACAAGACCATCGTCCGTTGCAAAGCCGCCCACGTCCGCATCGACCCGGTAGAGGTCAAACATGCCGCCTGTTGTATCCACACTGCCATAAAACTTCTGCTCTGTTGGCAGCTTGCTTGATAGGGCAGTCAGCCCCCCCGGGCTGGACTGCCCATAGAGAGCAGAGGCCGGGCCTTTAAGCAGTTCCACCCGCTCCAGGCGCGAGGTATCGGTCTGGGGCACGGCAAAGCCCACTGGGCTGGCCTGTACTTTCAGCCCGTCCAAAAAGGTTGGCACGGTAAAACCACGCACATCAAACAGGTCATAACGCGTGCCTTCCCCCCCACGGGTATCGGCGGTCACACCTGCTGCATAACGCACAGCCTGATTGAGCGTTAAAACGCCGCGTGTGTCCATTTCGTCACGCGTGATCACGGTTACGGACTGTGCCGTCTCGACCAGTGGCGTGTTCATTTTTGTCGCGGAGGATGCCATGACCGAGGACCGGCCGTGGCCACGCACTTCAACCAGTTCGTCCTGCACAACGCGGGCTTTGGTTTTGTTGGTTGCAGTACGGGCTGGCGGAACTGCCTGAGATTGCTGGTGTTTATCTGCCTGCGTATCCTGATCCGCAGCAAATGCCGCATCGCTTAGAACAAACGAGACAAAAACCGTATAAAAAAGTTTGCTGCGCTTCATACCCAACCCGTTTCGTTACCGGCTTCTCCTATCAGAGGGCAGCTACTCGGTATCCTTGTTAATAATGAGACTTAATTGCGCTCCTATCCAGTTTCCTAACACTCAGCAACCCGCCACGCCCGCATTGGCCCAAACGCGACACTATTCCGCCTGAACGCCAAAACCCGATTGCCCATGACTGGCAATCGGGTCCAACGCCTTATGCAAGGCTGATTGTGTTTGATGGAAAAATGCCGACAAACCGTCTTATGTTACGGCCTGCCCCACACCCTTTTTACGAACGTGGGGTGGGTAGGGAATTCACACGCAATGTGCTGGGGGCGACACCAAAAGTCCGATGGAACATGGTGCTGAAGCTGCCAGCATTGTCATACCCCAGATCAAACGCGACTTCGGCAATGGACTGCCCTGTTGCAAGTCTGGAGGCGGCTTCCACAACCCTGACCCTGCGCCGCCATGCGGCAAAGCCCATACCCATTTCCTGTTGAAAAAGACGCGTAAACGTCCGGCGGGCCATACCTGCTTCCCGCGCCCAATAATCAATATCGCGGCAATCACCCGGCTGGGCTGTAATGGCTTCACAAACACGGCGCAACCGATGGTCCGATGGAAAAAGCAGCCGGTCTGCAATACGTGGTGCGCGGGCAATTTCGTCCACCAGCAGCCGGGCTATGGCGGACATGCGATCATCCATATCAAAATTGAATGTCATTGCCACAATTTCATCCACCAACCCCCGCACGAGCGAGGATGCATCGAACATCTTGCATGGCAGGGCGTCTGTTCCAGCCAGACTGGAATCAACATAAACAACCTGAAAAGCTAGATCCGTCCGGCATGTTGCCTGATGAACAACCTTGGCAGGGAGCCAGATTGCCTGCCCCGGACCAAGCACAAAACTCTCGTTTTGCGTGTTGACGGTTACACTCCCCGCCAGAAAAACAGACAGTTGCGCCCGCTCATGGGCATGGAACGCATCCACAAACCCACCTGTATAACAATCGGAAAACCCTACAACTGGAGGAGGATGCCGCGGAAAATCGGCAGTGCGTTTCATACTGTTCTAATCCAGTCCATTTTTTACAAAACCACCCAATGGACTGCCTTCAGGCTAGCCGGAGATCCATTATTTCAGATATCGAGGCACGATATCAAGCCTGTTCTGATTTATACGAACAATAGCCAGCCATGGCAAAATGAACCCTGAGTAAGCCAACAATTTATGGCAGACGGTCCGCGCCAGCGCCGTTTTTGCGGGGCCTGTCGGCACAGGCGGCTATTGAACTTGTGGGGGCTGCAACGTCTGCCGTTGCGTGGGCTTACACTGACTCTATACTCTATCAAGCGCCCTGACCTGCCCGACTGAGCACGCGGATTGACGTTTGAAGATAAGCCTGCCGAAAGCCGGTTGCGCCTGACCTTTATACCTGAAGGCAACACCGGTTAGCCCAGAAACAACCACTTAAATTGGAAACAGAATAAAATTATTATTTATGTCAATTCTGACAAACACCCATCAAGAACTATCATTTCAATACCTCTGAATAGAGGGTTGGGTTTATTCACCTCATGGGCACACATAGTCGTGATATGCGCATGGGCTATATCGTCCATGCCACAAAAATGGTCTAGGTTGAGCAGAAATGTCTATATTCCTTTATATATAGACAAGCCCGCTTGCCCATTCCTGTATCCGACCGCAAGGACCATCATCCCATGAGCCCGTATCGCACTCTTAATCCAACCTCTGGCAAAACAGAAAAAGTTTTTGACCTTCATGCCACGGATGTCATGATCAGAAAGCTGGAACAAGCCCATGATTTTTGGAAAAATGACTGGCGCCACCGCTCCATAACCGAGCGCAGCGCCCTGCTCAATAAAGTAGCGGATAATCTTCGGACCAATAAAGAGCAGCATGCCCGCCTTATTTCCATAGAAATGGGTAAGGTTCTATCTGAAGCAATCTGGGAAATTGAACTTTCGGCGGATATTCTATCCTACTATGCCAAGATGGCGGAAACATTCCTCAAACCGCGTGACCTCCCCGTTGCACAGGGCAAAGCGCGGGTTCTGAGCGAACCGCTGGGGGTCATTTACTGCGTAGAACCATGGAATTTTCCATATTATCAGCTTGCGCGTGTTGCCGCCCCCAATCTGATGGCTGGCAATGTTGTTATGGTTAAGCATGCGCCGGGGGTTCCCCAGTGTGCGCTTGCTTTTGAAGCACTGTTCCAAAATGCCGGGCTGCCTGAAGGCGCATATACCAATCTGTTTATTACCAATGATCAGTCCGAGCTTTTAATTGGCCGACCTGAAGTGCGCGGTGTCGCCCTAACGGGCAGTGAGCGCGCAGGCAGTGCGGTTGCAGCTCAGGCTGGGCATCATCTCAAAAAAAGCACGATGGAACTCGGTGGGTCAGACGCATTTATCGTGCTGGATGATGCTGATCTGGATGTTGTCGTCCCCCGTGCTGCGGCCGCAAGAATGGGAAACAATGGGCAGGTCTGTACAGCCGCCAAGCGCATGATTGTCCACCATTCCTTAGCCGATGAGTTCATATCCAGACTAAAGACTGCAACACAGGCTTTTCAATATGGAGACCCGTTGGAACAAGGGGTAACCCATGGCCCAATGAGCAGCGAAACTGCCATGAAACATGCGATCTCGCAGGTTGAAAAAGCCGTAACCCACGGGGCAAAACTAGTTTGCGGTGGCAGGCAGATTGCTCGGGAAGGTTTTTTTATGCAAGCCGCAATCCTTACCAATATTACAAAAGACAACCCTATTTATTATGAAGAAATTTTTGGCCCCGTTGCTGCTGTCTATTCTGTGCAAAGTGACGAGGAAGCTATTGCCCTTGCCAATGACTCACCCTATGGGCTGGGCGGTTCCATCCATACAAACGACGAACAGCGCGGCTACCAGCTTGCCTTAAAAATTGATACTGGCATGGTTTTTATAAACGACATTACCGGCACAGCACCGGACCTGCCATTTGGCGGCATAAAAAATTCAGGATTTGGCCGGGAGCTTTCAGAATTTGGCATTGAAGAGTTTCTTAATCGAAAACTCATTCATATGCCCTGATCGCACATTACCCGAAATTTCCCCTTACTCTCTGATACCCACCATATCAGGTATCAGAGAGTATCTGTGCAGCACGTTGAATAATTATATTTCCATCAAGAACGCGCCCCCATGCATGCTGGGGGCCTGAACTCTAATATTTAAGATTATGGGCATGAGAGCAAGGGCCACCCGCCTATGCTCTCATGCGCCCTTACGACCAGCCCCGCATAAATGTCCACATGGTTTTATTTTCAAAAATCTCTAAATAAATACTCCAGAAACAAAATAAACTAATATTTATTAAGCTGCTGAAGCGTATCCGATGGTGTTTGCAGACCTGAATACTGCATGACACCAAATGTCATCGTCGCATCTGGCGTGGGCAGATCTTGCTGCCGCCAGCCTCCCCCCAGAGCGCGGATCAGCCCGACTGTGCTTTGCAAGGCGCGGGCCTGCACCTGCACCCGGTCAATCCGTGCATCCAGCGTGTTGACCTGAGCAATCAACGCATCAAGGTAATTGTCAGCACCACCTTTATACAAAGTCATGGTCAGGGTCTGGGCTTTTTTCGCCGTTCCTACCGCCTGCCCCAAACGCTCGGTTTCCGCCCGCAACCGGTTGGTCATGGAAAACCCGTTCTCAACATCGGCAAAGGCGGAAAGCACGGTCATTCGGTAATGATCCAGCGTTTCGCGGTAGATGGACCATGAATGCTGCAACTGGGCACGACGCAACCCGCCTTCAAACAGAGGCATGGAAACAGATGCTCCGTAAGACCACATGCTGTTGGCCAGATTGGCCAGATTGAAGCCATTGGAATCAAACCCGCCATTGGCGCTAAAAAACACGTGCGGATAAAACGCCGCACGGGCAATGCCAATAGCCCGGTTTGCCTGTGCCATACGCCTTTCCGATGCGGCAATATCGGGTCTGCGTTCCAGCAGGTCAGACGGCAGACCCGCAGGAACATCAGGTTCTGCATTGCTCAGATCATCCACCGGCTGAATATGAAAGGTGGAGGGCTGCTCATTGACCAGCACGGCAATACCGTGTTCCAGCACGTCCCGCTGGGCCTGCACATCCAGCAGGCGGGCCTGTGTCATGTAAAGCTGGTTCTGCGCGCGGGCAACATCAATGCCGGTGGCGTTCTGGTTATCCAGCCGTGTCTGGGTAACGTGTAACGCCTGCTGATAATAGGCAATGGACTGGGTATAAATAGCGTGCTGGGCATCCAGCCCCCGCAGGGCAAAGTAATCCGTTGCCAGTTCCGCCTGCAAGCTCAGCCGTGCGGCCGCATAGTCTGCCGCCTGTTCCTGAGCATAGTATTTCTGCACCCTTACCCGGTTACGAATACCAGACCAGATATCCGGCTCCCAGCTTGCAAGGCCGGAATAGAACTCATCCGTTGCTGTAATGGGGCCTTTGTAGCGGAACAGCCTGTCTGCCGAACTTTTGTTGTCGCTTGAGCCAAACGCCATGCCAAAATGCGGCAAAAGGTCGGAGCGCGCCTCCATGACAATAGCACGGGATTGCGAAAAACGCTCCGCAGCAGCCTGAAGGTCAGCATTGTTGGCGAGCGCTTCGTGCTCAAGCCCGTTGAGCACGGTATCATCAAACAGGGTCCACCAGTCTGGTTTTAACGCCACGGAACTGGGGGCTGCATCCTTAAAAGGCCCCTGCCCGTGCCATGAGACCGGAACAACATAATGTGGCGGCGCATAACGGGGGGCCAGATCGCACGCACTCAGCGCACTCAGGGAGAGCAGCAGACCCGCCCGCGCCGCCAGAGCACGCACAGGCAGGGGACGAAAATATGCCGATATCTGTTTCATTCGTCATCATCCCCTTTTGTTTCTGCTGTTGCGTTGGGTGTGCTGAGGTAGCCCTGCTCCGGCTCCACGGGCCTGACCTTTCCCCCCTCCATCAGATCGGCGGGCGGGTTATTGATAATCCGGTCATCTGGGGCAAGCCCGGCACTGACCTCCGTATAGGCATCTGACATGCGACCCACGGTTATGTTCTGGTAATGCGTAATCTGCTGCGCATTGACCGTGGCAACCTGCATACCGTGTTCCTGAAACACCAGTGCGCCGGTGGGAATGGTATAAACCCCCTTGCTGGCAGGGGCTGTCAGGGTGACTGACGCAAAGCTGCCCGGCCATAGTTTTTGTTCCGCATTGTCGATTGAAAACTCCGTAATGACCGTCCGGGTATTCGGGTCAAACCCTTTAGCAATAGTCAGGAACTTTGCTTCGAACACGGTATTGGGGAACTGAGGAACGGAAACCTTTGCCACCAGTCCGGGCTGGAGGATGGAGGAAAATGTTTCCGGCACGGATACAAACAGACGCATGGCATGGGTGTCCGCTACGGTAAACAGCTCGCTGGCTGTGCCGTTTGCGTTCATGCTGCCGCTCCCGGCCCCTACATAATCCCCCACGTTGATGTTACGCGCTATGACCACGCCATCAAACGGTGCTTCAATGCTCTTGAAGTGGATCATGGCCTGATACTGGGCCACCTTGTGTTCAGCGGCTTCAAGCTCTGCCTTGGCGGACTGCTCATTGGCGTTCTGCACGGAAACAGACTGGCCAGATACGGCCTGCGACTGGCCCATGGCCCGCCAGCGTGTGGCTGTTATGGCAGCAAGGCCGTATTTGGTCTGCGCCACCTTCAGGTCCGCCTGCGCCTGTGCGTATTCCGCATCCAGCCGGGGCGTATTGATTTCGGCCAGCAGATCTCCCTTTTTGACGACTGCGCCGTAATCCCGGTACCACATTTTCACATAGCCAGAGACCTGCGCATACATGGGGGCTTCGTACCATGCGCTGATTGTACCCGGTAAAGACATGGTCACCGTTGGGGGTGCGGGCGTGGGCTTGACCAGCGCAACATCAGGCACCCGGTCATAGGCGGCATCCTGCTGGATGCGCACGGTATTATGGGCGCGCTGGACCAGCAGATACGCAATATCCGCCATCATGACAGCCGCGAAGAAAATAATGACAATTCTGCCTTTGCTGGCAACAAACATCAGACAGTCTCCTGCTGGTTAGCGGCATCCGTGCTGGATGGCCGGGCCGGACGATGGTGGAAAATTGCATAAACACAGGGGACAAAAAGCAGGGTGGAAACCGTAGCCACAACCAGCCCGCCAATAACCGCCTTACCGAGTGGCGCATTCTGGGAATTACTGATGGCCATTGGCACCATGCCGATGATCATGGCCGAAGCGGTCATAATAACCGGACGGATACGGCCAATACCGGCTTCAATCGCGGCAGTCGCGGCGCTGCGGTGCATGGCAAAGCGCTCCTTGGCGAAGGACACAACCAGAATGGAATTGGCCGTGGCTGTTCCCATGCACATGATCGCACCTGTTAGCGCAGGCACGGAAAGGCGCGTATGGGTCAGGAACAGGCTCCATGCAATGCCCGCCAAAGCCCCCGGCAATGCCGAGATGATAATGAAAGGATCAATCCAGGACTGGAAGTTGATCACAATCAGCATGTAAATCAGCAGGACCGACACAACGAGACCGGCAATAAGCTCCACATATGCGCTGTGCATGGTGGTGGCCTGCCCGCGGATGTCCACCGCCACACCACGTGGCAGATCGCTTTGTGTTGCGGCAATTTCCTGCTTGACCTGGCTTAGCACAGAGCCAAGGTCGGTAAACTCTGTGGAAACATAAATATCTATATCAGGCATGGAGTTATAATGAGACACCTGCCCCGGCGTGCCGATGGGGGTAATGGTGCTGATGCTACCCAGCAACTGCATATCCTTGCCTTCGGGGTCATTATCCCCCTTATCCACCGGAATGGTCAGCAGGTTATTGTAATGTGTTAGCTGGTCCTGAGAGACATAGACATTGAGCGGGAAAGTAATGCCGGTTTTGGGGTCAAGCCAGTATTGTGGATCCACGGTCTGACTGCCCGAGAGAGTCATGAGTTCGTTACTGGCAATATCCCCTTCTGTCATGCCCGTAGCCTGACCAAATGTGCGGTTCCCCTGCACAAACAGCGTTGGCGTGGCCATGGTCTGCTGGATTGTCGTATCCACCGCACCGGGTATGTGCCGCAGGCGGTTCACCAGCAGGCGGGCATAGCGGTAATTATCCCGAATATTCGGACCGGATACCTGAATATCGACCGGAGCGGGGGAGCCAAAGTTAAGGATTTTTTCCGTCAGATCCGCAGGCTGGAACGTAAAGACCGTGCCGGGAAAACTGGCCGAAAGCTCACGCCGCAGCAGAGCGCGCACATCCCATACGGGGGAAAGCTCGTTCTTGAGCGTAATGCTCAGATCGCAATCCTGCGTGCCTATTGTGGGTGTTGGAATGAACGCCTGATTATGCGGGCCTTCCGGCAGACCGCAGTTGTTGATAACCCCTTCCACCTGACCGGGCAGAAGCTGCTCGATACGGTCATCCACCAGACTGGCTATGCGCCCTGTGGTTTCAATCCGGGTGCCAAGCGGCACGCGCATATGCATCTGCAATGCACCGGATTTAACCTCGGGAAAGAAGTCCTGCCCCACCACCGCAAACAGGGCGAGGGAAAGAACAGACACCCCCAAAAACACAGCCACAAACCTGTAACGCCGGGTTACCACACGTTCCAGCACCCGCCCGTAACGGAGCTTGAAGGCATGGAAAGCATGCTCAAACCTGTTCTGGAACCGGCCAAAAACACCCTTGGGCAAGGCTTCATGCTCATCCCCATGCAAACCGGGATGCACCTGCCCTGCCAGCAGATATTTGGCCATGGTCGGCACCAGTGTACGCGACAGGATGAACGACGCCAGCATGGCAAAAACAATGGCTTCGGCCATGGGCATGAACAGCCACCCCGCAACACCACTCAGGCGGAACAGCGGGGTCCACACAATGCAGATGCACAAGGTGGCAACCAGCGTGGGAATAACAATCTGGTTGGCAGCATCAATAATCGCTGTTTCCAGATCCTTGCCCATTTCCAGATGGGTATCGATATTCTCGATCATGACGGTCGCATCGTCCACCAGAATACCAACCGCCAGAGCAAGGCCCCCCAGTGTCATGACGTTAATGGTCTGACCAGCCCATAGCAGGCAGATAATGGCGGCCAGAATGCACAGGGGAATGGACGTGGCGATAATAATGGTGGAGCGCCACGAGCCAAGGAACAGCAGCACAACCAGACCAGTCAGCACTGCGGCAGTCAGCATTTCGCGCACGACGTCACGGATGGCGTCTTTCACAAAAACCGATGCATCATTCAGGACCGAAATATGCACATCCGGCGGCACAAGCTGCTGGATACGCGGCAACAGCTCCTTGGTTCTGGAAACAACATCCAGCGTTGAGGCATCACCACTTTTCATAACAATGACCTCAACACCCTGCTTGCCCTTTACAAGCACGAGGTTGGTCTGCGGGTGGCCGCCACGGTACACGTTGGCAACGTCATGCACATAAATGACCGAATTCCCCACGCGCTTGACGGGAATATCCCCCAGTTCCTGCATGGAGCGCGGGGTGGCGTTGGTCTGAACCATCCAGTCCGTGCGGTCTATTTTCTGATCCCCGGCGGGCAAAACAATGTTCTGCTTGCGCAGGGCGTTCTGCACGTCCATGGCGGAAAGATGGTGTGCCTGAAGCTGCGTCTGATTGAGCGCAACCATAATAAAACTGTCCATCCCCCCATATGCCTGCGGCAGAACCGAGCCTGGCACGGTCACAAGAATGGGGCGGATGCGCGTCATTGCGATCTTGAACAGGTCCGATGGGGTCTGCTTGTCCGATGTGACCTGCAAGGCCAGAACCGGCACCGAGGACGCATCCAGCCGCATGACCATGGGAGCAGGAATATTGTCTGGCAGCTGCTTGATAACAGTCTGGGAGATCGCCGTAACTTCGGCTTCCGCCTCACCAATATCCGTTCCGGGTTGGAAGTAGATATTGACGATGCTGCGACCGTAATACGAACTGCTCTCCATGTGTTCTATACCCTCCACGGTGGAGGTCACGGCCAGTTCGTAATTATAGGTTATGCGTCCGGCAAACTCCTCTGGCAGCATGCCGCCATATGTCCACACAACAGACACGACAGGCAGCTTGATGTTGGGAAACACGTCGGTTGGCGCACGCAGTACGGACATGACGCCAAATGCGAGAATGAGCAGAGAAAGGACCACAAAAGTATAGGGCCGTTTCAATGCGGTTATGACGATAGCATTCATGCGTTCCCAGTTCTCAATGGTTTGTGGTTGGGATTGGCCTGAAGCTAGAAATTTTTTATTCAAAAATCTGTTAGAAAAAATTTTATTGATGTAAAAACAAAATTAATATGTACGCATCACCTTAAAATAGAATAAAAATAATTTCATGAATATATAGTATATGTTCATCTGTTTTCTTGTTTTATATCCATAACACGCTAGGCAGAACGCTGTCCCTAATAGAGACAGTGAAACACCCGCTCTGCTGCTTTCCAGACAAACCCTTGTATCCGATTGAACAGACGGGATTAACAGTATTTGGCGCGATAAATGGCAAACCTAGTATGAAGCCAAACCGCCCCAGAATCTTTGCCCTGACGTAACAACCGTATTCACAAGCTGATGGGTAATAATGGCCTTAGGGCACTTTGCCATTGCGCGATGCGAGGATCTGGTGGAATGTGTATAGGCAAGATACTGGGCATAATCCAGTGTAAGGCCAATACGTGCCAGCCTCCGGCTCAACCCGGACATAAGCCGCGCCATGTATTGGCACAGATCGACGGGCTTTGCCGCACAGGCAATAACCTTGCCTACTGAAGACCGGACCAGACCAGAAGCATCGGGAGACAGAATGTCTGATATTTCCGAATTCATTACGAATTTACCCAAGGCCGAACTGCATTTACACATTGAAGGGTCCCTTGAACCCGAAATGATGTTCAGACTGGCCCATAGGAACAAAATTAATATTCCTTTCCGGTCGGTAGATGAGGTTCGGTCCGCCTATAATTTTACGAATCTTCAGGATTTTCTGAATATTTATTATGCAGGCGCTAATGTTCTGATCGAAGAAGAAGACTTCCGAGATCTCGCCGTTGCTTATTTTGACCGTGCCGCCCAAGATGGTGTGACACATGCTGAAATCTTTTTCGATCCGCAGACACACACCGACCGCGGGATTCCGTTCAATGTTGTGATCAACGGCCTTCTTGCCGGGATGAAGGAAGCTGAAGAAAAACACAGCATTAGTTCAAAGCTTATTCTGTGCTTTCTGCGTCACCTTGATGAAGAAGAAGCGTTCAAAACATTCCGGACAGCTGAACCATGGTTTGACCGTATCGTCGGCGTGGGGCTTGATTCATCTGAAGTCGGACATCCTCCTTCCAAATTTGCTCGTGTTTTTGCCGCAGCGGGGGACGCTGGTCTAAAGCGTGTGGCGCATGCAGGTGAAGAAGGGCCACCAGAGTATGTCCAGCAGGCTCTGGATATCCTGCATATCGACCGACTTGATCATGGCAACAGAGCTTTGGAAAACTCCGAACTGACAACACGTCTGGCCCGAGAAGCTATGGCGCTGACAGTGTGCCCTCTCTCTAATCACAAGTTACGGGTCGTGAATGATCTGTGCGATCATCCAGTGGACCGCATGCTTGCACATGGACTGCGTGCAACAATCAACTCTGATGATCCGGCATATTTTGGTGGATACATAGGCGACAATTATCGCGCTGTCGCAAAGGGACGAAACCTGTCTCGGGAAGCATGTATGACTTTAGCGCGAAATAGTTTTCTCGGCTCCTTTCTGAATGACTATGAAACTATGGCTCATCTCCAGAAGTTGGATGCCTTTTTCCATAAACATCATGAGGTGGACTTATGACGGCTTTGTCCCAGCATGGGATTCTTGTTACACGGCTGCGGCTTCCAAAGCGGGTATCCTGATATCCTAAAGGCATGGATGATACCATAGATATACCCGAATTCATCATCGAAGAACGGTCTTACTATATGTGGAGGGAAAGTAGGACTCGGTATCGCCAACTCCCTTTGCGAACCTGATACCAAGCATCCGCAACCTAACTCTTTGGTGTGCTGCCTAAGTAACTGTTTCATAAGCCCATAAACGGCTAAAAACCTTGAGGCACGCCCCACTAACTTGGACAGCATTACTGATAATAATATTGAGTTTAGGTTCTGTTGACAAAAGATGGTGACCACAGGCTGACAGCAGCGAAATTGAGAAAGACGAGGAAGGATTTCTTCGTTTTGTCATAGCGGGTGGCGATATGGCGGAACTGCTTGAGCCTGTTGAATATCCTTTCGATACAATTTCGATCACGGTATATTCCTCCCACAGCGCGCTTCGCGCCCGCAGCATCGCCTCCATGAGATCGAGCGTCAGGGCATTCTGCGCCACCGCCTCACCACGTACGGCAGCATCAAATCGACCACGAGATGTGCCACCAAGGCGGATGCCCTCATAAAGCGTAAAGCTTACGCATCCAGAGCTATGTCCGCTTCCGCCTACATGTCAGACATACATGCCTCTGATTAGCTTTCCACATAGCAGACACGCTTCAATTATTCTGATGAGGAAACAAATTTGATTTCAAAGCCCCTAGAGAACTTTACTTTTACGCTTTGAGAAGAATAGCCCCCATAGCCTGCCGAGATGCGAGACGCTTATAAGCTTGCTCAAATTCCTCCAGTGTCCATGCACTATCAATGACTGGACGAACAGCATCCTTCTCAACAAAAGACCGAATAATGCTGAATGCATTGGACACGGCCTCGTCCGTTTCCAGCCATGCGTCGTATCCGAGAAGGCGTTTCTCATGAACGACAATTTCAGCCAGATCCAGACAGGCTTCAGCACCGCCAGCAAACCCGATGGATACAACTAACCCCCGTTCACGCACCGATTTTATCAGTTCCCTGAGCAGAGGGCCGCCAACTGGATCAAAGGCGAGGTCGGCTCCCTGACCAGCCGTAAGGGAAGATACAACATCCGACAGAATCTCAGTTGAGAGATCTATAACCTCCGCCGCTCCACTCTTACGGGCAGCTTCTGCCTTCAGGGGGCTGGAGACGACTGCAACAGGCCTCGCCCCCAAAGCTCGCGAAAGCTGGATCAAGGCGTGACCGACTGCTCCGGCCGCTCCTGAAATCAGAACCGTCTGCCCCGCTTCAATGCGTCCGACACGGGTTAAGGCCTGATACGCAGTCACATAATTGATAGGGAGTGCTGCGCCTTCGTCCAAACTGATAGTATCAGGCAATTCGAAGACATGGCTGTTTTTGACAGATACATATTCCTGTTGCAAACCGTCTTCCGTGATCCCTAATTCACCGCCGCCGTAAATTGCAACACGTGCTCCAGATTGAAAGAGGTCACTATCCTCTACCGTACCTGCGCCGTCATTGCTCAGAACGAGAGGCGCCTTGGCTTTGTTGAAAAGACCTCGACGAATTTGCCCGGAAAGTTGATTGACGGTCGCGGCATGCATTTTGATCAAAGTATAACCTGGCCGAGGCAAAGGTTTAGGACGTTCCTCAATAGCCATTGAGGGGGCTGTTCCAAAAGACGTGCAAACCAAAGACTTCATGATGCTTCACCCATGCAGAAAAAACATTAGACACTCACAAAGTCATTCTGCCTTTCTGTGGGTAGCCAGATAGAAAGCGCTCAGAATAACAATCAAAGCACTCATCCAGAAATTGGCTCTCAGCCCGAAGTGATCGACTATCGCGCCTCCAAGACTTGAGCCAACCGCAATGGCAACCTGCGCAGTAAACGTGAACATGGCGGCCGCTGCTTCTGAATGTTCGGTCTCGATACTGCGGTGCCAGGTATTCAGGCACAGTGGCAGAGCCCCCCAGGCGATGGCCCAGAGAAGAATGAGCACCGTTTCAAATTTCGGAAACACCAGCAGCACCGGCAGGAGCAGAAAGGGTATTGCCAGCGATATTTTCGAAGCAAAAAGCGTTGCTTTGAGATTATTTTCCAAAAAGCGGGTAGCCACAAGGTTAGATGCAAACCCGATAGCACCATAAGGCAACCTGCGAGCAGAATAAGAGAGAGCCATAAAATAATCCTGCGACGATCTGTGCGTCCGGAAAACAGCATGACTCCGGGAGCAGAAAGTGCTGCCATCATGCCCGGAACTGTCATGGTAAGCCCCGCCGTTCCGGAACTTATAGAAAATGTTCTCGAAATATCAGGCAGGATACCTACAGGAAGAAATTCGGTGGTGACTGACGCAAATGATCCCAACGCCAGGGACAGGACGGCCAGTCTCTGGCGACCAGAAGAAAGCTCCCGAGAAGTCAAATGCTGCATGATGGGAACATTTTTGCTGAAACTTCAGGTTGGAAAACTATATTCCGAGATTCCGCACTAAACATACAAACAAAAAAGAAGTGAGTATTTACTGAATGTGAAGTCATTATATTCATTTATGGCACCTATTCCCATATGAATTCAGATAGGAGCAATCCACACGACGTGGATACAGCCTCGGCCTTTTTTGGAGATTTTCCTGTCTTAAAATCGAAGGCTTTGCATGACTATAGAGTTTTTTATCAAAATGTTTGTGAATAACTTTCATCAATGAATGTCTATCAATTCTATTCACCTCATGAAATACTCCGTTGCATGAAGTGGTCCAGAAAATCTCGGATTTTTTACGAAAGAAGAAAGATAATCGCCATCACATCTTGCGTGATGGCGAGTTGTCTGATTGGGGCCGAGACAGACCGCGTGCACTTACCTTACAGGAGGTCTTCCATGGCGGATCAGAATTCCCAAACTTTGCGGCTTATTTTCCCGCAGTGGCAGGGCGGCGATAATCCTCCCTATTATCTTGGATCAAAACTTCTGGCCTGGCTGGCGCCTCCTTCTGCTGGCCCTGTTGAGGAAGTTCCGGTTGATGCTCCGACTGACGTTCCTCTGCCAGTCGAGGATAAAATGCGTGGACGCAGTGTTCTGCTGAAACAGATGCAGAACGCTCGGAAAATCATTGAACGCCATCAACCGAAGTCACTGGCGGTTCTGGGTGGGGACTGTCTTGTCTCGCTCGTGCCTTTTTCATGGCTTTCAGAACGCTATGGCGATAAGTTGGGTGTGCTCTGGATTGACACCCATCCAGACGTTCAGACCCCAAAGCAGTATACGAACGCACATGCGCACGTTCTGGGGGCTTTGTTAGGCCATGGCGACCCCGACCTGACGAAAGCAGTAACAAAGCCGGTTCCTGCAAAGAATGTGATGATTGCAGGCATCCACGACCCACTTCCGTTCGAAGCCCAGTTTATTGCGGACCATGGATTGCGGACATGTTCACCCCAGCAGGTGCGGGATGGCGCACAGCCCGTCATGGAATGGCTAAAAAACAGCGAGATCGAAGTGCTGGCTATTCATCTGGATCTGGATGTGCTGGATCCGCACAACTTCCGTTCTCTACTGTTTGCAAAGCCGGGTCGTGGCAAGCATGATTTCGGAGATGTTGCCGAAGGCAAGCTCAACATTCCTGATGTTCTGAAACTGATTCAGGAAGTGGCGACCGAAAAAGAAGTGGTCGGTATGACAATCGCCGAGCACATGCCTTGGGATGCGGTAAACCTGCAGGAAATGCTCAAACAGCTTCCTCTTATCGGCAGTTAAACCTTCGTGCCAGAAAGCCTGTATTCGTAAGAACAGGCTTTCTCATTTTACTTTCATTTCCTCGACAAACAGCGACAGAGGCATCGAATGTCGATGGTGTCGGGGGTAGAAGAGATGAAACCCCAGATGCGTCGGACAGAAGGCTTCCAGAACTGATATCAGTTTGCCATTCTGGATGTGTTCTTCTGCAACAATTTTAGGGATATAGGCGAGGCCAATGCCGTCCAGGCAAGCATCGCGCGCACTGAACACATTGTTGCATACAAATTGGCCGACGGGCTGAAACTTCAGGTCTTTTCCCTTCTGTCTGAAGCGCCACGGATAAATCTTTCCGTGGGTTGGCAGGCGCACACCGATACAGTTTTGCGCTTGCAGACCCGCCGGATTTTTGGGGACGGCATGACTTTTGAAATAGGTCGGAGCCCCAACAACCACAAATTGGATGTCAGGCGATACAGGCACTGAAATCATGCCCTGTGTCACCAGTTCTCCAAGGCGCACACCCGCATCGAAGCCTTCATCCACGATATCAATCAGGCGCAAATCCGTTGAGATCTCAAGGGAGATTTCGGGGTAGTTCTTTAGAAAATCTGCAATACGGGGTCGCAAAAAGAAGCCCAGAGATTCATCTGTCACGGTGATCCGGAGATTGCCTCTGGGGCATTTACGGAATTCATCAAGACTAGCTATCCGGTTCTCGATTTCGTCGAAAAGCGGCTGAATATTTTGTAGCAGATAGTCTCCCGCAGGCGTGGGAACGACACGCCGCGTTGTTCTCGTCAGAAGGGTGACGCCCAGTCGTTCCTCCAGAAGACGCATGGTGTGGCTTATTGCGGATGGCGTAACACCTCTGCGGGCCGCCGCCTTCGTGAAGCTCCGTTCTTGAGCAACTGCCAGAAAAGAAAGCAGTTCGCTAAAATTTTCTCGTGACACTTGGTGACCTGAACCCTATTTTATCACTTGTTATCACTGACGATCTTAACACCAAATACCTTTGGGATTGCAACAGCACCAGCTTGTTGAAGGGGATGTCGCGGGACGAACTCAGGCTGATTTTGGGAATAGCGGTCGCCATGGCGAAAAACTCCATGACGGGCGGACAGGAGACTCTCCCCCACCCTCTCAACCCGTCACAGAAATCCGCGCAGCCCTCTGTCTCTGTCTGCTACACCGAGACAACCTCGCACCCGCTTTTTCGGCAGAAAATGTCGGCAATGGCGGGGAAGCGAAATGTCTGGTTTGGAGCAACCAGACAAGTTTTTGCCATTCGCTCGATTATGTCTAACGATCTCTGCGCCCTGCCGCTCCGCCTGCTCTGGGCTGTTGCTGATCTTCAGCATCGGGCATGCCTTAATAAGGGATCACGCTTCTATTTTAGGTGAAAACGGAACGTCTAGTATTAATAAAGAACATACATTTAGGAAAAGATGAATTTTACAACCTGTAGCTTCAGACACACTCCAGCTTCAGGGGACTCATCTGATCCTTCGTTTCCATACAAAATCCCCACGAGCCCTTGCTCGCTACACACGGCTCCTCCTGAAAGACCTTTTATGCTAGGTGTATTTATGACAAATCGAGCACGATTAGATTTGATAATATTCCCAGAAATAGTAGATACAACTGGTTTCGAAAACATATTTATCCCAGCATAACCTTCAATATGCACTTCTTGTCCTTCTTCAATATCGACAATAGATTCGATATCATAAGATTCGTAATTGCAAAGAAGAGACCTCTGATCATATGACAAAGATACCGCCATAATATCAATCAAACCATTTTTAACTCTCGGGTTTGGTATAACGTTAAAGGTTTTCTTTCCGTCTTTAGAGAGCGGAATTATGATGTCCGTTCCCAATACACTTAGAGACGCACCATTAAAATTTTTTGCATCTAATGTAGTATTTAAGACTCCCGTTACAATGTGAACGCAGGTAACGAGCCAACTTTTATCATTAGCGGAAACAATAAATCCGGTTCCACCATTGTTAAAGCATCGTAGATGGGATAGGGTAGCCCACGTTTTTCTCCAAATTTTCTATCAATATATTTTTTAAAGAAATATCACTTGGTCAATATGCACTTTTGATGGACCATATTCAATAGCTTTGGGGTCGGCGCGGGACGATACTCGTTCGTTACATGCTACGTCTGCTTAGAAGAAACATATGGTTGCACTTTTGTGTCTAGAAAGAAGGCGTAAGCGGACTATTTCCTGATTTCTGTGAGCCCAAGCTCGTACCACATCCACCCGAAATCGTAGGCGGCCATCCTCGCCTTCCAGGGTACTGTCCCAGCGCGAGGCGTTGATACAGACGGGGCGGACCTCAACACCATGCTCCCGGGCATCGCGCACCAGCTGCGCCGGCGCATAGAAGCCCATGGGTTGGGAGTTCAGGAGTGCCGCCAAGAACACGTCCGGGTGATGGCATTTCAGCCATGACGAGGTGTAGGCGAGGATCGCGAAGGATGCGGCATGGCTTTCCGGGAAGCCGTAGGAGCCGAAGCCTTCGAGCTGCTGGTAGATGCGCTGGGCGAACTCTTCCGGATAGCCCTTGCGCGTCATGCCTTCGAGCAGGCGGGTCTGGAAGTGCGACACGGTGCCGGTATTCTTGAAGGTCGCCATCGCCCGACGCAACCCGTCCGCCTCGGCGGCGGTGAAGTCGGCGCAGACCATCGCCACCTGCATCACCTGCTCCTGAAACAGCGGCACGCCCAGCGTGCGCTTGAGCACCTCTTCCAGTTCGGGAGTCGGGTAATCCGGCTCTTCCAGCCCCTCCCTGCGGCGCAGATACGGATGGACCATGTCGCCTTGAATCGGGCCGGGTCTCACGATCGCGACCTCGATCACCAGATCATAATAGGTGCGCGGCTTGAGGCGCGGCAGCATCGACATCTGGGCGCGGGATTCGATCTGGAAGATGCCGATCGTGTCCGCCTTGTGGATCATGGCGTAGGTCCGGGGATCCTCGGCCGGGATGGTCTGAAGCGTGAAATGCTGGCCCTTGTGCGCGGCCAGCAGGTCCAGCCCCTTTTTCATGCAGGTCAGCATGCCGAGCGCCAGGATATCGACCTTCATGAATTTCAGGGCGTCGATATCATCCTTATCCCACTCGATGATCTGGCGGTCCTCCATCGCCGCCGGTTCGATCGGCACCAGCTCGCCCAGCCGGTCGCGGGTCAGCACGAACCCGCCGGGATGCTGCGAGAGATGCCGCGGCACACCGATTAGACAGCGCGCGAGGTCCAGCGTCAGGCGGATACGCCGGTCGGTCAGATCGATCCCGGTCTCGGCAAATTTCTCTGCTTCGACATGCCGCGACCAGCCCCAGATCTGCTTGGACAGGAGCGCGATCACGTCCTCCGGCAACCCCATCACCTTGCCGACGTCGCGCAACGCGCCCCACGACCGCCGTCAGCGCCGCGCGGTCGCGGCCGTAATGGTCATAGACCCACTGGATGATCTCCTCGCGTCGGGCACCGCCATACCGGTGCCGACAGCAGCCCCTGCCCCAAGCTGGGGGGCGCCGGAGATCAGACCGTTGGCGATGCTGCCGCCAAAAATCGACAGACCGACAATTGCAAGAGAGGCCAGCACCACCGAGGTCGCCTGTCCGATCGTAGGAACGGCATCGCCATAAGACGTCGCAAACTGTTTGAAGAGCACGGAGGCGATGGCGGAGAAGGACGGTCTGCGGCAACCGGTCTCTATCTCACTGGGCGGAAGCATCGGCGCTGTCGCCCCTGCTCCTCTCTACGCGCATCACGGCTGGCTCGGCTGTGCTGTCCTGATCGGTCTGGTGGCCTTGGCCAGCACGGCTCTCGCACGCGTGGCATGGCAGGAAACAGTCGTTAACGCATAAAAGAAGAAAAAGCTGATCTGAGGCACAGACGGGATCAACGTAGTTGCCCAAAACGCTTCCTGCATTCGGCGGGAGTCACGCCAAGATGATGCTTAAACACACTTTGTACGCAGACACCACAGCCAGCATAGACTCTGGCAGTGAGCGCCTCGTCGTCCGATCGCGCAATTTCCACTGAACAAAGGGTCATCCAGCAGGAATCACGTTATCGTGATAATGCCACGTTTTAAGCACTAACTACGCTGCGCTTTCACTCCCATTTGCATCCTATACGCATCCTGCGCGTGGAGCAGAAACGCAAAAGGCCGCCCGATGGGCGGCCTAAGCGTTTGATATTAAACAGAATTCATGGTTGCGGGGGCAGGATTTGAACCTGCGGCCTTCAGGTTATGAGCCTGACGAGCTACCGGGCTGCTCCACCCCGCGGTGGTG
>NZ_CAWUEO010000003.1:0-88163 GCF_963921165.1 Acetobacter zythi
AAAAACACGCCGTCAGCATATCCCTCTCTATCTCATATTCTCTTGTCAATGACCAAAGAGCCAAAGAACTTAGCAGAAACTCTCACCCCCGCCAAGACTGCTTCGTCTCGGTGAAGCAGCTTCTATACCCCCAGGCACCCTAACGTCAACCCCTACCAAAAAAAACACCTAAACCCCCAGAAAACCAACACTTCCTCCGATTCATACACCCGCTAAACCCAGAAAAATCACACAAATCATAAAAACTAATTACGTTACAAAATGTCCATGCTTGGCCCCTGCGCCATAAAACCGATACCAGCGCACAAAGGAGGCCATGCCGTCTATCAGCTCCGTTTGGGGCTGCCAGCCAGTCAACTGGCGGATGGCGGTAATATCGGCCCATGTTTTTTCCACGTCCGCTGCGGGGCGTGGCAGGTCATGAATATGGGCTTTGGTATCCAGCACCTCCTCCAGCACCGCTATGAGCTTGCGCACACTCTGGGGCCGCTGGCCGCCCACATTGAGCACACGGGCCGTATTGGGTGCGGGGGGGTTGTCAAACACCGCCAGCACAGCGGAGACCACATCAGCAATATACGTAAAATCACGCGCAAGCGCGCGGCCGCTATACAGGGGGACGGGCCGCCCCTCCATAATGGCGCGGGCAAAGCTGTAATAGGCCATGTCTGGCCGCCCCCACGGGCCGTAAACGGTAAAGAACCGCAAGCCAGTCTGGGGAATGCCATACAGGTAGCTATAGGTGGAGGAGGCAAGCTCCGCACTGCGCTTGCTGACCGCATAGAACGAGCCGGGCTGGTCCACGGGGTCGGTCTCGGAAAAGGGGAGTTTGTTGTTGCGGCCATAAACGGAGGAGGACGAGGCGTAAACCAGATGTTCCAGCCGGGGCAGCCTGCGGGCAAACTCCAGAACCCCCACATGGCCCCGTACGTTGGCATCTGCAAACAGGTAGGGGTTTTCCAGCGAGTAGCGGACCCCCGCCTGTGCAGCAAAGTGGAAAATACCGCGAATATGCGGCTCGCGCCCTGCAAGGGCCATAAGCCCGTCGGGCTGGCTGATGTCCAGACCATGAAAATGGAAGCCGGGATACTGCTCCAGCAGGAGCAGGCGGCTCTTCTTCAGGTTCGGGTCTAGGCAGGGTGTCAGGTTATCCACCCCGATCACCCGCTCCCCCCGTTCCAGCAAGGCCCGAACAACGTGGAAGCCAATAAACCCGGCCGCACCAGTTACCAAAAATGCCAAAATTACGCCTCGTGAGCTAAGCGCACCAAAGCTCCGCCAGCCCGGTGCCGTGTTAGGGCGCTTCTAGCGGAGCCACAGCCGCGCGTCAGGGCGTTTTTGTGGTTGGCTGGGCTGTTTGTGGCAAGGAGCCAGCAGGGGCCGCAGGGGCTAGAGAGGCCGCATCTACCTTGTCCCCCACCATAATGCCCAGTTTGGCGGTTACACCCCCCGCCAGTTCCAGTGTGGCCAGCGCCGGGCCGTGGCTGCTGATATGGGCCAGACTTTGCGGCACCGCGTTTTCCACAATGGACTGCACACGCAGGTCCGGGCCGATAAAGACGATATCGAGCGGGACAAGGGTGTTCTCCATCCACATATCGCTCTGCTGGGGCGCGCCCCACGGGAACAGCATGCCCCCATCGGCCGGGACCTGTGTGCGGAACATCTCGCCCACCTGCTGTTCACGCGGGGTTTTGGCCAGTTCAACGGAAAAAACATGCCTGCCCGAGGCCGAGACAATGCTCAGCGGCTCCTTGGGCAGGACCGGCTGGGCCTGTGTGGGTTCGGCATCATCGGCCAAAGCGGGCACCCACGCCACGCCCGCACTGCCCACCAGCGCTGCCATAAGCAGCCCGAACAGTTGTTTGTTCTTCACGTCCTGTTTTCTCCTGCACTCAATGTTCGTATTGCAAAAACGGGTTGCCCGTTCGCTCCGCACCCAGCGTGGACAAACCACCATGACCGGGGACTATCACAATATCATCGCCAAGCGGCAGCAGCTTGTCGCGTATGCCCTGTATAAGCTGCGCGCCGTTGCCATAGGCAAAATCCGTGCGGCCCACGGAGCCACGGAACAGCACATCGCCCACAAAGGCAAAGCGGGCGCGCTCGTCCACCAGCACAACATGCCCCGGCGTGTGGCCGGGCACATGCACCACGCGCAACTGGCACCCCAGATAATCCAGCACCTCCCCATCCCGCGCAAAGCGGTCGACCGAGGCGTTCTCCAGCCCCGAAAGGCCAAAATGGCGCGCCTGATCGGTTATGGAGGACAGCAGAAACGCATCGCGCTCATCTGGCCCGATAACGGCGGGGCGGGGCTTGCCCTGCGCCTCCAGCCCACGGCACAGGGCGGCCACACCGCCTGCGTGGTCAAGGTGGCCGTGGGTGAGCACAATGGCTTCCACATTCAGGGACTTGCGATCTACAAAATCCAGCAGCACGTCCGCATCCCCCCCTACATCGACCATGATGCACCCGCCCGTGCCCTCGTGCCACAGGATGGAGCAGTTCTGCCGAAAAGGCGTAACCGGAACGATGCGTAGCTGCATGCCGGGGTAGGAAACCTGCATATGCGACCTCTCTTTGCGCCGTAATTCTGGCCAGTATGCCAAAAAAAAGCTGCCAGACGGAACCATCTGGCAGCTTCCTTATCACTAGGCTTACGGCTTTTTTTAGCCCGGCAGAACCCAGCCCGTTGCCGGGATGTCAAAATGCTTGTGCAGATCATGGGCCGGAATGTTGGTCAGGTCCTTGATCAGCGTCTTGATCACCTTGGCTTCGGCGGGTTTGCTCAGATGTGCGCGAATATCGTGCATGATGGGGGCAGGTGCAGCAATAACAAAGCCGTCCACCTTGGCGCCGTGGGCGACCATGGCGTTAATGCGGTCGGCCACATTGCGGGCAAAGCCTTCCTTGGCGGCTGTGCGGGGGTCGGTTTCGGGCGGGAGCTTGCCGGGGGTATCTTCGTGCCCTTCGGCCTTTACGTCGGTTACGTCGCGCATTTCGCCCTGCACGTCATGCAAAAAGCGGACTTTGCCGCCATCTGCCGCAACGTAAACAATCAGGCCGTCTCTTTCTTCAGTCATAAAAATATGTCCTCATTTCAAAATCGTGCAGCCCGTCCCCATTGTTGCTGTGCAGTCACGCGGCTTCTGGCCTGTTCTGCTGCCAATGGGCAGTCTGTATGCACAGTGATATAGGGAAGGATCATGACAGTTCCAGCCCCCCCTCCCCAACTCCTGACCCCACTGGACCACGCACTGGCCTGGGCACGGGCAGGTGAGCCTGTAGCCCTTGCCACCGTAACCGGCACGTGGGGCAGTTCCCCCCGCCCGGCTGGCAGCAGCATGGCCATGAGTGCGGGCGGTGCGGTGGAAGGCTCGGTCAGCGGTGGGTGTGTTGAGACCGATGTAATGACCCACGCGCAGGACATTATGGCCGGAAGCCCCGCACAAACGCTGGAATACGGCGTAAGCAGCGCCCGCGCGTGGGAGGTCGGGCTGGCCTGTGGCGGACGGCTGGACGTGCAGGTCGAGGCCATAAATACCCCCGCCTGCCCCACCGGAACCCTGCCCCTTGCCCTGCTGGAACAGGCCTGTGCGTGCATGGCAAACCGCCAGGCCGCAGCTCTGGTCCGCCTGCCAGATGGCGCACAACACGCCCTTGTTGTGCAAACCGGGCAGGGCAGCACTGTGCAATTTGGTGCCTGCCCGCCCGAAATTTGCAACGTAGCCAATGCGCGCATGCAACACGGCCGCAGCGGGGCCGAGGCCGATGCCACGGGCCGGGTCTGGTTTGTGCAGCCGCTGGTGCCAGCCCCGCGCCTGCTTATTGTGGGGGCGGTGCATATTGCCCAGTCCCTTGCCCGCATGGCCAGCATGGTGGGGCTTGCCCCCATTGTTATAGACCCACGCACAGCCCTTGCCACGGAGCAGCGTTTTCCCGGCCTTGTCCCGGGGCAAACCCTGCTGACCGACTGGCCCGACGAGGCCATGCAGGCACTGGGCATAGACCGCATGACCGCCATTGCCACCCTAACGCATGACGCCAAGCTGGATGACCCGACACTGGAGGAAGCCCTGCGCAGCCCCGCCTTCTATATAGGGGCGCTGGGGTCGCGCAAAACGCAGGCCAGCCGTATGGAACGCCTGCGCGATCTGGGCTTTACCGAGGCCGAGCTGGCCCGCATACGCGGCCCCATAGGGCTGGCCATAGGGGCCGTGGGGGCGGAGGAAATAGCCCTGTCCATTCTGGCCGACATTATTGCCGTGCGCAGGCAGGCCCCGCTGGCGCAGGCACGCGGCTGGCAGTACCCCTAATGGCCAGCACACTGGCAGGCACGCTGGCCATTGTGCTGGCGGCGGGCCAGTCCTCGCGCACAGGGGGGCGGCACAAACTGCTGGCCCCCGATGCCTCGGGCTGCCCCATGCTGGTGCGTACCCTGCGCAACACCCTGCGCTGCGCTGCGGAGCATGTGCTGGTGCTGCTCCCCCCCAACCGCCCCGATCTGGCCGCCCTGCCCCAAACCCTGCCCGAATACGGCACACGCCTGAGCGCACAAACTGTGGCGGACGCCCCCAAGGGGCTTTCGGCCTCGCTCCATGCGGGTGTGCGGGCCGCGCAGGTTGCACGGGCGGGTAGCCTGCTGGTGTGTCTGGGGGATATGCCCCTTGTGCCCACCCACCTGCTGAACGCCCTGCTGTATGAGCAGCACACCACGCAGGCCGCCGTTGTGGCGGCACAACGGCACAACAGACCCGGCAGCCCGGTTGTCTGGTCCAGCACGCAGTTTACGGCCCTGCTGGATGTAACGGGCGATCAGGGCGGGCGCACACTCCTGCGCGCGCTGGGGCCTGCCGTGCGCCTGCTGCCCGCCCCCGCCGACCTGCTGGAAGACTTTGATACGCCCGACAGGCTGGAGCAGTTTGCACGCATGCAGCCCGGCCCCTGTTGACCGCAGGCCCGATCGCTCCGAAAACTATGGGGCCGTCCGCGCGTTGTATGCGCTGGCGGCCTTAGTCCTGATGATCCCCAAGGAAGTGTTTGTTCATGAGCAAAATCCTGCGTACCAACCCCAACCCGATTCTGTCCGCCGCAGTGGAATACCACGGCTTTGTTTACACTCAGGGTGTGGTCGCCCGCGATCTGGACCAGGACGTGGAAGGCCAGACCCGCGACGTACTGGCCCAGCTGGACGCCCTGCTGGAACAGCACGGCACGGACAACACCCGTCTGCTTCAGGCCCAGATCTGGCTGAAAGACATTAACGACCGTGACAAGCTGAACACCCTGTGGAGCGCATGGCTGCCCGAAGGTATGGCCCCCGCCCGCGCATGTGTGCAGGGCATTCTGGCCGACCCGCGCATGCTGGTTGAAATCATGCTTGTGACCACCAAATAAGCCTGCCTGACCAACCGGGCTGGCACTGTGCAAGGCGTGGTTTTTTAGCCACAGATACGCCGAATCAGAATCAGCCCGGCTTTTATCCCCTGTTCTGCAAATGCGCCCTGCCAGACCGAATTAAGGCAATCCCGTGACAGATGATAGGAATTAATTCCTATTTTTGATTTTCAACCGGGTTCTTTTTGGCAAACAGTCACTTTCGCGTTTTTGCCGCGCAAACAGCGCTTGCCTGATCTGCATTGATGTTTATACCTGATCACAGAACATGCAGCTGACCTAAACTAAAGCAAGCCAGGGAAAGGCAGACACGATGCAGGATGGACGGTCTAAAAAGCTAAAACTTACGCTGGCCGTTGTGTCCTTTGTTTCTGCCTCCTTTCTCACCTGTTCCGCGCAGGCGCGCACCAGCCATGTTACCCACCGTAACGTGCATGCCGCATCCACCCACCACCACCGCAGCTCCGGCCATGTGATCCAGTGCGTGGCCTACGCCAAGTCCGCATCCGATGTGGTGCTGCGTGGCAATGCGCGGGACTGGTGGCACAATGCTGCGGGTGTTTATGAACGTGGGCTGGAACCCAAGGCTGGCAGTGTTCTCAACTTCCGCGCCACACGCCGCATGCCGCTGGGCCATGTTGCCGTTGTGCGCAACATTGTGGACAGCCGCACCATTGTTATTGACCAGTCCCACTGGGCGCAGGCAGGCATTAGCCGCAATGTGTCGGTCATTGATGTCTCCCCCAACAATGACTGGTCGGCTGTGCGTGTTGCCCTGAACAGCAACACCAACAGCTACGGTTCCATCTACCCCACATACGGGTTTATCTACCCCCGCTCGGCAGGCAAGGACGCAGCCCCAGCCAGCCTGAAGCAGGAAGTCATGACCGCATGGGCCAGCAAAATGCCGGCCACCCAGCTGGCGCAGGCCCCCACAGGGGCGCAGCCTGTTGCTACGGCCAAATAACCAGCACGTCCCATGTCATTTCAGGTGGGTTTGCACCCCGGTCAGTTCAACTGATCGGGGATTTTTTTTGCCTTATGGGCGTATGGCCGCCTTATGCTGGCGGGCCAGAAAGTGCGCGCATGCGTACGGCACTTTCCAGCACGTTCCAGCTTGCCTCGAAAAAATGATTTTTTGCCGCTTCTGTTGCAAACGGCGTGTGCCCGCTTAGCATCTGGTGCAGCGGCCAGCCTGTAACCAGCCCACGCAGGCTCATTTCCAGCACGGCAATTTCGGCCCGGTTTTCGGGCGTGTCCGGCCAGCCAAGGGCTTGGCCCAGCAGCATGTTCATCCGCTGGTGCAAGGGGTCTATGGCTTTGTCCAGATCTGCCGTAATGCTGGCAAACTGCTGGCAGTCCATAATAAGAATACGGTAGGTTTCCACCGTTTCGGGCACCAGCAAAAAATCCAGAAAACGCCGGAGCATATCCTTCATGGCGTCCATCGGGTTGGCCATGCTGCCCTGTTGGGCTTGCAAAATGCCCACCATATGCTGGCAACGTTCATGCACAATGGCTCTGAACAGCTCTTTTTTGGATGGGTAGCGCCGGTAAATCGTGGCCTTGGAACAGCCAATAACCTTGGCAATATGTTCAACAGATGTGCCCGCATAGCCTGCGCGCATGAACTCGGCTGTGGCCACAGTAATAACCGTACGGTCCAGCTCCTCCGCCGCTTCGTGCGATGGGCGACCGCCCGTATGTGCTACTCCGTCCGCCATAAACCCTGTTGACCCGCTGCTGTTTGCCAAAAAAAGCGACGGCTCCACAATAGCCCCTCCGCCCGCAGCAGGAAACCCGGCAACAGCCCTATATGGCCCAACATCTGGCGGTTCTGGCCCTTACCCGGCAGGGTCAGTCCTGCACCAGTTCCATATCCAGCCGCGCGACCTGCCAGGACATAAGAACCCCCTGCGCCTGCTCGGACAGATGCACATCCACGCCATGCGCGTTTTCCATCAGCATAATCCCGCGCCCCTGCCCAACAGCCGCCGCACCGCCGGTGGTCCAGTACGTGCCGCTAAAATCTTCGGGGCGGGTAATGTTGCGCACACAGCCTGCGGCCTGAAAATACGCCTGCCCTACCGCCAGCACGCCACCCCCGCGCGCCACAATGTGGTAGGTATGCCCGCCCAGTTCGAGCGTACCCCGCCCCCACTGGTAGCCAACCACCGCCCCCAGTTCTTCCACCCGCAATGTCAGCCATCCATCATCTGGCCCGCAATCCGCCCTTTGCACACCGGGTTGGGGTTGGGGTTGGGGTTGGGGTTGGGGTTGGGGGGACTGGGCCATTACGGGCTGGGCCGCAAGCCAGAGGGTAGCCGCCAGCGCGCCTGCCACAACCTTGCTGCACATAGGCGCGCAAAAGCCTCCCCATACGTGCATTTGGGCCTGCATGGCACGAACAATGCGCGCAAAACCCCGTGGCCGGGCACAAGGCACGTGCTCCGCTGGCACAGCCAGACAGGGGGGTGCAGGCACGGAATATTGGAGTAAATCAGCCAACACTGGCACGGAATCTGGCATCCTCTGGCATGGGGGCGGCAAAACTTCCACCGCGCACACATATGCTGGCGGGAATTTTACAAAACGGAACAGTCTCGTTTTATGTCGCACGTCTATTTGTGTCAAACGCAAACCCGCACACCACAAACCACCTCTGAACCAGCCACCAAGCCCCCCATCCGGCGCACAACAGGCGCACGCAACGGACCCTCCACGCCACAAGGCCACACCAAGAACCAGCCGCGCACAGACCCGCCAACAACCACTCTCAACGGACCCGCCGGTAGCCCGTCACTGGCGCATGTAAAAAAGCCGGACTGCAAACACAAAGGGCAGCCCGGAGCCAAAACCCCGGGCTGCCCTGTTGTGCACGCCACGTCCCAGCCGTTACGGCGGGCTGTGGTGTTATTCCATCCACTCCGCAATATCGGGGCAGGAACACACAAGATTGCGGTCGCCGTACACGTTGTCGATCCGGGCGACGTTGGGCCAGTATTTGGTGGCCGGGTTTACACCGGGGGGGAAGCACGCCTGCTGGCGGCTGTAGGGGTGGTCCCATGCCTCGGCCGTAACCGCCGCACCCGTATGGGGCGCATGGCGCAGCACGGACTGCTCGGCGGTCACCGTGCCCTGCTCCACCGCGCGCACCTCTTCCCGAATGGCCAGCATGGCATCGCAAAAGCGGTCCAGTTCGGCCTTTCCTTCGGATTCGGTGGGTTCGATCATGAATGTGCCCGCAACGGGAAAACTGACCGTGGGCGCATGGAACCCGTAATCCACCAGCCGCTTGGCCATGTCATCCACGCTCACACCCGTGCTGTCCTTGATCGGGCGCAGGTCCAGAATGCACTCATGCGCCACCCGCCCCTTGGCCCCCCGGTACAGCACCGGATACGCATCGGACAGGCGGCTAACAATGTAGTTGGCATTCAGAATAGCCACCTGCGTTGCGCGCTTCAGCCCTTCATCGCCCATCAGGCGGATATACGCCCACGAGATTGGCAGAATGGAGGCCGAACCAAACTGCGCGGCACTGACCGCCATACCCACGTCCGCATCCGCCGGGTTACCGGGCAGGAACGGAGCAAGGTGCGCGCGCACACCAATTGGCCCCATGCCCGGACCACCCCCACCATGGGGAATGCAGAAGGTCTTGTGCAGATTGAAGTGGCTGACATCCCCCCCATAATCCGCCGGGCGGGCAAGGCCGACCTGTGCGTTCATGTTGGCGCCATCCACATACACCTGCCCCCCTGCGGCATGCACCATATCGCAAATGGCGCGCATGTTCTCCTCGAACACACCGTGGGTGGAGGGGTAGGTGATCATCACGGCGGACAGGTCGGCCGCATGGGCTTCCACCTTGGCCTGCATGTCCGCAAGGTCAATATTGCCCTCGCCATCGCATTTGACGACCACAACACTCATGCCCGCCATTTGGGCGGAAGCCGGGTTGGTGCCATGGGCAGAGGCGGGAATAAGGCACACATTGCGCGCCCCCTGCCCACGGGCGCGGTGATAGGCACGAATGGCCAGCAGGCCCGCGTACTCCCCCTGCGCGCCCGAATTGGGCTGGAAGGACACGGCATCATACCCGCTAATGGCGCACAGCCAGCGTTCAAGGTCGGCCAGCAGGCTCTGGTAGCCCTGTGCCTGATCGGCCGGAGCATAGGGGTGCAGGTCACAAAAGCCGGGCCATGTAATGGGGAGCATTTCCACCGTGGCGTTCAGCTTCATGGTGCAGGAACCCAGCGGGATCATGGTGCGGTCGAGTGCCAGATCCTTGTCGGACAGGCGGCGCAGGTAGCGCAGCATATCTGTCTCGGAGCGGCATGCGCCAAAGACCGCCTGCCGCATAAACGCCGACTGGCGCACCAGTGCATCCGGCACGGTGGAACCCTGCTGTGCCAGCTTGAGCGCCATATGGCCCATGCGGTCACGGTCGGTGCAGAACACGGACCACACATCCAGCACGGTTTTGATTGTGCTGGTCTCGTCCAGACTGATGCCAATGCGCCCAACGCCCGCGTTACGCAGGTTCATGCCCAGTTCGCACGCACGGGCCAGCAGGGCCGGGGCGGCATTGCCCACGTCGAGTGTAAGCGTATCAAAAAACGCGGTGGTCTGGACATTCACGCCAAGCGCGCGCAGGCCCGCAGCCAGTGTGGCGGTCAGCCCGTTGACCCTGCGGGCAATGGCCTTCAGCCCTTCCGGCCCATGATACACCGCATACATGCCTGCAATAACGGCCAGCAGCACCTGTGCTGTGCAGATGTTGGATGTCGCTTTTTCGCGCCGGATGTGCTGCTCGCGCGTTTGCAGCGCCAGACGGTAGGCCGGGCGGCCCTCACTATCGACCGAAACACCAACAAGGCGGCCGGGCATGCTGCGCTTGTAGGCATCGCGCACGGCCATGTAGGCCGCATGTGGGCCGCCAAAACCCATGGGAATGCCAAAACGCTGCGTGGAGCCAATGGCAATATCCGCCCCCAGCTCCCCCGGAGAGGTCAGCAGGGTAAGGGCCAGCGGGTCTGCCGCCATAACCGCAATGGCGCCTGCTGCGTGCAGGGCATCAATACCCGCGCGGGGGTCGGTAATCTGCCCCGAGGAGCCGGGGTACTGGAACAGAGCGCCAAACACGTCTGCTGCGTTCAGCTCTGTTGCCGGGTTACCCACCTGAATGGCAAAGCCCATGGGTTCGGCACGGGTTTTGAGCACGGCAATGGTCTGGGGGTGGCAGTCCGCATCCACAAAAAACGTGTTGGAAGCCGATTTGGCCACCCGTTTGGCCAGCGCCATGGCCTCCGCCGCTGCCGTGGCCTCGTCCAGCAAGGAGGCATTGGCAATGTCCAGCCCGCTCAGTTCGGTGATCATGGTCTGGAAGTTCAGCAGGGCTTCCAGCCGCCCCTGACTGATTTCGGGCTGGTAGGGCGTATAGGCCGTGTACCATGCCGGATTTTCCAGAATGTTCCGCCCGATAACCGCTGGCAGCACCGTGCCGTAATAGCCCTGTCCGATCAGGCTGGTGAGCACGCGGTTCTGCCCCGCCAGTGCGCGCAGATGGTCGAGCACCTGTGTTTCGGTCCAGCCCTCGCCCAGTCCAAGCGGCTGACCGATGCGAATGGCGGCTGGCAGGGTCTGGGCTGTCAGCTCATCAAGGGAGCTGGCACCCACCGTATGCAGCATGGCGGTCTGCTCGTCTGGCGTGGGGCCAATATGGCGGCTGGCAAAGGCTGCGCCATCGGCCCGAAGCCCTGCAAAAGCGGGCAGGTTTTCAACTTGGGAGAACATGCAAGGAACGATCCTGATACAGGCGGGTCAACGCAAAACAACAGGGAATGGCTCCATACCCGCCCCCTGCCCCGCAACCTTGGGCGGGGCAGGGTGGCGCGGGCTTGCGGCGTGCGCCTTTGTGGCGGGCGGGTGCCAAATGGAGCCAGAGCGGGCGGGGTTTACTTAACCCACAAACGCTGCGTAAGCGGCGGCGTCCATCAGCCCTTCAAGCTGTGCGGGGTTGCTCAGGCGGAAGGTCACAATCCAGCCTGCACCCTGCGGGTCGGAGCTGACGGTGGAGGGGTCGTCGGCAAGGGCTGCGTTGCCTTCCACAATCTCGCCATCCACGGGGGCGTAAATGTCGGATGCGGCCTTGACCGATTCCACAACCGCTACGGCTTCGCCCGCCTTGACCTGCGTGCCTGCGGGTTTGGTTTCCACAAACACCAGTTCACCCAGTTCGTCCGCTGCGTGCTGGGTAATGCCCACCACTGCCGTATCACCATCCACGCGCAGCCATTCGTGTTCGCTTGTAAAATACAGGGTCATTGCCTTGATACTCCGTAAGGCCCCAGCACCGGGGCCTGCTTGAAAAAGTTCGTGGTTGATCGGGAGGAAAACTCAGCGTTTGAAGCGCGCAGGCACCAAAGGCAGGGCCGCAACACGGGTGGCAACGCCACGCCCGCGCAGTTCGGCCACAAGGTCCGTGCCAACGCCCGCATGCGGTGTGGCCACGTACCCCATGGCGACCGGGGCCTCCAGCGTGGGGCCAAAAGCGCCGGATGTGACCACGCCCACCGCGTCGGTCAAAGCGGGGTCTGCGTACAGGGGGGCACCGTGGCGCACGGGGGCGCGCCCGGTTGGCAGCAGGCCCACACGGCGGCGGGTTACGCCTTTTTCGAGTTGGTCAAGAATAATGTCGGCCCCCGGAAAACCCCCGGCCCGCGCGCCACCCGTGCGGCGGGATTTTTGAATGGACCATTCCAGTGCGGCTTCCACGGGTGTTGTGGTCTCATCAATATCAGAGCCATACAGGCACAGCCCGGCTTCCAGCCGCAGGCTGTCGCGCGCGCCAAGGCCGATCAGCTTAACCTGCTGGTGCTGGAGCAACTGGCGGGCAACGCGGTCCGCATCCTTGGCGGAGAGCGAGATTTCGTACCCGTCTTCCCCCGTATAGCCCGAGCGCGAGACGATGCAGCGTGCGCCATCAATTTCGAGCATACACACATCCATAAAGCGCATGGTTGCGGCATCGGCGTCAAAGCTGCTCAACACGTCCTGCGCCAGCGGGCCTTGCAGGGCCAGCAGGGCGCGGTCTTCCAGCGGTTCAACCAGACAGTCGGCCAGATTGTCCTGCATATGGGCAAAGTCGGCCTGCTTGCACGCGGCATTGACCACCAGCAACAGGCAGTCCTCCTGCGCGATAACCATAAGGTCGTCCAGAATACCGCCCGATGTGTTGGTGAACTGCGTATAACGCTGCCGGTTGGCTTTAAGCCCGACAATATCGGCTGGCACCAACCGTTCCAGCGCGCGGGCTGCGTCCTCCACATTGCCAGAGCGCGCACGAATACGCACCTGCCCCATGTGGGACACATCAAACAGGCCCACCTGCTCGCGCACATGGCGGTGCTCGGCCATAATGCCATCTGCGTATTGCAACGGCATGGCATACCCCGCAAAGGGCACCATTTTGCCGCCAAAATCCTGATGAAGGGTATGGAGAGGAGTGTGGAGGAGAGAAGAATCGGTGCCCATGCACGCCGCCTTACAAAATAAGGCCCAAATTCCGCGCGTACCCTGATGCTGGACACAAGGCAAAAACACGGAGCTTCGGACCGGACCGTCCGCTGCCCCTTCTGTGCTTTTGCCTGAGATCGCTATCCCGTCGGCGGGTGCGAGCGCACCTCTCTCCAGAAGTTTTAGAGCGCAGGGTCCTTTTGCCTGAGAGTTTCCGGGGCGGTTGCTCCTTCGGCGCCAGCTTTTTGGGGCTGGTCTCTCCCTCTGCGCGGGTGCGACCGTGACATTATTTGCACACCAAGTCAATCACGGTCGCGGGGTGGCTTACGCCTTGCTGGTGGGCAGATGCCTGGCAATGTAGGGGGGCAGATTGAAAGAACCAGTATGGATTTCTGGCGTCCAGTACTGGGTTTTCCCCAAAATGCCAGCCTGTTCGGCGCGGGCGCGCACCACGGCGGTATCCTGCCCTGCGGGGTTTGGCCCCTTGGAGGCAATGCCCAGTGTCATAAACCCGCCAACATAGGTCGGCACGGCCGCCACATAGGCGGACACATGGGGGAAGTATTTGGCCCGGCGTTCGCTGGTTTCAAACAGTTCATCGGCCTGCATGAAGGGCACGCCGCACTGGTTGACAATCAGCCCCTCGGCACTGAGCACACGGGCGCAATGTTCGTAAAAACTGTCAGTAAACAAAACTTCGCCCACACCAATGGGGTCTGTGCTGTCCACAATAATCACGTCAAAGGCGCCATCGGCTGCCTTGGCCACGTAATCAATCCCATCACCCACAATCACTTCCGCGCGCGGGTTGGTCCACGCATCCCCGGCAATGGAGGGCATGTGCTGTTTGGCAAGTTCTATGACCTTGCCATCAATTTCCACCATAACGGCTTTTTCCACACCGGGGTGTTCAAGCACACGGCGCAGCACGCCACCATCACCCGCACCAATAATCAGCACCTTGCGCGGCGCTTTGTGCGTGAACAGGGGAACGTGGGTCAGCATTTCCTGATAAACAAATTCATCACGTTCGGTAATCTGCACCACGCCATCGAGCAGCAGGACACGACCGTGAGAATCGCTTTCAAATACTACAATATCCTGAAACGGGCTTGTAACGCGCGCCAGTTCCTTAACAACACGGAAGCGTTGGCCCCAGTTGTCGTACAGGGTTTCTTCGATCCAGTTTTCAGCCATCTCAGCCATCCTTGCCATACGCGGCGCGGCAGCTTTGCCCAAAGCCTGAGCAAAGCTGCCGTTTCATACCGATAGAGAGGAATGTTGCGGTTTACCCGCGTGGGCATTAGCCCTGTACGCGACCGCGGCGTTCTTCGCTCACATCCAGTTGCTCCGCCTGAAACAGGCGCTGCATGACCGGAATGGCCAGATGCGGGTCGCATGCCCCACACATGAAAATGTCGACCGCAGCAAAGTTGCGTTCGGGCCATGTGTGGATGGAAATGTGGCTTTCCGCCAGCACGACAACGCCAGATACACCGCCATTGGGTGTAAAATGGTGGAAATGGCTGTGCAGAATTGTTGCCCCTGCCGCCAGAGCCGCTTCACACAGGGTGCTGTCGATCTTTGCGGGGTTGTCCAGATTGGTGGCCCCCCACATATCAACCAGCAGGTGTGTCCCTGCAAATTTTTCGCCGTCTTTTTCGACGAAATAATCTTTACGGTCATCATCTTCAAATGCGACCGGAACAGAAATTGCCTGGTTATTGCTCGGGAGTTCCGAGACCATCCCCAGTTGAGCAAGTGCGTTCATTGACGTACCCCCAAACCAGTAGACAGCCTGTTGGGCGAAATTAATCGCCCCCTTGGGCCAAGAGCGCGCTAACTAGGGCTTTTTACCCCTGCGGTGCAAGAACTATTTTGGGTCTTTAACAGATTTGTCAAACACCGTTGGCACGCCCACCACACCCAAAGACACAACGGGCGCTTTTTGCACCTGCCTGAGAAGGGCGGCAAACCGCGCCTGCCGTTCCGCCCCAAGGGAGCGCGCACCCACCCACGCACGCAGGCTGCGCATGGTTTGCGCATCCCCTGCGGCGGTGGCATCCGTTGCCAGCCGAATCACCAGATCGCGCTGTGCGGGGCTGAGTTCGCCCTCCTCTGGCAAGGTGCGGCTGGCAAGGCGACCCACCACCAGCACGGCCTGCTCCCATTGCTGGTCCTGCTCGTACAAAGCCCCCCGCACGGACAGGCCCTCATCCGATTCATCCTCGGCCAGCAGGGCCTGCGCGCCCTCGCGGTTGCCACTGGCTGCGGCCAGCCGGGCCTCATCATACCTGCGGCGGGCGGCAAGGTCGGCTGGCAGGTCGGCCAGTGCGCTGCGCTCCAGTGCGCGCAGGGCCAGCGGGCGCTGGTTGCTCTGGAGTGCAGCCTGCGCAAGCTGCTCCTCAATATCGGCCCGCAGGAGTGGTTCTATCGCCAGCACATCGGCCTGCTGCAAAACGGGTATGGCCTGCGCAAACTGCCCCAGCGCCATAAGCTGCCGCCCAAGCCCTGCCAGCAGCTTGGCCTTGACCGGGTCATCGGGCACCTGCCCCATGCTGGCGCGCGCCAGCGCCAGTTGCTGGGCGCGCTCCATATCCGCCGTGGCGGGGGGTGGGCCGCCACGGCCTTTGCCGTGGCCACCGTGCGCCGCAGCCCCCTTGCCAGTATGGGCGGCCCTGCCCCCCACGCCCGCCCCATCACCTGTATGCGGCGGGCCAAACACCAGACCAAACAGCAC
This sequence comes from Acetobacter zythi, assembly GCF_963921165.1. Classification (NCBI taxonomy): domain Bacteria; kingdom Pseudomonadati; phylum Pseudomonadota; class Alphaproteobacteria; order Acetobacterales; family Acetobacteraceae; genus Acetobacter; species Acetobacter zythi. Next base: position 15,665 of record NZ_CAWUEO010000003.1, read on the forward strand.
CGTGCGCCATGCCGCATCCAGCCTGTCCTGCGGCACCTGCTCGGAAACCCCAAGCCCGCTCAACACACCCGCCGCACGCACGGCCTGCCCTGCCTGCGCCAGAGCCTGCGCGTAGGCAAGCCGCAACATGGGCACAAGGTCCGCACCGCCCTGCCCGAAAGCGGGGTCGGCCCGCCCGCCCTCCGCCACCTGTGCGGCCAGAAGCTGGGCATAGGCCTGTGCCGCCATGTCCGGGCCGATCTGGTCATGGGCTTGCAAAAAGCCCACAAGTTCCGCCCGAGCGCGGTCGGCCATGCGGTCGTTCCCCGAGGCGGTCAGGTTTTCCAGCGCCACGCGTGCGGTGTCCGCATCCGCGCTGCGGGCCTGCACCATAATGCGGGCAAGGTTATAGTCCGCATCATCTGGCAAGGTGCCCATAACCGCGCGTTCATCCGGCCCGCCAAACTGCGCCAGATACCGCGTAACCCGGAGCATGAGGTTTGCACGCACGGGTGCGGGGTACTGCTCCAGCCGGGCATAGCCGCGCGCCAGCAGCACGGATGTGGGGTGGCTGTCCGCACCGCTGAGCATAAAATACGCCCCACGCCACAAAACCATGTCCGGCCCAAAGGCCCAGTCCGCACTGGCCAGTGGGGCAGCCCCCACCAGATCACCACTTAACAGGGCGGCACAGGCACGTAGGGCCTGCACGCCCGGCCCCGGCCAGCCGCCATGCACCATGCCGCCCAGATAGGCCCCAACGCCGCCATCATGGCCTGCCGCCTGCACGGGCAGGTCACGCAGCAGATCCCATGCCTGCTGGGGGTAGCCTGCGGCAAATGCCGCCTGTGCTGCCGCCACCCGCATGGCCCACATGGTAATGACCACCGCCTCTGGCTGGCCTGCCAGAACTGTTGTGGGGTCTCCCCCCGCCTGACCCAGACTGTCACGCGCCTTGCGCCATTTTTGCAAAAGCTGGGATGTGGGTTCGTCCCTCAGCCCCAGCCAGAACCAGTCCTGCCCCTGCCGCACACTGGCGCTGGGTGGGGGGGCTGGCAGACCAACCGGCACGGGCTGGGCGGCTATGGCCTCCAGCACCGGGCCACTGGGGGTGGGTTGCAGGAACAGTTGGGCCGAATCCGCCGCCACCACCACCCCAAGCACGGCGGGGCGCACGGCATACCCAACGGCCGAGCGGGGCTGCAACGGGGCTTCCACCTGCCGGGTGGTGGCCACAAACAGTCTGCCCCCGGTTGCGGGGTCTGGCAGGGTAACAATGCGGCCGGGCTGCGCCTGTGCAAACAGAACGCGCGCGGGCTGCGCCACCAGCCGCACCACGGGCGGGCCAGAAGGGGCACCGGCTGGCGCACCGGCGGCATGACCGGCCTGTGCGCCCCCCGGCGCGCCAGCAGAACCAGCCGTGGCATGGGCTGCGCCACCACGAGCGGCCTTGTCCGCCGCAGCGCCGCACCCGCTGCTATGGGCCACGCACAACAGCCAGCCCGCTTTTTGGCGCACCACCACAATATGCGGGTGGTCTGGCAGGTAAAGCCGCAGCAGGGTGGCGCCGTTCAGGGCCACGCTCTCGCGCCGGTCGAACATGCCGCCCTCTCCGGGCAGGTGGAACAGGGCTGGCAGGGCGCGGTCGACCACCACCATAAGCTCCGGCCCGGACCAGAACGCCGCCAGAGCAGTGGTGCTATCGGCTGGCAAAAACAGCCCCGGCGCAACATCGGCAACACCGGGCAGGGCATCTGCCTGCACACCGGTTACGGGCAGGGCGTGCAGCCCGTCCGAACGGGCAACATCCTGCACGGCGGGGGGGGCTGTGTTGCTGGCCCGCAGGGGGGCCGCCCGCACACCCGGACCAAGGGCGCACAGCACAGCACTGGCCAGCATGGCCCGGCCCAGCACACCCCAAACCGGCACGGCGCGGTCCAACACAGTGCGGGCCAGCGCAGTATGGGCCTGCACAGCACGCGCACACCCGCCCCCCGCCTGCCCCGCCAGCGGCCATGCACCGGCGCCAACGCCCCGCATGGCCGGGCCGGGCATACGCCTGCTCCGCGCGCCACTGGCACCTGCCCGCCGGTCTGCCTGCCTGCTGTCTGCCACGTTCCCTGCCTGCCCCCTGTGTTACCCAACAATTCTGGCGCGCCACACATCCGCCATGCCCCGGCGGTGCTGCTACGGTGGCGTCCGTTCCATGCCCCGTGTTTACCCCAGCATGACAAAAACCAACATGGGCTGCTAGAACATACGGTGTGTTCTGCTCCAAACACTCCAGCCCCGCCACCACAGGAGCGGCCCCATGCCAGACCGTTTTACCAGTATGCAGGTTTTCGTTAAGGTGGAGCAGCTTGGCAGCTTTAGTGCGGCGGCCCGCGCACTCGCCCTTTCTCCCACCATGGTGACAAAGCATGTGACCACGCTGGAGGACCGGCTGGGTGTAACCCTGTTCCGCCGCAGCACACGCCACCTCTCGCTGACCGAGGCGGGCCGCCTGTTTCTGGAAGGCAGCCAGCGCATTCTGGCCGACATGGAGGAGATGGAGTTTGCCGTAAGCGAACAGCGGCGCGAACCCCGCGGCCACCTGCGGCTGAATGCGCCGGTGTCCTTTGCCATACGCTACGTGGCCCCCTACCTGCCCGAGTTCAGCCGCCTTTACCCCCATGTCAGCGTGGAGCTGGGCCTGAACGACCGCACCGTGGACCTGATAGACGAAGGCTGGGACCTGACCCTGCGCATACGCAAAATGCCCTCCAGCACCCTGCGCAGCCGCAAGCTGGCCAGTATTCGCATGGTGGTGTGCGCAGCCCCCGCCTATCTGGCCCGCGCGGGCACCCCCACCAAGGTGGAGGAACTGGCCCAGCACCAGTGCCTTGGCTATACGCTAAGCGGCGTCAACAGCGCCAACCGCTGGAGCTTTGGCGAGAAGGGCGAAAAAACCATATCCGTTTCCGGCCCGCTCAGCGCCAATAATGGCGATGTCCTGCGCGAGGCGGCTCTGGCGGGCGGGGGCATTGTGTACCAGCCCGTTTTTGTTGTGAGCGAGGAACTCCGCACCGGCCGCCTGCGCGCACTACCACTGGACCTGCCCCCCATAGCGGGGCCGGACCTGCATGCGGTTTACGCACCGGGCATAAACCTGCCGCTTAAAACCCGCGCCATGATCGACTACCTAAGCCAGTGCTACGCCCCCACCCCACCGTGGGAACAGGCACTGGACAACACACCCTGAAGGGAATTTGCGCATGGATGTTGTTCTGGGGGCCAACGGCCATGTGGGTGCCGCTGTTGCACAAACCCTGCTTGCACGTGGGCGGGCCGTAACCGTAGCCCTGCGCAGCCCAACACAGGCCCCAACATGGGAGCAGCGCGGAGCCACAGTTGCCATTGTGGACGTGTGCAACACTCCCGCACTGGCAACCCTGCTGGGGCAGGCCCACCGCGCCTTTGTGCTTAACCCGCCAGCAAGCCCCGCACTGGATACGGACAAAGTAGAACGCGCCAGCGCACACGCCATTGTGGCGGCACTGCAAAAGGTGACGTTGGAAAAAATTGTTGTGCAGTCTACCTATGGTGCGCAACCGGGGGCACATTGCGCGGACCTTGGTGTGCTGTACGAGCTTGAGCAGGCCGTGCAGGCCCTTGCCACGCCGTGCTGCATTGTGCGCGCCGCCTACTACATGAGCAACTGGCTCCCCCTTATGGCCACCGCCCGCACGACCGGCCTGCTGCCAAGCCTTGTACCCGCCCACCAACGCGTGCCCATGGTGGCCCCGCAGGATGTGGGCCAGCTTGGCGCGCACCTGCTGGCAGCCCCCATAACCGAGACTGGTTTATATGCGATTGAAGGCCCCACCCCTTACAGCCCGACAGACGTGGCCGCCTGCCTGAATGCGGCACCCAACCCGCCTGTTACGGTGCAGAGCATACCCAAATCTGACTGGGAAAATTATTATCTGGCTAACGGATTTTCGCATATGGCAGCCAGGTCCTACGCCACCATGACCGCCATATTTACCGACCAGACTTACAACTGCCCCCAGCACCCCCACAAAGGAGCCACCGATCTGGCAACCTATTTTGCACAGGCCTTGCTCCCCAACGCCTAAACAGCGGGCATTACACAAACGCACCCACCCCTGCATGCCCCCGGTCGCGGCACTCCGACCGGGCGCGCGCACCACCCGGCAGCAATCAGGCCCGCATGGTCTGGCTCACTCCCACGCCAGAGCCATTTCCATATCCCGCGTGGCGGCAAGGGCCTGCTGCTGCGGGCGGCCAAGGTAATAGCCCTGCGCTTCCGAACAGCCCATGTTGCTGACCATTTGCAACTGTGCGGCGGTTTCCACCCCCTCCACCGTCACGGTCATGGCGCGAATGCTGGCAATGCCCAGAATGGCCTGAATAATTTCCTTGGCTGTGGGGTCTGGCAGGGCCTGAATAAAGCTGCGGTCGATTTTGATTTTATCAAACGAGAACTTCCACAAATAGCTGAGCGAAGAATAGCCGGTGCCAAAATCATCCATGCTGATCTTGCAGCCAAGGGCCTTTAGCTCGCTCAGAATAACGTTTTTGTGCTCGTATTCATCCATCAGCACGCTTTCGGTTATTTCCACCTCCAGACGGTGGCCATCAAACCCGGTCTGATTGAGAACATTTTTCACAATTTCAGGGAATTTACGGTTTTTAAGCTGAAGGGGGGAAACATTGACCGAAACATTGATATGCGCAGGCCAGTTCAGGGCCTCGCTGCATGCTATGTGCAGGATCCGCTCGCCCAACTGGTGGATCAGCCCCGTTTCCTCCGCCAGACGGATGAACACATCGGGCGGGATCATTCCACGCTCGGGGTGGTTCCAGCGGGCCAGCGCCTCGTAAGACTGCACCTTGCGCGCGTTAATGCCGTAAATGGGCTGGTAGTGCAGCAACAGCCCATCCCCTTCCACCAGCCGGTGCAAGGCGGAAACCAGTTCCGCGCGTTCAAGAATTTCGTAGCTCAGATCGGTATCAAACAGCTTGTGCTGGCAGCGGCCAAGGGCCTTGGCGCGGTAGAGCGCCATATCCGCGTATTGCAACAAGGTGGTGACATCCCCCGCCTGAAGCGGAAAACCCGCAGCCCCGATACTGGCCCCGGACTTGGCCTCCGCCCCCTGAATAAGGTAGGGCCGCCCAAGGCTTGCCACCAGTTCCTCCAGCCGGGTCTCTATTTCGTCCAGACGGCCGTAATGCTGCCAGATGACCGCAAACTCATCCCCCCCCAGACGGGCGACAAAGTCATCCTCGCGGCAGCAGGCCTTTAACCGGGCGGCGGCGGCGATCAGCAGTTCATCCCCCCCGCTATGGCCGTACATATCGTTGATGGATTTGAAGTAGTCGAGGTCAATATAAAGCAGCACAAACGGGTTGCTCAGGTCCTGCGACAGCTCGCCAAGGCGGATGCCAAGGTAGTAGCGGTTGGGCAGGCCGGTCAGGCTGTCATAGTGTGCAAGCCGCTCAATCCGGCGCTGGGCGTCGCGGTATTCGGTAATATCGTCAGCAACGCATAGTTCCCAGCGCATATTGCCGTCATCATCGGCGATCAGCAGATCATGGCGGGAGACAACGCGGGAGCGGCCCTCCCGGTCGACCAGTGTTTCCTCCACCGCTGCGGGCTGCTGGTACAGAAACGGGTCTTCCGCCAGCCCGCCTTCCAGTTGCAGGGGCGCATTAAAAGGCCCGCTCGCGTGGGGGGCTGCGGTGTGCAGGCCGTACTCCTCCGCTGCCTTGTTATGCACAATAATGTCACCCGTTTTAATATCCCGCACCTGAATGGCGGTGGGGATATTGTCCACTATACCGGAAATAAAGGATTTATCGCGCATGATGGTTTTGTTGGCCTGCCGAAGTTCGCCCGCAATCTTGTTAAGCTCGTTAATTGTATCGATGGCCTGTGCGTGCAGGGAACGCGTCAGACTGAGCGCCGAACCCAGCCCGTAATACTGACCACCTTCGGTTATAATGAATTCGTTAATCTGGTTAAGGGACCGGATGTTCAGGATTGTCGCCACAAAGTCGGGAACTTTTTCGTTCGCATCCACCAGTATGGGTTCGCACTCCATCAGCAGGGAGATCGGGCGGTTGGCGTACACTTCGTACCCAAAGCGTTGGCCAAGCCGCAAAAAAAAGTCCCGCCGCTGCACAATGCCTATGGGGCGGTTACACTCGTCCACTACGGGAATGCCCGCCAGTTCGGCGTTGTCCTGAAAAATGGCAAGAACATGCGACCCCGCCTCCGTAGCGCGCACGGGGGCTACTTTGCTGGCAATATCTCGCATCTGGCGTTGGTTGGAATACGCGGGCACTTCCACCTCTAATAAACGCAACGTCATGTTTTTTAGCCTTCATCCAGCCCGCAAGGTCAGGACGGGAAAATTCTTAACAACCGATCGCCCATACAACAACATGAAATATAACTGTTTTTTTATGAACTTATTATTATTTTCTCCAAATATGCTTGACCCTTCATCGGATTTTTCTTCCTCTTCCATCCTCCCCTTTTTCACCCTGCTGACTCTGCACACACCAGCACACCCCTCGGCCCAGACCCCCATAGCCCTGTGTGCGCCCAAGCTTTACGCGGCAACGGCCTGTGCAAACAGGGCCACATTCCGCTGCGAGTCCGCAGCCCCCAGCGGAGTATTATAAAATTGTTTATGATACGCGCTCAGCCCTGCGGAATCCGCAGGCGCAGGCAAAGCGGCTGGTGCGCGGGCGTACACAATGCGCGCCATGGCGCAGGCATACGCCAGATTGCCCACCAGCAGATCCGCACGGCCTACCCCGGCCCCCTCCCCCCCAAGCTGGCGCAAAGCCGTTGCCAGTGCAGGCCGAAAAGCCAGAAAATTACGCCAGCAGTCATCATGTGTTGCAGGCTCCATTTGCCACAGGCCCAAAGCGGGACCGCCACCATTCTGCCGGAGCCATACAAGCCCACTTTCCACCAGCGCCGTGCCGGTTAACAAATTGAGCGCGGCATTCCCCCCAAAGCCCATATGCTCCAATGCCGGGCGCACAAGCAGCGCCTTGAACTGCCCCAGATCAAGCCCCCGCATGGGGGGCCTCCCGCGCAGGCTGGGGCCACGGCGCGCGCAGGTGCAGCCATTGCCCCCACAGGGTTCTGGCGACCTCCTTATGGGACAGCACGGTAGACCCAAAGGCGGAGCCAAGCGTGCACAAAAGCCCTGTTATAATTGCCAGTTTTCGCCACCGCCGCAGGCTGTCCTCGGCAAGCTGGTTCTGGTGCTTCTGCGCGCCGGTCTGTTCGGCAAGCTGCTGGGTCAGGGCTGTTAGCGCATTGCGTGTGTCCTGCGCCTGTGCCGCGCGGTTGCGCTCGCGCTCCTGCCCCTGTGCCTCAATGGAAATCAGACGTTCCATCATGGCGGACTGGCCGGACTTGAGGATATCCACATCGTCCTCCAGCCCATCAAGGCGGCGGGCATGGCTGTCTACAATTACGCGCAGGTCTTCATCAGCCGCGCAGGATTCTGCGCACTGGGTCTGGGTCATTCGTTTGATCCGGGCATAAAAAAACCGCCTCTTGCGGGCGGCAGGTCTGGGCGTGGGCCTGATGCGGCTCAGGCGGTGGCGGGGCTGGCCGCCAGCACATCCGCAGGTTGGGTGGGCAGCGCCGTGCTGGTGGTGTCCGCACCACTTGCAATGGCGTTAATGGCCAACACGTAAGCTTTCATATCCGCTGTAAACACTTCCCCCATAGCGGCCGCAAGGCTGGCCTGCTGTTGCACCCATGCCTGCGCGGTTTGCGCCTGCGTTGTGAGCGGAATAACAGGAGCAGGGGGCACGTACAGGACCAGCGCGCCATTGCTCACGCCATATGGCCCCGCCGTGCGCGCGGCAAACTGCGCCTGTGTAATCGGCAGCAGGGCGGATGCGGGCGGAAAGCCGGTTGTGTCGGAATAAATGCTCATATCCAGCCAGCCCAGAACGGGCGTTGGCTGGGCGGCACTGGTGTCGTATTGCGCGTAATATCTGTTCGGGTAGCTGTTGGACATTAAACCTCTCCCACAATCGTCAGATTAAGAGCAACGGGCAAGGATGATACGACATGCGAAGTGCCACCCCCGGACCAGCACGGCATGCTTAACAAAATCCCGACATTGGTTGTCGCGCTCTGATTGGGGTACTGCGGGGTTGCAACCTGCACCTGTGCTACATAGCCGTTTGCTGTCGCACCTGCTGTTGCGGTCAGGTTTGGAACAGTTCCAGCCCTGTAAGCAAAAGGGAATGCCTGATACATACCGCTATAAGCAGCAACGATCTGGAAGGACTGGGTCAGGATATCCCCCTGCCTTGTCCAATAGACAGCCCCCAAGGTGGATGTTGCGGGGATGATACCGGCAGAACCGGGCGTGTAACTCTGTGTTGTGCCGTCTGCCCTTGTGGCAATCATATTCCCGGCGGCATCTTCCTGCACATCCACAATGCGAACATTTGTGCCACCGGCTGCGGGCACGGAGCGGACATACCGCCCCTCTGCCGTAACCGCGTTCAGCGCGTCCAGACCTGTAAATGCGGATATGGACGGAACTTGCATGCGGCCACCAAAGGCTACCGGGCCGGTAACACTTTGGAGTGTGGCAAGTGCCAGTTGCAAAAACTGCCCATTGGCCCACGCCTGAGTGGCGTATCCGTTGAACAGGGATTGCCACGTAGCGCCCTCCGCGCCGGGGGTGGAAACATTGGCATCCGTTGTGCTCACCCAAAATGCGCCGGGGGCGGCCCCCGCAACAATGGCCCCCGCCGGGTAGCCACCAATGGACTGCGCAAAAGCCGCATCAAACGGGCCAAGGTAGCCTGCCTGCAACACCTGTGTGGCGGAGGAAAGCAGGTTGAGCAGGCCGTTCATGTCCTGCCCACGCGGTGGCTCCCCCCCTGCTGCGCGTGCAATAAAGGTCTCGGGCGGAAAGCCAAGGGCGACCGAGGCCGTGCCATCGCCCGCCGTGGTCTGTGTTGGGGGGATGGTGGCAATGTTGCCTGCAGCAGCGCCTGCGCCAATGGGCGTGCCAAACAGCTTGCGGTCATCTGTGTTTTTCATGATTACTCACTCTGAATGGAGTAGGAGACGGAAACACCCGCAGGCCGGGGCAGCACGCCGCTGTTCTGAATAATGCTGACCTGCACATCCGTGGGCACAAACCTGAACACGTAGGTCATGCTCATATCCCCATTGTCGCGCACATAGGCATCGCCCTGACCTGCAAACAGGGTGGTCAGAATCTGGTTGGTTTCCAGCACTGAACCGCCGGAAATATTGGCGAGAGCGCGGGCGTAAATAAGCTGCCTGTACCCATCATCAGCCAGCCGGTAGTTGTTGGTTGCGTCCACCCCACGGTACCATGGCGTTTGCCCAAAGCCCTGCTCCGTCAGGTCCGAGGCTTCGTAAAACCCCAGATAGGACTGGGCAGAAAGGCTCAATACGCGTGACACACCCACAATGCGGCCCCACACATCCAGCCCATAGCCCTGCGCTGTTTGCAGGTTCCAGACCTTTTGATACCACTGGTCAATCAGGGGGGCGGGGTCGAGCATCTGGTTCCAGCCTGCAACCAATGCCTGCATGCGCGGCGCATTGGCGTACTGGGACAAAAAAGTCTGCTGCACATTCTGCATCAGACCACCTGCACACTGATTGTGGCGGTCGAGACAACGGGGATCTGCTCAATAGTCAGCGCCACCGTAGGGACCGTGGGCTGGGCGGCAAGGCCCACGGTTATGCCCACAATTTTAACCCAGTCCCCCACACCGCTCACACTGGTGTAAAAATTGCTGGCGTAAACCGTGCCGCCAATGGCCACGCGCTCGGCCCCCGTAGCCCCGGCAAACCCGGCCACAATGGCGGCCTGCACGTCCGTAACCGCCGTGGAGGGCACATTGACCCCACCCGCCAGCACCACCGCCACATAAACCGGCACAGCCTGCGCGCGCGTGAACTGCACCGTATATTCCGGCGGTGTGGCATAGGCCGCATTGGGGTCCACCACCACCACGCGGCTGTTGCCAACACTTGCGCAGCCGGGGGGTTTTTTACGGAGGATGGCAAGGGCGACATCCGCGTCCAGCCCACCATTAACACACACATACAGGCTGTGCGCGGGCAGGGTTACACCCCCCACACTCACCGGGTTGGCCGCGCTGTTCTCGCACACATAGGCATCGGTCACACCGGGGGTGGACAACACCTCGCCCGCAAGGGCATCCAGCGGCCCCATGGCGTTGTGCGCCACGGTCTGCTGGCGGCGCAACTCAAACGCCTGCCGCCCTTCCACCGCGCGGCCGGTTACCCCGGCGGCAGCGTTGGTCACACTGGTCAGCCCCACAACCGACTGGTACACCCCAATACTGCCCGGCGGGCATTCCACCGCCCCCATAACCGTGCAGGAGAACGTGCCCGACCCATACCCCGTTCCGTCCAGCGTAATGGGGCCATTGGCTGCGTAGGTGTTCGCACTTCCGTCCTGCACCAGCGTGCCCTGGGGCACAATGGCGCCCGCAGCCCCCACGCACTGGCAGGTTACCACTGTGGCGGTAGCAGGCTTGCGGGTTATAAAATACAGGTTGCCAATAGCGTCCTGCATGCGGCCCCATGCGCGCGCGGGGTCCACACCATTGAACAGGGCAAGCATCTGGTCATACGCATCGCCCACAATGGCGGTAAGCGACATGGCAAGCTGCCCCTGCGGGGTGGACAGGTCGGTATTGAGCACATTGCCAAAAGCTGCGTTCATATCCGCCAGAATACCAGCCAGAATATCGCTCTCCGCCGGGGCCACAAAGCCTGCATCGGTCATGGTGGGAGCGGGAACGGACGTTGTGCCCACGGTGTTAGAACCCGACATGCTGCACATCTCCTAGTGTGGTGGATACAAGAACATAGCCAGACAACTGGCGGTTTGCGGAAATACCGGTCAGCACGCACCGGGCCGCAGCCACACCGGCTACCGCGCTGGCCGCCTGCTCCGCCTGCATGCGAAAAACCGGGGCCGCCTGTGTGTGGGCCAGAATATGCTGGCGGTAGGGCAGGCCCGTTGCCGTGTTGTAGTAACACTCGCCCGTAAAAACCCTTATGGCGGAAGAAACATTCTGGCATATGGCATAAGACCCGGACGCCACGGCCATGTTGCCGCTGGCGTCGGGCAGCAGGTCCCATGTTGTCCGGTCAAGCAGCAGCGTGTTCATGGACCCTCAACACAAAAAAACCGCCTCGAACGGGCGGTGAGTCATAACAAAAAGTTCTGAATTTTTCACAAGGTTGCACCCTATTGCGGGGCGCCCGTTTTGCCTCCGCCGGGCTGCACGCCGGTATGGGTGTGGCTTTGCAGGCTAATCTGGCCTGCCTGCACATCGCCCTGGGCGCGCACCCCGCCCTGCACCTCCATGGTGCAGTTGATCTGGCAGCTCGTAGCATTCACAACAAAGCGGCCTGTGGTGTTGAGCACAAAATCCTCCCCCACCCACCCTGCGTATTCTTGTGGGGCGGCGTTCAAAAACCCGCCAATATACAGGGAATCCGCGTAATCATGCTGGCGGTAGGAGCCGGGGGCCGCTGGCTGGCGTGTGGCCTTTACGCTGGCAATATCGCGCCCGCAGACAATAATGGCCCCCACATCGCCCACTGCGGGGTCACAGATCAGTGCGCGCCTGCCACCTTGCAGGCGCAGATACGGCACGTTGTGGATCAGCCCGTGCGGGGTGGTGCGGCCTGCGCCGTCCTGCTGGTGCACCATGGGTTGCACATCCACCATGCCCACAGGCTCCAGCCCCGTGCCCCGCACGGCGCGCACCTGCACAAGGGCTGTGGCCCCCAGCATGGCCAGCACCCGGCGAATGGCCGCGTTGGTGGCGTTAAACGCACTTGCCCCGTCCTCGGCCCGCAGGGAGCCTACCAGTTTATCTTGCAAAAGCCTGCCCGGCAAAGTCTGGCCTTGCCGCCTCCACTGTTGTGAACCATGGCCCATCGGGCCGTTCTGTCTGTAGGTCGTGGCGCACGTTCTGCACGACCCACAGCCCGCAGGCGGGGGGGGCGCCACCTGTTGCCTGTAGGGTGCTGGCCTGCGCGGTGCTGCCCTGCGTGCCTACCTGCGCGCCAGCCTGCGGGCTGGTGGACGCCCCACCCGTTGTTGCCTGTGCGGACGTGCCTGTTTGCAGGTAGACCGTATCCCTGAACCGAATGTTGGGGTTGAACACGCTTTGGAACTGCACCCCGTACTGGCTGTAACTGGGGTACCCCACAAGCCCTGTGGCAACACTTACGGGCAAGGCCTGCCCCTGCTCCTGCGCCACCATGCCCGCAGGCCAGATAGCCAGAACCCCAACACCAATCTGGTAGGAAATACGCGCAGCCCGCGCGCAGCTATCCACCTGCTCGGCCACGGAGCCTTTGTAATACACCCCTCCGCGCAGCAGGGTTTGCACGCCATAATTGGCAAAACCCAGCCCCGCCTTGGTTGCCAGCCCCTGCATGACCGTAGCTACCGGCACATCCCCCCCGAACGATGTAGGGGCCACGGGCAGTGCGGCAGGCAATGCGCCAGAGAGGGCACGCACCTCAAACGCCACATCGGGGCTGTTGGCGTAATCCACAAAAGCCTCGACCACACCACCACAAAACACAACAGGGCGGGTGCTCCCCCCCTGCCCTGCGGCATTGCCTGCCATAATGGTAACCGTATTGCGCGTTTGCGCCGCCATGCCCGCCTGCATGAGCGAAAGCCGGTTGAGCAATGGCTGCGCCAGCCCTTCCAACCGCAAGGCGCAGGCCATGCCGCTTTCCAGCCCGGTGCTGACAATCTGGCAACGCACGCGGTAGCCGCTCAGGGTTATTGTTTCTGCCCCTGCTGCACCAAACCCGTCCTGCGCCAGCGTGAACACCACATCCACCTGCCGGTTGGCCAGAGTGGCTGCCTGCGTGCCAGCCTGCGTGTTCTCAACCATTGGCGTCCTCCGCGTAAACCAGCACAAAGCGGCTGCCCAGAGCGGTGTAATCCGGGTCCTGCGTGCCCTGCGTATCGGCAAAGGCAAGGTCTCCGGGCAGGGGGGTGGCGCTGTGGCGCACAAGCCATGTGCGGTCCTGGCACAGCACACCTGCCAGCACGGGCACGTCATCCACCCACATGGCGGCATACAGCCCGGTGCTCCGCTGCTGCACGTCCAGCCGGAGCGCATGGCCCGAAAGGGGAACCCGCAGGCTCTGATACGCAACAGCGTTCAAGGGAATAACAACCGCCATTACTGGAACCCCGTTACATCCATGTTGGAGGCAAGCGCCTGCACATGCCCCCCATTGCGCACCGCCTGCCCCTGCGGGGTGGCCGTGCTGGTCTGTGTGGTGGTGGCCCCAAGCCGCACTTCCTGCACGCTCAGTTCCGCCAGCAGCATGCTAACCCCCAGCCGGACCTCGCGGCGGATGCGGTAGCCCGTTACATTCACATTGGTGTAAACCGCCTCGGGCATAACAATGTGGTACAGGCCAAGGTCGGCCACCAGTGCGTCCAGCGCCGCCACAAACAGGGCGCGTGTCTGCAACGCGCCAGACAGGCCGGGCATGCCAAACGTGCTGAGCAGATCGCCCAGAACACTGGCGCTGCCCAGTTCCATGCTGGAGCCATCACACAGCATTTCCACCTCATACAGGCCGGGCATTCGCACTTTGTTATAGGAGAGGAAAGACCCATCCTCCTGCGGGGCGCTGGCAATGTGGCACTGGCTTTGCACACCAAGGCCGCGCACATGCCCAGAGGTCAGGACCGGCTTGTTATCGGGTGTAAAAATACCCCACTGCCGCTCCGCCTGCGCCAGAATTGCGCCGTTGAGCAGGGTGGCAACAGCCGTGGAGGCCGAGGCCGAAACCCCCGCCCCAACCGACTGGCCCAGCAGAACCGGCACCCCGGCCGCCACGGGCACATCCCACACGGCGGGAAGACTGATGGGAAGCATGGGCATGATGGCAAACTCCACCTTAAAGAAAAAAAAGTCTGTGTTGGGGGCGCGGCCACACCGCCTGCGCGGGCCTTGGGCCGGAACAAAAAAAAGCGGCCCATGTAGGGCCGCTCCAATGCTGCTGATATGCTGTGTTGTGCCAAACCCACCCAAGGGGCCAGCCTGTGGCCACTAGGGGGAGGGCAACCGCCACACCTGCGCCTTGACCTGCGCGGACACGGCAGGGAACGGGTCCACACCGGCATTGCGAATAAGGGTCTGCACACTCACCTGATCACAATGGGGGTGCACGGGGCGGTTTTTGCACACATACACCCCGGCCCTGTTGCGCGTGGGGGAGTAAACCGCCTTCCAGACCGAGCTGGGCACATACACATGGTCATGCCCCTGCGTGGCAATGGGCCGCAGGTGAAAAGCAGGGCCAGTCACCACATACAGTTCGCCCTCGCGCCGGGCCAGCAGGCGTACCTTGCGCTCCATACGCGCCCATATGCCCTTGTTCAGCGCAGAAGCCTGCGGAACAATGTTGGACAGGGCGTAGGTTTCCTGCTGCCCCTGCAGGGTTGGCTGGTCGCCACTGGGGGCCATATGCCCCCGGTCATAGGGTTTTGCACGCCTGTAATCGCTCAGGCCCGAACCACCGGGCCAGCGCGGGTCGGCATAAAAATGCCCCGTGCGGGGCAGCTTGGCCGCAGCCGCCATGTCCTGCGCGCGCAAATGTTCGGCCGCCCATAATGGCCCGTGCGATACGGTGGAAACAAGGGCCGCATACCCCCGGTTGCACAGCAGCGCCGTGCCCTGCTCCAGCCGGGTGCTGGTCAGCACTGGCAACTGGGCGTTCACCCCAAACGCGTTACACCGCTCCTCTTCCGCCCATGCGGGAGCAGCAACACAACACCATGCAACAAAAGCCAGTAACAGACGCATGGGGCAAACCATAACCCAGTTTGCCCCCCGCGCAATAGCCGCGCCAGACACACCCAGCCCAGAACACCCAAAAAGCCTAGAACTGCCCCATATTGGCCTGCCGCGCCTGCATGCGCAGCGTATCCATCCGCTGTGCAAGCTCATCCCCAATAGCCTGTGCCGTAGCACTTGTGGCGTTAACCGTAATCTGGGCCTGCACGGTGGAACCGGGGCTAGCGCGCAGGGGGGGCACCGTGCTGGCCACCCCCACGGCACGGCTGGTGGCATGCAGGTAGTGCGGCGCACAGGGCGGGGCCACATCTGGCTCCGCCCCCTCCGCCCCCCCCAGCCCCACACCCTGCCTGACGCTCCCCCCAACGGCTCCGTGGTGCAGAACACGCGCCATAAGCCCGGCATGGCGCCATACGGGGCGGGCGGGTGCGCGTAAGCCACGCCCCCTGTGCGCAGCCCCGGACCCGGCACCCTTATGGCCCTGCCCCACCTCCGCCTGCCCAAGCAACAGGGCCAGCACATGCGCCCCCGTGGGGAGTGGTGGCAGCACACCCGCCATTATGTCGCCCGGGTGGGGGGCTGGCCTGCTGGCGTCCGTTTTGTGGCCCGCGCCTGTGGTCTGGGCCGGGGGTGTGGCGTGCTGGGGCCACACGCCCGCCTGCCCTTGCGCCACCGGCCTATGCGGGGCAGGTGCCCCCCCGGCATCAAGCACTCTGGCCGTGGGAACACTTTGCCCCTGCACCGCGCGGGGTGTGGAAACCTGCAGCACTTTTTGCAAAAAGTGCGCCTGCACAGCCCCGGTGCCGTCCGCACCCTCCGGTGGTGGCGCCGGGTAGGGGGCTGGCGCATGGCCTGCCGCCATACGGGCCAGCGCCCGCCCATGCCCCCGCAGGCGCACCACAGGAACCACCCCTCCGCCACGCTCCATATGGGTCTGCCGGGCGGGCAGCATGGTGGCCACAAGGGCCGCAACAGCGCCCCGCCTCCCCTTTACCGCGCGTTCTGGCGCCGCCCCCGCCAGAACGGACAAAACCGCACGCGCCAGCACCGGCCCGGCATGGCGCCCCTGCGGCGCATCCGCGCTTTTGGGGTGCATGCGCAACAATGTGGCTATCAGGCACTGTGTGAGCGTTGCCATTGTTTTTACCTGTTAAACCGTTTGACCAGAGCCATTTCCAGCAGGTTTTCAAAATCCTCGCTGTCATACACACTTTGCAGTTCATGCAGGCTGGCCAGACCTTCCATCATGACCAGCGCGTGCCGCTCACTTACATTGGGGCAGCGGGCGGCGGCGCGCCGGGTTCCGTCTGGAGCAGTGCCGACAGAAGGGAAAACAACGGGCCGACGCCTTTGAAAAAATCCACATGCAGGGCAAATGCTTCCTTCTGGAGCCAGCCAACGGTGGGAATTTCCTCCAGATCGCTCTCATCAAGCGGGCGGCGCACCGCCGGATTGCGCGGGTCGGGCTGCACGCTTACACAGCGCATAAGCCGGGCCAGCAGGCTGTCCATCCGCTCGGGGTCCATGGCGCCAAAAATGCCAAGCCCCACAGCGGCCAGCCCCGCCAGCCCCGCGTCCTCCTCCAGCCCCGGAATATCCGCCCCCGAGGCAATGGCCGCCTGCAGGCAGTGCCGCCCCCACTGGTCCGCCTCCATGGCGGACATGCGGGTAATGACAAACACCTTCCCGTGGTCTGCCCCTTCCATGGGCACACACACGCTGCTCTGACGCAACGCCATGTTACAGCCCCGCCGGGTAAATGGCCTGCCAGCGCACACCAAAATGCCGGTCCGCCAGCATACGCCCGGCCGAGGGCATGGGGGCCATTGCGCGCAGCACACCATTGACCATGGTATATTTGCGCCCTGTGGAGGTAAGCGTAATTTCCGCCCCCAGGCGGTAGAGCGTGCGCGCGGTCTGCTGCGCGGTCATAATGGCTTCAAACACAATCACGCTCTCGCTCGCGGCGGAAAGCACAATGTTCTGGTCCACGGGTTCGGGCACAAAGCCTGCGTTCAGGTACCCATCGATCGACATCTCGGTCTGGGCGCAGTTCTGCTCCGCCACATCCCACGCACGGTCTGTGGCAAAGTTTTTGAGCGTGACAGGCGCGTTGTAAAGGCCGGGCACGGTAATGGTGAAAATGGCATTGGCTGCCGAAATATCGAGCGCCATGGTTACTGCACCTCAACACTGTTCAGGGTTATGGCCTGCACGCTCTGCCCGTCTGCGTACCACAGGCGTGCGGGCGGGGTTGTGCGCGCCACCCGCAAGGACGCGGGGGCGGTGGACACATTGGGCATAAAATACCACCCACGTGTGACCACACTCTCCGCCGCTGTGGCCACGGCGGCTGCGTTGTTAATCTGCTGCTTTTGCGCCGTGCTCAGCGCCACACCGGGCTGAATGACCCCAAAGCCCAGTGCCTGCGTAATGGTGCCCTGCACACTGGCGGCCACCAATGTGTCCCCTTCCGTATTGTACGGGATCTGCCCGGTATTGAGCAAAAGGGTGATCAGGTCCGAGGTCAGGCTGGCATTGAGCCAGATCTGGTTGACGTAACTATCCGCCCAAAGGAACGGACCAGACACACAACCGGGGCGCATGAACTGGAACGTGGTGGAGGCATTGGCGTACGCCCCGTAAAAATTGTAGCCATTATCAAGCAGTGTTGCAGCCGTTGTACCGTCCACCACCGCGGGGGTTACAAGGCCGGAACCATCCTGCACCATGGCCAGCGTCTGCCGCCCAGCCGTTGTGCCAAAGGAGAGGGACGCCATCCACCCCATGCACAGCGCTGCGGCCAGCGGGTCGTTGTATACAACGCTTACGCCGCTCAGGTTCTGGTTTTTAAGCCACACACCAAACGCGGTTGTGCTGTTCTGGGTGGTGGCCTGCGCGTCTGTATCCCACAGCACGGCCCATAGGGTGTTGCCCTGACCTGCCACCCACTGGGCAAGGGCCTGCTTGTCCGCCAGATCGGGTTCAAACGCGGGGGCTACAGCGTTCCATGCGGCATTGGTGGCGCGCAGGGTGGTCATCTGCTCGGCCACACTCTGCCCTGTTGCGGGGGTGGTGTACCCACCAAACAAAAGGCGCGCGGGCGTCATGACCGCATTGGTGTAGCCTGCAAAATACACACAGGCCATCTGGTATTCTACGGACTCCATGCCAAATGCGGCGCCCACATCGGCAGCGGTGGTAAAGTCCTTGGTGGTGCCTGCGGGCACAACGGCTGCGTTGGTGCTCAGCACAAGGCCGGTCAGCGCGTTCAGGCTGCCGCCTGCACCCAGCACACCGGGGGTGACCTTGACAATGGTGGAAATGGGAATGCCAGCCACAGCGTTACTCCTCTGGCGCATCGGTTGCATCGGCACTTACGGCGATGACCGACAGGGTTGTTGCAAAATCCTGAGCAATACTCAGGCGGAATGTGACCTGCATGTGCAGGGTTACACTCCAGTTTTCCTCATACTGGTGTTCTGCGTTCCTAAAGCCGGACTGGATGGGAGCCTCCACATCCAGCGGAGCAAGCTGGAACGGCCCGCCCGCAAAAAACGCCCCCGCAAACGGGTCACGCCATAGGGTGGCAAGGGTTTGCGCGTAATCCCCCGCCCCTGCGCCAAAAATGCCAAGCTGCATGCCCAGCAGGACAGGCTCGCTCACCTCCCGCGTTGTGGGGGTGTATGCCCAGCTATTGGTGGCAAGGCGTGTGCGCTCAACCACCGTCATGGTGACAAAGGGTGTAAGGGGTGGGGCCACGCGGTTCTGCTGGCCCAGCACCACCTGCACGCAGGCGGGCAGCACACTCAGCAGCCAGTTCCGCACCGCCCCGTAAATCTGCCCTTCGGTTGGGGTTATTACGCAGGTGGGCTGCTCTGCCGGGTTACCAGAACCTTGGACCATTCCCCCTCCCCCCATTCCTCAAGGGACTGGGTGATCAGCCAGTCCGCGCCATAAAACTGCAAAATATCGCCCCCGCACTGCAACGGTCTGTTCAGCGCGCGGGCGGCGGCAGGCAGGTACACCACGCGCCTGTCCGCCTGCTGGGTAATGTTTTGCACCTGTTGCAGGTCCGCCCCCGCCACGGCCTGCACCTCTATGCGCAAAGCCAGCGGGGTGTAGGTGGGGGTCTGGCTGCCATCGGGGTTGGTCACGCTGCCCGTGCTGGCCAGCAGGGTTGCCGCAACACAGGGGTTAACAGCGCTACTCAGCCGACCAGCCAGTGCAAAAAGCTGCATGGTGGCATACTCCGGTTATACAAAAATTACGGCCATATGCGCGGTATCTGCGGCCCACCGGGCAGGTAGCGCGCCTGCCGCAACCCGCGCGTGGCAGCCCAAAAGGCCGCCCCGTGCTGGGTTTGGGCAAACCATGCCGCCCGCTCGGTCTGGGGGGCATAATCGGTTGAGACCGACACACTCCCCCTGCTGGCCGAGGCCACACGCCCGACCAGCCCGCCATTGCCCCCCTGCTCCTGCGGCAGGGCAAGGGTTGCAATATGGGCGACCAGCAGACCCAGCAGCAGGGCGCGCCTGCCTACGTCGCGCACAGGGCTTGTCGGGGTATTGGGCAGGTAGAGTGTGGCCTGCTCAAAACAGGCCTGTGCCTGCGCGGCCCCCACACTGGCCGCAAGCGTGCCAAAGCGGGCGGACCATGCCGCGTAGTCAAACACAACCACACCCGGCGTGGCCGCATCTGCTGTGCCCCCACCCGATGCCGCCCCGCCCGATGTGGCGGTGCCCGACATCAGGCCACGTCCCGTGCAAAGGGCGTTACACCGGGCAGGCTGGCCGGTTCCAGCCCCTCCAGCCCGCTGGGGTGCTGGCCACGTTCGGCCAGTTCCGCCCCGGCATCGCGCTCGGTGGGCTGGGCAAAGATCAGCCCGTTTTTGAGCGGCAGAAAATTGGGGTTCTGCGCGCACCATGCCTGCCAGAAGGCGGCATCCACCTGCGTGCGCCCCCCCATGCCAAGCAGAAGGTTGTCACGCACATGGTAGCGCGGGTCCGCCTTGGCCCCATGCAAACGCACGCTGGCGGTCGGTTTGGGCGGGGCCATAACCGGGTTGGCCGCACTGGCGCGCGCGGCCAGTGCGGCCGTGTCATACAGGTCCAGCACAAGCCCTGCGGGCATGCGGCAGATAACCGTAACCGTGCTGGCCCCACGGGGGGAGTTGGAAGGGGCTGCTGCCATTGGTGTTAAATCCCTGCCATGGTCACGCAGGCCTGCGGGTAGAACCAGATGGTCCCCCATGTGCCCTGCGATTTTTTCTGCCTGAAGCTGGAGGAATACCGTTCCACCGCATGGGCGCGCAGTTTTTCGGTAAAGGCGGTGGTCACTGCCTGCTGGCCTTCCACCTCGCTCACAAACAACTGCATGAGCGTGGTTGCCGCCTGCCCGCCACCCAGCGTTACCCCGGCTTCTGGCAGGGTCTGGATGGTCAGGTTCGGCAGGTTCTTTTTCAGCAGGTCCCCAAGGGCGACCTGAAACTGGTTGGTGTACAGCAGGCACTGCTGCCGCTCGGTAGGAATAACCAGCGTAAGGGGGGATTCCAGCGTAAGGTTGCCCCCCATCTGTGTGGACAGCACCCCAAAAGCCTTGAGAATATCGGCATAAACCTGCACGGGGTCTGTTGTATCCACCCATGTGTTCCCTGCCGCCGCCGTGCCCGATGCCGCAAATTTGGGTGTGGGCGCAATGGCGGGCGGCAGATTGGGGTCGTTGAGTGCGCCGTACAGTTCCAGCCCGGCAATGCCAAACAGGTTGATCTGGTTCTGGTTACGGTTCAGCACAGAGGCGGAGGCAAGGTTTTTCTGGTTCACCCAGTCAATCTTGGCAGCTCCCATACGCTCCACCTCGCGCTCGCCCCAGCGGGTCCACGTCTGGTAGTAAAAGGACTGGCGCTGCACCCAGTTGGCGTTGGAATCCACCGTGCCTGCGGGGGAATAATCGTCATACGCCGCGGCGTAACCGGACAGTTCCACAACGGGAAACTGCGCGGTATCGGTTGTCCAGTCGCCTTTGCGGGCACTGCCATAAATGGCCTCCGAGCGGGTGGGCGTGACCAGCGCGCGAATGACCACCGGGTCCGTATAGGTGGTAAACAGGGCGGGAATGCCGCTGTTGGGTGCGGTCACCGCCACGTTGGCAGGCAGGGCCGCATCGTGCGCCAGTTCGGAAAAATAACGGCTGACACCACCAAGGTGAATACCCCAGTCCCGCGCAAGGGCTGGTGCATCGTTACGAAAAAATGTGTTCATGCTCTGTTAGTTCCCTGTGCCCGAGGTGGAGGAGGCCACACTGCGCGCACCCGCCAGCGGCCCGGTCATAATAAAGGGCAGGCCAGCCGCCGCCCCCTGCGCCACGGTCCAGCCCGTATCCACCGTGCCCGTGGGGGCCGCACCTGCCGCCCCGCACTGGAGCGTGCCATCGGCCAGTGCGGCATAGACCGCCTGCCCCGTGGCGGACGCCGTGGTGGCAAGGGCGAACACATCGCCCCCTTCGGCCAGCCCCACCATAAAGCCCTGTGCAATGGTCATGGTGTTCTGCTGCATGTACTGCGTGGCCTGCCCCTGCTGGGTACGCACCACAAAACCCGTTGGCGCTGCCTTGGGGTTTGCAGGGTCTGGCGTGTTCAAAACCGTTGTGCCATTGGCCTGCACCCAGGCAAAAGCGGCAATGGCCACACCACCCGCGCCCGCACTAAACCCGTTGGCTCCGGGCACCACCATGCGCTGGGGGTTCTGGCTGGCCCATGCACCGGGGAACCCGGCAGGCCAGCCATAATGCACTGTATTGGGGAAAGGCATTGTTTTTGCCTCCTTGTTTTAGAGTTTGCGCGGCGCAGAAACGCCAAAGCGGGTTGCAAGGGGGGCCGCATGATCGGCCGCGCCCACGGGGCCACCCGAAGGAGCACCCGCAACAGGTGAGGCCGCACCAAGGCAGGCCAGTACAAGCGCTTTAAGCCCCGGTTCGTTCACACCATCGGTGCCAACACCCTGCTCGTTCAGGGCGTAGCGCAGGATGTCTGTTGCGCTGTCCATGCCCAGCACATCGCCCACCAGCGGGCGCACAAGGGTGCGGGCTTCCTGCGCGTGGGCGGCACGGGTGCGCTCGGCGGCAAGGGCGGCGGTTACGGCGGACTGCACCGCACTATCCTGCGCGGTGGCGGCCTGCCCGGGTGTGGCAGGTGCGTTGTCCGGCGTTGCGGCAGAGGGGCTGGCATTCTGGCCCGTAGGGGGCGTGGCCGGAGCGGGCGCAGCGGCGGCCTTGCCTGCGGGCGGCGTGTGCGTGCCAGCGGCACCGGGAGGGACGGTAGGTATGCCGCCGTGTTCGGCCCCCGTGGGGGCATCGGCCATACCGTTGTGCCGCAGCCATGCCCCAAGTTCGGCCAGGCTTGCGGTCATGGCCAGCGCGCCAGAGGCAAAAGCCGTGCCAAGGCGGGCAAAAACCTGCCCCGCCGTGGGGGCAGCATGTGTTGGAACCATTGCAATATCCTTTGGTTTGGCATCCGCCACCACAACATCCGGCCCGGCACGCCCGCTGGGCACAAGGGCCACGTGGTTGCCGCGAATGTTGGTCATGCGCCCGTCATAAGGCTGGCCTTCAAACTGGCCTGCCTCCATGACCGGCGTGTAGCGGTACGCGCAGGAGAGTTCGCGCTGCGCGCCCGAGCGGATGTTGTGAATGGCCCCGGCGTTCCAGATCGCCAGGGAATTGGTCAGGTAGGGGCTGGCAAAACGGGCGTTGGTGCCCGTGGTGCCCACTACCAGATCGGCCCGTGGGGCATTGGCCGTAACATGGGCATGCTCGGCCAGCACGGGCAGGGCGTTAAAGCTGGGGGCCGCACGGGCCAGTTCGGCCGGGTCGCGCAGCAGGTTGTAAAGCCTGTTGGGGTCCAGCCCCAATGCGTCCGCCCCCGGTATTTCGCGCCCGTAATAGGCGTTAACGGTTGCCTTGCTTATGGGGGTTGTGGCCACATGCAGGCGTCCGTCCTCATCGGTCATACGGACCGATCCCATGCGGTCATGGGCGAGTGTGTCATTCATGCTGTTCTGCTCTTTTTGCCTGTGGCGTCTTAACAAAACCCTTGTCCGCACCGGCCATATTGCCCTCTGTTATGGAGCGGGCCAGCCCTGCGGTGCGGTACAGGCTGTGTGCATCCGCCGCCTCGCGCGCGCGGGCTTCGTGCGGGGTTATTTTGCCCGAGCGGATGTTGGCTGTGTCCATGTCGGTTTTGGTTTTTTCCACCGCCGCCGCCTCCTGTTCGGACATCTGCCACAAGGGCACGAACTCAAAGTCCAGATCGGGGTCTATGCTGCCCCACAGGTTAAGCTGGACAAGGTGGAACAGCACCCGCAGCACGGGGGCCATGTGGGCTTCCTGAAACGCTGCGATCTCGTCATAAAAAACCCTGATCTCGCCTTGCGAGGAGGCATTAAGCCCCTGCGGCTGGATGCCAAACAGCTTGACCAGCGGAATACCGGGAATACCGGCCATGAACTCCTGCGACTGGGCCTGCAACTCCGCAAGACCACTGAGCGGGGCTGACTTGATATCAAAATCCTCACTCTCGCGGTCGAGCACAAAGGTGCCGTTGTTGCTCTGCCATGCGTTCATGGCCGCAACACGCGCAGTCACACTCTGTGCATCAATTTCGGCATACTGCGCGCCGGTATCGGATTGCATGGTGCCGCTCATGTCGGTTTTCAAAATCTTGGTGGCAAAGTTGCTCACCATGTCCGACACGGACTGCCTTGTGCGCAAAAAATTGTGCACGTAGGTTTCGAGCATCTGCGGTAAGGCCAGACCACCAAAGTTGAAGGCGGGTTTGAGAATATCCGGCACTTCAAACGGCACCACACTCAGCATGCGCGTGCTGTTGACCAGCACCCCCTGCACCCACCAGTCCGCCGGGCGGTAGTAATCCGCACGGAGCGGGTTATCCGCGTTGTAGCTGTTGGGGGTTGTCCATATGGGGTCTATGTTCACCAGCCGTTCAAGCTGGCCGCGCGCCATGCCGTGCGGGGTGGGGCGCAGGGGTACGGCCTGCCCCGCATCATTGAGCGGCACGCCGCGCAGACCCACCCAGATGTGGCCTACGCCAAAGCCAAGCCCATGCACAATCTGGCGGCGCACCACATCGCGCACATGCAGGCGCAAAAACTCCACCTCCACCGCACGCAGGCGCGCCGCAGTCTGCACCGCATCGGCCTGTGTGCCATTACAGCGAAAGCGGATCCATGCCCGTGTGGCCTCACGCGCAATAATTTCCACGGGTTTTCTAAACTCGGCCCGCAGCATCATGGCGGCTAACGTGGGGTAGCCCTTAAAGGCCAACCCCTGCTCCACAAAGCTGGAGGCCATGCCATACTGCTCGGTTGCATAGGCTCCAAGCCCTGCATCCATGGCCAGCGCGCCAACCCCGCGCACCCCGCGTGGGGGCTGGTAGGGTTGGAACAACGCCGCCGCACGGTCATGCACACCGGGCATGGGTGTAAGGGCCGAACTGCTGCCCCAGCCCAGCATGGCCCCAAGGCCCAGACGCCTTTTGCCCCTACCGCGCGCAGGGGGGGCAGAGGGGCTGGCATGCGGGAGCACCGGTTCTGTACGCGCCATTCCACCCTGCGCAGGCCCTGCGCCCAAACGCCCGCACAGGCGGGTCCACCAGTCTGTCATCCGTTTTGTCCGCCCTTGCTGGCATGAAGAATGTGCCGGAGTGTTCCGGCGTTAAAGCGGGGCATGGTGCGCCGGTTGTGAATAACCCCATCCAGCGCGTAGCGCAGCGCATCAATCCAGTGGTTGTGCGCGTCCTCCACAATGGGCAGGACATCCCCCGTATCTTTATCAACCCTGTAGGAATATAAACGGAATTCCTCCGCCACCCGCCTACAGCGCGGATGCACCACAATGGTGTCAAACGCTTTAAGCCGGGCTATGCCGTCCTCCACACTGCCGGGCCATTTTTTGGCGGCACTCATGCGAAAACCATAGCTGCGAGACAGAAAACTTATGGTTTCCGGCCGTGCGCCATCGGCCTTCCACGGCCATAGCCGGGCGTGGGGGATCTGCTCCAGCACGGCGGGTATGGCATCCAGTTCCACGCCAACGCCCCCTGCCTCGTAATCAATATAAAGCGTGTTCCCCACCACAAAGCAGCGCAGGGCCGCCAGTGGGTCTTTGGCAAAACCCCAGTCCACACCGTAGTAAAACCGCGTATCTTCCGGGGTGGCAAAGTCCTGCACACACACACGGCCCAAAAAAATCTGGGCTGCGGAAAAACTCTGATAGTCCCCCTCCCACACATGGCCGTATTCATCCGGGCGGGTGCGCTGGTCCTCTGCCCGCTCTGTTGCCAATGTGCCTTGTGCAAACCACGGATTATCCGACCAGTTGGCCCGAACCGCCACAAGGTCCGCCCGGTCCGAACCTGCACCACGGAAGAACGCATCCACCGCATCGGTCGGGGCATGGGGGTTCCACGACGCCCATATTTCCGCCCCGGCCTTACGCAAGGTGGGGCGGAGCATGCGCCAGCTCTGGGCGGAAATGGACTGCGCCTCCTCCACCCATGCCCGGTCAAACCCTTCGAGCGACTTCAGACTTTCCGCTGTGTGGTTCTGCATGCCCTGAAAAACAATCAGCCCACCACCGGGTGTGCGAATGGCCCTGTCCTGCACATCAAAATACCGGTTCAGGTTAAACTGGCTGATTTTATCAATAATCAACTGGCGCGAGGACAACTGCGTGGACTTCTGCACCTCGCGGATACACACCGTGCGGTGCCCCGCCAGACGCAGGTGCTCCTCCACCACGCATTCGCCAAAAAAATGCGACTTGCCAGACCCCCGCCCCCCATACGCCCCCTTGTAACGGCATGGCGCCAGCAGGGGGGCGAACACCCGTGCTGTGGGAATTTTCAGGCTTGGTCGGCTCATTGTCCTTTGTCCACCCGTGCGGGTGGGTCCACAATCACGCGGCGGATGGTGCGTGGCCTGCCATCGGGCGGGGCCTGAGCATCCGCCTGCTGTTCGGCCCCCGTTTTTTCGCCGTAACGGGCGGGCGCACGTTTGGACATGATCCATTTGAGCGTATCAATCCGCAGGCGCATGGCGGCGGTGTCCTCCCCGTTAATGCTATGCACTTCCTGGAGCAGCCGGTCTTCAAACGCTTCGGCGGCCAGCACACGCGCACGGGCGTAACGGCTGGCAAGGATGGAGCTGGCACGCAGGCTGTGGCGCATTTGCTCCCACGTGGGCATGCCCGGAGCCGTGCTGATCTGGCGCAGGGTCTGCCCCTCCTCCACCTGACTGAAAATATGCTCCCATAGCTCAGGCGTAATAGCCGGTTCTGGCATGACCTTGCTGGGGTCTGGTGTTTTTTTGCATGCAGGCATGGCTAAGGGCCTTACTGTGGGGGGTGGTCCTGTGCGGCCAGCCCCTTTCCACCGTTTGGCTGGAGCGCTCACGCATGAGCATGGCCTGAATGCGCTGCATGGCCGGGGGCGGCAGTTGCCCCACCACCAGCCCACGCACGCTGCGTTCGTTCACAACACAGCGCACGCGCACCTCTGGCGGCAGATTGGCCTGTGCGCTCTCGCACCACGAAAGGGCAACATCGGCCCTGTGGCGTGTATTTTCCGCCTCTGGCACCAAAAAGCAGAGCAGCGCATGCCCGCCCTGCACACCAACGCACACCGCATCCGCGCGGCGCAGGCGCACCACATCGGCATAGCTGATTGACTGGGTCATAGATTTTCCAAAAAACAGGGAAGGCGGCGTTTATGCCGCCGTAGCGCCCAGCCCATAAAAAAAGCCGCCCGGTGGGGCGGCTTGCAGCGGTCTGGCGCAGGAATTCCAATGTAGGTATTCCAATACGCGGGCTGCGCGCACATGGCAAGTGGAAAAAACACACAAAGCCAAATATTTTTGGCAATCCCCTGTTATTCTGCCAGTTTTTTAGAACCCCTCCGCCCCGGCACGCTGGTGCGCCTGCTCCTTGCCGCGCTGTCTGGCACGGCGCAGACCATCATAAAACCCGTCAAGCTGTTCAAGCAGCATGGCACACTGGGCGGATATTTTAAGCCGCGCCCGCGCATCCGACAGATGCGGAAAAATAACCCGTCCCATCTGCATAAATGACAGTTCGTCCACCAGCATCAGCTTCAACCGCACCTCCGCGCACAGGCCAAGAGCATGGCGCACATCGGCCACACGCCCGGCTGCGTGTGCGCGCGTCATCTGCCACGAAACATCATCATGCCGGGTCAGGGTATTGGGGGTGTGGTGCGTGGGGTATTCAATATGCCCCATATAGGCAAAAACCCAGTCTCTATACCAGCGTTCCGCCGCATTGGCCGCATCCTGCGTTATGTCACGCGCATTGAGCAGCGCCTGCACCGTGCCCAGTACCCGCAACGGACCGCCGGGGCTGGACGCATCTGCTACAAACACGGATTTTTCCATCCGCTCGGGTGTTGGGCCGCAAGCCCCCTGCGCCACCAGAAGGCCAGCAGGTGGGGCCGCACCCTGCTTTTTGGAAACCTGCGTGTGGGATGTGCTCATTTGTATAAAATCCTTGCATGCCCCGCCTTCCGCACCAGTGGGGGAAAGGGGCCGTAAACGGTTCAACTTTTTGTGACTCATGGCGCGCTCAGAGCGGGTTTTTCATACAATCCACATTATCCACAGGGTTGTACACAGGGCGCGCCGCGTGCCGCTGCTCCCATTGCGCCCAGCGCAGCGCCTGTGCCTGTTCCCGCGCTGCGCGCTGCTGGGCCTCCTCCACCAGCAGGCGCAACCGGCTGTGGGTGGCACGGGCCATGCCGCACTGTTCCTCCAGCAAGGCCACCAACTGGGCGGCGGACGGAAAAAACGTAAACGCCACCAAGGCGCGGCGCACGGTGGCCCCACTCCATGCCAGCGCAGGCACCCCGGCACAGGCTGCAACCAGCGCCACGCAGCGCAGTTGCAACGCAACACCGGGCAAGGGGTTAACCACGCCCGCATTCAGCATTTCGGCAAACTCCTCCACCATACAGGCCAGTTCCGGCTCAGGCAGCGGGCGCAAGGCATGGCCATAGGCAGGCAATATGGCCTGTGCCTCGGCCACAATATGGGCCGGGGGCGCAAACCCGCCGGGGCGAAAACTCTCCAACCGCGCAGCAAGTGCCGGGCTTATGCCGGGCAGACGCACAGGGGTGCGGGCACGCGCGCTCATACCCCCGGCTCCGCACTGTCTTGGGTGTGCAAGCGCTCTGCCGGGTCTTCTGCTCCGGGGGTGGGGGCTGCTTGACGCTGCTTTAACCGTGCCGCCTGCTCCTCCAGCGGATGCGGAGCGCGGCCCACCCCACGCCCCCCACGCGCACGCACCCGGCCACGCAGGCCCTGCCCATGCGCCAGCCCCTTATTGCCATCCTCCAGCGAACGGAGTGAGCTACTCTCCCTCTCACTCTCCCTTGCATGTGCGTGGGCTGTGCCGTGGCATGCAGCGCCTTCCTCCGCAGCCGGTATGGAGGCGTCCTCCGGCTCACGCCCCCAGCGGCGGGCGGCGCGGGCGCGCTGGGCCAGACGGGCCTTCCATGCCTGATTGGCTTTTTGGGCGATAACAGGGTGGTAAAGCCGCCCGTCCGAGCAGACCACCCACCCATGCAGGGCCATAGCCCGCAGGCCCGGCCAGCGCCCCCCAGCACCAGACAGATGGGCCAGAACCCGCTCATTATGGGGCAGGCTGCCCGCAGGCACCTGCTGCCACGCCTTGCACCACAGGGCCACGGCGCATTTGAACCCATCGCCCGTGCTCAGGGCGAACAGGTCACTATCGAGCAGGCGGCAGGTATCGAGCGGCATAAAGGGCAGACCCCGCAAATCGCTCTGCGGTGGGGTCAGAGGGGCCGGAAAAGGCCTGTGCGGCTCTTGCGCCGCATCCGGCAGGCTGATATGTGCGTTGTTCATGCACATAATGTGCGTATAAAAAATACAAACTGCAAGCGGTTTTTACGCACTGACATGCACGACACTTTTGCCCACAATGCAGACATGAACCAGAATCGGATCACGGACAGGCTTAAAGCCCTGCGCGAGCGGGCCGGGTACACGATTCGTGAGTTTGCGCGCGAACTGGGGTACGGAGAGAAGTTTTCCTCCTACCGCATGTATGAGACCTCGTACAAAAAGGATGTGCTGCCCCTGCCCATGGTCCAAGCCATGGTGCCGCTGCTGAGTGGCCGGGGGGAGCCGCCCATTACCGCCAACGAGGTGTGGAACCTTGCTGGCGTAAGTGCTGGCGAATCCGGCCTTGTGGCCAGAATGACCCCCCGCGCCAGAATGACCCCCCGCTCCGCCCCGCCCGCACCTGCGGCCGAGGCCCTGCCGCCAGCAGGTGCGGGCCGCATTGCCATACCGGAATACGATGTGATCACCTCTGCCGGGCCGGGCTGCGTGCCCGTGCTCTGCGCCCCGCAGGACGGGCTGCGCCCGGTGGAACACTGGACGCTACCGCGCGGTTACGTGGCCGCTTTTTCCGAAACGCCAGACACGCTGGCCATTGTGCGTGTGGCGGGGGACAGCATGGAGCCGGACTACCAGTCGGGCGATCGGGTGCTGGTGGACACAGCCCACCGCATTCCCTCCCCCCCCGGCGTGTATGTGCTGTGGGACGGGTTCGGCCTTGTGCTCAAACGTCTGGAACTGATCCCCGGCATGGAGGAACCCCGCCGGGTGCGGATCATGAGCATTAACACCGCCTATTCCACCTACGAGCTGACTCTGGACGAAATCAGCATTAACGGCCGCGTTGTGGGCAAATGGACATGGAAGTAACGCCAGACAGCCCATAAGCCCGCCGCCTCCACCACACATATGCGTGTTATCCAGCTTGCGTTGTGCATTTATTACGCACATACTGACCGCGTGTAGTTGAGGGAGAACGCTTTGGAACCGCACACGACCTGCCCCGACCACCGCCCCCTGGCGCAGGTCGATGCTTATGACCATGCGGCCCGGCGCGGCCTGTTCAGCACAGATGAACTCCCCCGCGCCATGGCGCAGGAAGTTACCCGCTACGAGCAGGCCATTCTGCACCTGCGCGCCGCCAGCCACAGCCTGCAATGGCCGTTTTATACCAACACGGGCTTTGCCACCGACCAGCACCGCTATTGTGAGGAAAGCATTGGCGAGATTGTGCAAACCGTGCGCGACCTGCTGGAGCAGCACAGGCTGGAGCACGGCTCACGCCCCACGCTCTGAGCGGCCAGACCACGGACTTTTGGGGAAAAACTGCTCCACAAAAGCCCGTGGCCCATAACAAAGCCCCGCTCAAAACACGCGTTTAATCCGCGCCCGGCCCTGCATTCGGCCAGCTTCCATCGCGCTGGGCGAGCAGGCGCAGTGCTACGGCCAGCGCAAGCCCCGCCAGCCCCACAAAGCCGCCACCCAGCACCATGCCGCACTCAAAATCCACACTCATGATGCCTGAATGGCCGCGTTATCTGCCTGACATTTGGCAAACAGCGCGGCAATTTCCGCATCACTTGGGCCTGTACCACTCCTGCTCTGCTCAAGCGCGCTCAAAACCGTATCGTAAGCCTCGGGGCCGTATTTTTCAGCCAGCGAGACAACAGTCCCCACAACACCAAGAATGGCGCTAATTTCCGCAGCTGTCATGGTTCAGTGACTCCCTGTTGTGGTCGAAGTTACATCTCCAACCGATAGGGTGGCCGAGGAAGCCACCGTGCTTGCAGCCCCACTGCCAGATGCGCCAGACGCGGGTGTGGCAATGGCCGCGCAACCGGCCGGGGTTGTGCCCGCCGTAAGCCCGCTCCAGCAGGCGGAGAACGAAGCAAAGTCCGCCTGCAAGGCCGCAACGGCTGTTTCGGTCAATGTGCTGCCTGCCTGTATGGACTGGTCAAACGCGGCCAGTTCGTTCAGCACAGTCTGGCTGGCCTGCCGCGCAAGGGTTTTTTGCGCCGCGTTCAGGCTGACACCGGGCACGTGCCCGGCCATAACATCGGGCATGGGGCTGGCCAGCAGATGGTACGCACTAGCTGTGTCATACACTGCCTGACGCAGCTTGCCCTGCGCGGTTTGCGCGCACGAACACAACAGGCTCAGGGCCGCAAGGCAGGCCACTCCTGCATAGTTTTTCATTTTAATTGATCCTGTAAGGAAAGTTTTTAAGCTGTGTGAACGCTGCCTGCGGCACTGGGGGCTGCGGCACCAGCCGCGCTGTGCGGCGTGGACAGTGCAACCGTTTGCGCCGGTGCGGTTTTGCTCAGATGCAGCGCCATATAGGGCACGGCGTACCGCACCCCCAGCCCCGCAACCCGCACAATCTGGTACAACGCAACCAGCACCCGCCCCTGCGCAGGAGCAGGCACGGCTGCGGTTATGGCCGCACACGTTACCATGCCCGCACAAATAAACAGGGCGATGTTTTGTGGCAGCATGGCAAAAAATGAGGGAATAAAAGCAACAATAGCAGCCACCTTGGCTGTGTTGCCTGTTGTGCCGCCCGTTATGGGCACGCTCTGGCCGGTATTGGCCATAATGGAGACCTCCCTTATAGCTTGGTTGGGTGCAGCCCAGCACGCCACCACGCAACACCGAAGGCAGCAGGGCACACAGGCCCCAAAACCAGCAATGGTCCATGCGCCAGATACAAAAAAACCCGTTCCAACAAACAGGAACGGGATAAAGGGGCGCAGGGTCGTAACGTGGGGGAAAAGGCGTGGTTCTTCTGGCGTATTCTGTTACGCCGCCCCACATGGGGGCAGAAGTAGCAACACTACACCCCTTATGCCACAAACCGCGCGCATGTACACCTTATTTTTTATGCCCGGCCACTCCAGACTGGTCTGGGCAAGGGGGTCACACGGGTTCTGGCGCGTTTGGCACACAAATGGTCCGCACAGCGCCTTTGTTATAAAAACAGACGCCATCACGCAGGTTTTTCTTCATTTCATACAGGCTGATATCCGCATGCCCCATAAGGGATTTTTGGGTTGTGCCATCCTCGGGAAACAGGGATATGCCAATGCAGCACCCAACACGGAGCGGAATATCGTTCACACAATGCGCTTCAACCACAAGGCGATAAATTGTGTCTGATAACGCCTCTATTTGCGCAACATGGTGGTAGCTGGCGAGCACAATAAATTCATCCCCACCCAAACGACCAATAAAGTGCTCCGTTTTTTCAAAAATGTCTTTCAGCTTACCACCAATAATCCGCAAAATTTCGTCGCCTATAAGGTGGCCATAGGTGTCGTTTATGTCCTTGAACTTGTTCAGGTCGATCATCATGCAGGCAAAGTTTGTGGCGGTCCGGGCATTATTTGCCAGCATATCTGCAAAATGGTCGTTCAATGCGTTCCGGTTGCTCAGATTTGTCAGATTATCCGTGTAAGCTATTGTTGTTAAGTGTGAAATAATTTCATGATTTTTCAAGTAGTCGGTCAGGTAGCCCACAATGGAGGACCAGAGCATAACAAACGACAGGAGCAGCACAAAGCTATGGACGTTCAGCCCCGCCCCCACCACCAACCCCGTGCCAGAATGGGCAAGGGCGTATTTGTCCACAATATGGTCCGTAGCAATAAAAAGACCAATAATTGCGCCCGACACATAGTTGGAAAAATAAAAACCAAGGTCGATAACTTTTACCGCACAGTAAAACCCGGAAACCACAAACAGATAGGATAGGAACGGATAAAGCAGGCCGACCGTGTTATGCTCCAGCCCCATAGTCCGAAATAGAATAATGTAATGTATGCACCATATACTGGTGGCCATAAAAAACGGAATAAACGCCTTTAGGGTTTTACGGCCAAATGTAAACGCCACATCGTCACGCTTATACAAGGCCCCAAGCAAAGCCAGACAGGCGGATACAAAAGATATGAGTTCTATAATCATGAAAATGAATTTTTTAACAAAAAATACATACTTTTGAATCTATCTTTCCTAAACACTACACCTTCAATTCTTCATACATACAGTACACCCACCAACCAGAACACTATAATTTTTTTATCACAGTAAAATATACGAGAATTACCCCAAACAGGGGCGCTGGAGCCGCTCTTCCTTGCCGCTCTGGCACAGACCACCCTGCCTGCGGATGCATGCTGCATGGCGCAATACTGACTGGCACCGGGGCATATGTACGGTTAGTGTTCTTTCCAATTTGAAATAAACAATTTGGAGACAACACATGGGCCGGAAAAGCTCAAAACCTTTCTGGGCCAGAGATTACAGAAAAGCCGCCTATAACCGGCGCTATTATTTGAAGAAAAAAATGCAGGATAAAGTAACATCCATTGGCATTATGCTTGTTGGTGGTGCTGTCATTCTAGGTTGGCTTTTTCCATCCCACAATGGAACACACCAAACGGGCGTTAACTCCAAGGCGGCGTATGCGGCCCCGGCCTCCACACCATTTGCCACAATGGGGTACCGTCCCGATTTTTCCTGCTCTGCCGATCATTCAAAAGACAGCATTGCCACCATGCTTTGCGAAAACAGCGAAGCCGCCAGACATGAACTCATGTTTGACCAGACCTATTACGCCCTACGCCAGCTTGTTGGAAAAGACGGCTGGAAGTCGCTCAAGCAGGAGGTCATGGCTGATGATGCCGTTTTGGGGGAATGCCTTGACTCCACCCAACAGCCTGGCGCCCAGAACATCCCTCTGGCAGACCCGGCCTGCTACATTGCCCATATGGACGCCCTGACCGACAAATATAAGGCAAGGTTAACCGGCGTTCCTTTGGAGGAAGCCAACAGGCCCATAGATGAGCACATAGCCCTCCAGCAAAATCTGATTGATCTGGGCTTTCTTACACAGGCCCAACGTGCTGATGGCGTTTATGGCGAAGGAACACGCGCCGCCATTACCAAATGGCAGCAGGCCAACACCACCTCCCCCGCAGATGGCTTTATTTCTGATGCAGATGCAGAGCAGATTGCCTCCATGGCGGCAAAACTGCCACCGCCTGTGGGCCAGCAACAGGCCGAACCCACCCCTCAATCGGCCGGTGCCACCTCACACCCCAACAACCAAAGCAACAGTTCAATGTGGCTTATACTTTTTGCTGCTTTAGTTTCTGGCGGATTTTTTTATTATAAAAAAACAAAGCAAAACAAACTGTTCGATGAAACACGGTCCCTTGTTTCTGATGAAATATTCAAACAGAAACTGAACCTGCAAATATCGAGAAACCAGAAGATAACACAAGATATCTACGGCACACTTAAAACAGATCTATGGGTCAGGGAGATCGGGTATTTTATCCAGACCAGAATAGACGGGCTTATAAACGCCAAAATATCAAACGTAAAAGACCGCGCACAACTGCGGGCCTATGCCATAAACCTTGTTGAGCAGGTTTCCGCCGACCCATTACCGGTCCATGTTCCCATCAATCCTTATGTAAGCGACCCTACGGTTTTTGATATCCGTATGAACCCTTTTGATTACGAACAGCACTGCGCCTTACTTCTCAAACACTCTGGGTGGGATGCACACGCAACGCAGAAAAGTGGAGATCAGGGGGCAGATGTTATAGCCCGCAAAGGCAATGTGCGGATTGTTGTCCAATGCAAGCTGTATGCGGGAACCGTTGGGAATGATGCCGTCCAGCAAGCCTTTGCCGCCCAAAAGTTCCAAGGTGCGCAGGGCGCAATTGTTGCCACAAACTCCACGTTTTCGCAGTCCGCACGGCAGGCGGCAGCCGCAACGGGTGTTCTGCTGGTCCATCACACACAACTCTGTGGTGCCGCAGAAGACCTCTACCGCCACGCAGCCCAGACCCACCCATTCCTTTAGGGCACAATGCCTCGCCCCCCTCGCCATTACAGCGCGGGGGCTACCAGCCCGAACATGGGCCTGAACAGGGCATAACAGCAGAATACGGGCCGAACAGGCTCTGCCAACACTCTCAGACATCTGTTTTTTAAGGAAAGAATGGTGAGCCGGGAGGGACTCGAACCCTCGACCATTCGATTAAAAGTCGAATGCTCTACCAGCTGAGCTACCGGCTCACACATGGGGTCACGCGGGGTCAGGGACCGTGCGTGATGGGGCTGTTCCTAACTGGATTAGGGACGTGCGTCAAGCATACAAAGGCATTTTTCGGCACCTTTGTGCACCCGGTTGAACACCTGGGCCAATAAGCCCGCACTGGGGTGGGGTGTGCATACAAAAACGGCCCGCCGGGTTAGGGCGGGCCGTTTGCGTGGGATCAGGCTTCCGCCTTGTCCGCAGGAACCATCCTGGCAATACGGTCTGGTTCGTTCACCACACCCGAGGAGCCGGAACCGCGTTTGATCTTGTCCACGTTCTCCATGCCTTCAATCACTTCACCCACAATGGTGTACTGGCCATCCAGATGGGGGGAAGGTTCGAACATGATGAAGAACTGGCTGTTGGCGCTATTGGGGTTGGCCGTGCGGGCCATGCCAATGGTGCCACGTTCAAACTTGGCTTCCCGCGTGAATTCGGCGGGCAGGTCCGGCAGGTCGGAGCCGTGCATGCCCGTGCCCGTGGGGTCCCCACCCTGAGCCATAAAGCCGGGGATCACGCGGTGGAAGGCCACGTTGTCGTAAAAACCCTGCTCGGCCAGCGTGCGCAGGCGCTCGGCGGCCTTGGGGGCCAGATCAGGGCGCAGGCGGATGACCACGCGGCCTGCGGGCACATGCATGTAAATCAGGTCTTTTTTATCTTCTGTAGACATCAGAAACTCTCCTGTTAAGGCAACACCCGACCAAACACGCGGTTCAGCCCGTGCGTTCGGCCAGACGGGCCAGCAGGCGCGCCTGGGTATAGGGTGTTACAAACTCCGAAATATCGCCATGATAACTGGCAATTTCCTTCACCATACGGGAGGAAATAAACTGCGTGCGCTCCGAGGCCATAAGGAACACGGTTTCTATCCCGCTATCCAGCCTGCGGTTTACGCCCGACATCTGCACTTCGTAATCAAAGTCGGACAGAACGCGCAGGCCACGGAAAATAAGCGTGGCCCCATTGCTCCGCACCGCCTCCACCAAAAGCGAATGGAAGGAGACAACCGCCATATCCCCCCCCGTCCGCGCCTTGATGGCGGGCAATGCTTCCTGCACACATTCGATCCGCTCTTCCAGCGGCATAAGCGGGCTTTTACCGGGGTTGCGGGCAACCCCGATAATCAGCCGGTCCACCAACCTGCTGGCCCGCTCGATCACATCCAGATGGCCGACTGTTACCGGGTCAAACGTACCAGCATACAGCCCGACACGTCTGGGTGCGGCAGCAGGGCTGCTCATGCGGCTGGACCGGCACCATCATCCGCAGACGGCTGGGGGGCTGCATCTTCTGCCTCGCCCGCGCCGTCCTCGCCATCATCCATGACCGGGAACACGCTGGTAATGCGTTCGGCATCGTTCAGGCGCAGGAGTGTGACCCCACTGGCCTGACGCGCCATAATCCGCACCTGATCAACCGGCACGCGGATCAGGCGGCCTGCATCGGTCACCAGCATGACATCCGTACCCGGCAGCACCGGCAGGGTCGCCGAGACTTCCGTCCCGCGCTTGTTGGCAGAGAAGGTCATGTTGGTAATGCCAAGCCCGCCACGCCCGCTTACGCGGTAATCATAGGCGGAGGAGCGGCGGCCAAACCCACCATCGCTCACAATCAGCAGCACTTCTTCGGCGGCTTCAAGCTGGGCGAAGCGTTCGGGGGTCAGGGCCTCGGTGCCGGTTGCACCTTCATCCTCATCCCCATCAACCACCGCAATTTCGGCATCATCCTCGGTGTCGGCCGCGTTTTCGGCCCGGCGTTTGGCGTTGGCCATACGCAGGTAGGCCGAGCGTTCTTCCACCGTGGCCTCAACATGGTTGAGCACGGCAAGGCTGATCACCCGGTCGCCCTCGGCCAGACGGATGCCGCGCACACCAGACGACCCGCGCCCGGCGAACACACGCACCGTGTCATCCGTAATCTGGAAGCGGATGCAGCGCGCCTTGCGGGTGGCAAGGAACACGTCCTGACCATCGCGGCAGGTGGCAACGCCAATCAGGCTGTCGCCTTCATCCAGCTTCATGGCGATCATGCCGGAAACGCGAATGTTGCGGAAGTCACTCAGCCTGTTGCGGCGCACACCCCCACTGGCGGTGGCGAACACAAGGTGCAGGCTTTCCCACAGTTCCTCATCCTGCGGCAAAGGCAGCACGGCGGTAATGGTATCCGACCCAAGGTCGGGCAGCAGGTTGACCAGCGCGCGGCCCTTGGCGGCGGGGCCTGCCTCTGGCAGACGCCACACCTTCTGGCGGTACACCTTGCCACCGGAGGAGAAGAACATGACCCACTGGTGCGTGTGCGCGTTAAAGGAGCGCACCACAATATCATCCCCACGCGTACCGGCCCCGGTGCGGCCACGGCCACCCCGGTTCTGTGCGCGGAAGACATCGAGCGGCGTGCGTTTGATAAAGCCTTCGCGCGTGATGGTCACAACCATCTGGCCGGGTTCGATCAGGCTTTCATCATCCTGATCGCCGTCGTAATCGGCAATGTCGGTCACACGGGGGGTCACCAGTTCGGCGCGGGCAAGGCTCAGTTCCTCGCACAGCACGTCCATCCGGCGGGGGCGGCTACGAATAATTTCGAGCAGTTCGTTAATCCGCACCGCCACGTCAGACAGTTCGTTCTGGATTTTGTCGCGCTCAAGCCCGGTCAGGCGTTGCAGGCGCAGTTCCAGAATGCCGCGCGCCTGTGCCTCGGTCAGGCGGACCTTACCGTCCACCACCACGTTGCCTTCATCGTGGATCAGGGCCAGCAGCGGTTCCACATCGGCGGCGTTCCATTCCGCGGTCATAAGCGATTCACGCGCGGTGGCGGCATCGGGCGCTGCGCGAATGAGCGCAATAACGGCATCAATATTCGCAACGGCAATAACCAGCCCGACCAGAATATGGGCGCGGTCGCGCGCTTTGTTCAGGTCATGGCGCGAGCGGCGCAGAATAACTTCCTCGCGGAAGGCAATAAACGCCTCCAGCACGTCCTTCAGGCCCATCAGGCGGGGTTTGCCTGCATCGAGTGCGAGCATGTTCACGCCAAAGGAGGTCTGGAGCTGGGTAAAGCGGTAAAGCTGGTTCAGCACCACCTCAGGCGTTGCATCGCGCTTGATTTCGATCACCACGCGCATGCCTGAGCGGTCGGATTCGTCGCGGATATCGGCAATGCCTTCCACCTGCTTGGAGCGCACCAGATCGGCAATGCGTTCCTGCAAGGTGGCCTTGTTGACCTGATAGGGGATTTCGGTCACCACAATGGCTTTGCGGTCCTTACGAATTTCCTCAATATCGGCCTTGGCGCGAATGATTACGGAGCCACGGCCCGTAGCATAGGCGCTGCGAATGCCAGAGCGGCCCAGAATGGTGCCACCGGTGGGGAAGTCCGGCCCCGGCACAATTTCCATCAGCTCTTCAAGCGTCATGGCCGGGTTGGCGATCAGGGCCAGCGTTGCGTCCACCACCTCGCCGGGGTTGTGGGTGGGAATGTTGGTGGCCATACCCACGGCAATGCCGGTGGCGCCATTGATCAGCAGATTGGGGAAAGCAGCTGGCAGAACCGTGGGTTCGCTCTCGCTCTCATCATAGTTAGGCTGAAAATCGACCGTATCGCGGTCAATATCACCCAGCAAAAAGGTGGAGGAGCGGGCCAGACGCGCTTCGGTGTAACGCATGGCGGCGGGGCTGTCCCCATCCACCGAGCCAAAGTTGCCCTGCCCGTCAATCAGCTTGACACGCATGGACCACGACTGGGCCATACGCACCATGGCCTCGTAAATGGAGCTATCGCCATGGGGGTGATATTTACCCATGACCTCACCCACCGCACGGGCGGACTTGCGGTAGGGCTTGTCGTGCGTAAACCCGCTTTCGTGCATGGCGTACAGAATGCGCCTGTGCACGGGTTTGAGGCCATCCCGCACATCGGGCAACGCACGGCTGACAATGACCGACATCGCATACGCAAGGTAGGAGGAGCGCATCTCCTCCTCAATGGTCACGGGCACAAGGTCTGAAGGCTGCGGTGATCCGGTCTGGTCAGAAATCTCGGTCAAGGTTCATCCGTTCTGTCATGCTGCGCGGGGCTGGGCTGCTGCCTGCACTCCGCGCCAAATCCACCTGAACACCGGTTGCCGCGGTGCTGGGTATTTTCTAGCACCAAACCCGGCAAACTCCTAGCGCTGGCCGGGGTTGTGGGGGGCATAAAAAGCCCGCATGTGGTGCGGATTGCCTTGCCCCCGGGGGCCAGCTATGGCCATCATGGCCAATAACATGGGAGTTTACGACGAATGCGCCTTATCCTTGCCCTGCTTGTGCCGTGGTTGCAGTTTTTTACCATTGGCCGCCCCTTTGCGGGGATAACCTGCCTTGTGTTGCAAATCACGCTTATTGGCTGGATTCCGGCTACCATCTGGTCGGTTTACGCCCTGAGCCAGTACACAACGGACCAGAAAATCGCCCGCATGAGCCGCGCCTCACGCAGCTAGGCCCGGCGGCCAGCCCGCCATGCGTTGCGCAGCACCCGTTGCGCGCACCGCATACACCCACGCCACCAGACGGCGCAGGGGGGCGGGTTGCAACAGGCCCCATCAAAAAAGGCGGCCCCCTGTACGGGAGGCCGCCTTTTTTGTGCGCTCACCCAAACCCCGCACCCGCCACACGGGCAGGAGTTGGGTAGGGGCGGCTTATTTACCGGTCATAATCTGCTCAACCAGTTGTTTGGTCGTGGGCACAAAGCCGTTGGCATAGAACGGGTCCGTGCCAAAGCGCCATGCGTTGGTGCCGCCAAACATCAGGTTCTCATCCATCACCTTCTCCGCATCCGGGCCAGAGGCATGGGCTGCGGCCTGAAGGGTTTTTTGAATGCAGAAGGAGCGCGGGTCCGCCCGGTGGCCGTTGCTGTAGCTGGGGCCACGCTGGCTCCAGTTGGAGAACTTGCACTCCGACAGGCAGCCCATGCAGTCCGTCTGGTCCGCCACAATCAGGCGGGCGCGGTCGGGGGTTACAAAAATAAGGGTGGAATCGGGGGTGCGCAGGGCTTCAACAAACCCTTCGCTTTCCCACTGCTGCACACGCGCTACGTCATCTGGTTTAAGGAAGACCTCGCGCTTGCGCGGGCCAACACCGTAGGACGCACTCAGCTCTTCCGTAGCTTCGGTGGCGTAGGGCACCTGATGCTCGGCGCGCTGGCGCAGTTCGTGCAAAAAGCCGTTGTTGACAGCGGAGGAATAGAACCCTGTGGGGGAGAAGCGGTTGAGGTACACATCGCCTTTTTTCAGGGTCAGCAACCGGCGCTTCCACGCATCGGGGATCGGGCTTTCGGTCGTCAGCAGCGGACGAGTGCCAAACTGGAAGGCAATCGGCCCCAGTTCCTCACTATCAATCCAGTCCTGCCATTCTTCCAGCCACCATACGCCACCGGCCATAATAATGGGCGTATTGTCCAGCCCAAAGCCACGCATGGCCTGCCGCAGGGCCAGCACACGCGGGTAGGGATCTTCTGGCGCAAAGGGATTTTCCGTGTTGGACAGGCCGTTATGACCGCCTGCGCGCCACGGGTCCTCGTACACCACGCCGCCCAGCAGGTCGGACGCCTTGCTGTA
This sequence comes from Acetobacter zythi, assembly GCF_963921165.1. NCBI lineage: Bacteria > Pseudomonadati > Pseudomonadota > Alphaproteobacteria > Acetobacterales > Acetobacteraceae > Acetobacter > Acetobacter zythi. The sequence goes on from NZ_CAWUEO010000003.1 coordinate 56,214, forward strand.
CGAACGCTTCCACAAAGCATTGAAAGCACGGGCGGAAGAAACGATAGGGTAGTAATGCACGCCAAACCGGGCGGCAATGTCGGCCAGCCGGTAGGGCATGCCCGCGCCACAGGTCAGGCCATGGATCATGCCCTTGGCCCCTTCCAGCACCCCGGTAATGACCCGCTCGGACGCGGCCATTTCCCACAGGATGTTGGCGTGAATACGGCCTTTGCCACCAGAGACCTCGTGCGCAATACGCGCCTGCGCAATGCCGCCACGAATGGCGTAGTCCACAAGCTCCTCATGCCGTTCCCGGCGGGTTCGGCCGTGGTACACCTGCGGGACCGGGCGTCCCTGATCGTCATAGCTATCTGCATTGACGATGGAGATCGTACCCGCACCCCCCGCAGCAGCCCATGCCCCGGCCGATGCCCCCGTGGAAACAGAAACGCCCTTGCCGCCCTCTACCAGCGGCAGGACATCCGTCCCCCCCATGCGAAGCGTGTTAATCGCCTTCATGACTATCCTGTCGTTTCTCTAAGATACCCGTGTCTGGTCCACCACGCGTGGGGGGAGAGCAGGCCCCCCACCCCACGTATGGAATGCCTTATTCGGCATCCCGGCGCGGTGCGCGGGCAGGTTTTTCACCCACGGTTTCCGTAATGTCGGCACCCGTAGCCTGATCAACAACGCGCATGGACAGCTTGACCTTGCCGCGATCGTCAAAGCCGATCACCTTGACCTTAACGGCGTCCCCGTCCTTCACCACATCGGTGGTGCGACCAACGCGGCCCTGCGCCAGTTCGGAAATGTGCACCAGCCCATCACGCGCACCAAGGAAGTTGACGAACGCGCCAAAGTCGGCGGTTTTGACAACCTTACCATCGTAAATGCGGCCCAGTTCGGGTTCGGCCACAATGCCGTTAATGCGTTCAAGCGCCTTTTTGGTCTGGTCTTCGGCAGTGGCGGCAATGGTAATGGTGCCATCGTCCCCGATATCCACCTTCGCACCCGAATATTCTACGATTTCGCGAATGACCTTGCCACCCGAACCAATGACATCACGGATTTTTTCACGCGGCACCTTAATGGTGGTGATGCGCGGCGCCGTGGTGGCGACGGTCGTGCGGTTTTCGGTCAGAGCCTTGCTCATTTCGCCCAGAATGTGCAGGCGGCCATCACGCGCCTGACCCAGAGCGATCTTCATGATTTCAGGCGTGATGGACGTGATCTTGATGTCCATCTGCAACGCGGTCACGCCGTCTTCGGTTCCGGCCACCTTGAAGTCCATGTCTCCCAGATGATCTTCATCGCCCAGAATGTCGGACAGAACGGCAAACTTGTCGCCTTCCTTGATCAGACCCATGGCAATACCGGCCACAGGGCGCTTGAGGGGCACACCGGCATCCATAAGGGCCAGCGAGCTACCGCAAACGGTCGCCATGGAGGAGGAGCCGTTGCTTTCCGTAATTTCGGACACAACACGCACCGTGTAGGGGAACTCTTTGCGGTTGGGCATCAGCGGGTGCAGGGCGCGCCATGCCAGCTTGCCATGCCCGATTTCGCGCCGGCCGGGGGAGCCTACGCGACCGCACTCACCCACGGAGTAGGGAGGGAAGTTGTAGTGCAGCAGGAAGTTGGTGCGGTATTCGCCTTCCAGCGCGTCAATCACCTGTTCGTCCTGCCCGGTGCCCAGCGTGGTCACGACCAGCGCCTGTGTTTCACCACGGGTGAACAGGGCGGAGCCATGCACGCGCGGCAGCACGCCAACTTCGGGCACAATCGGGCGGACGGTCACAAGGTCGCGCCCGTCAATACGCTTGCTGGTTTTGAGCACCGAGGTGCGGACCACGTCGGCTTCCAGGTCCTTGATCATGGGCTTGGCGGCAGCCACGTCCAGCTCGGCGGCTGTCAGTTTTTCCACAATGGCGCTACGTGCGACCTTGAGCTTGTCGTAGCGGACCTGCTTCTGCTTTTCCTTGTAGGCATCGGCAATCAGCTTGCGGCCCAGCTTGTCCACCTGCTTGCGCAGGGCGGCCTCTTCCTTGCTTTCGCTCGGCAGATCCCAAGGTTCCTTGGCGGCGTGTTCAGCCAGCGCAATAATGGCGTCCAGCACGGGCTGGAAAGCCGTGTGGCCAAAGGTCACGGCATCGAGCATCACATCTTCAGACAGTTCGGATGCTTCGGATTCCACCATCAGCACGCCTTCGGCGGTCCCGGCGACCACGAGGTCAAGGCTGGTTTCCTTGATCTGCTCAAGCGTGGGATTGAGGATGAACGCGCCGTCAATAAAGCCAACGCGGGCTGCACCCACGGGGCCAAAGAACGGAATGCCCGACAGGGTGAGCGCGGCCGAGCAGCCGATCAGGGCGGGAATGCTCGGGTCGTTTTCCATATCGTGGGTCAGCACCGTGGCGATGACCTGCACCTCATTACGGAACCCTTCGGGGAAGAGGGGGCGAATGGGGCGGTCGATCAGGCGGGAGACCAGCGTTTCGTTTTCGGAAGGACGGCCTTCACGCTTGAAGAACCCACCGGGGATCTTGCCTGCGGCGTAGGCTTTTTCCTGATAGTTGACGGTCAGGGGGAAGAAGTCCTGCCCCGGCTTGACGTCACGCGCGCCAACAGCGGTACACAGGACCACGGTTTCGCCGTAGGTGACCAGCACCGCACCATCGGCCTGACGGGCGACCTTGCCGGTTTCGAGCACCAGCGGACGACCTGCCCACTCAATTTCTTTACGGAAGTAGTTAAACATTCTGTCTTCTCATCTTCTGTTGACACAGTCTTTATTCAAAACCACGGCAAACAGCGGGACAGAACCGAATGGCGGACAGCGCCTCGGACGGCATGGAGACTGGCGGCAGCACCGCCCAGGCGCCATGTGGTCGGAAACGCCGTGGCCTTACCCGGATCGTCAATGCCCGCGTGCCAAAGCCTGTGGCGTACAACGGTATATGGGGGTTTGGCGGGCATAAGGCCAGCACAAAAACCCCCACAGACCTTTCCGGCCTGCCCCCAAGCCCGGCAGACTGCCAGACATGGGGGCAAAAACCAGAATTAGCGGCGTAGACCCAGACGCGCGATCAGCGCTTCGTAGCGGCTCTGGCTTTTACCACGCAGGTAGTCCAGCAGGCTGCGACGACGACCAACCATGATCAGCAGACCACGGCGGGAATGGAAGTCCTTGGCGTGGGTCTTGAGGTGGTCGGTCAGGTTGTTAATGCGCACGGTCAGAATTGCGACCTGCACTTCGGGCGAACCCGTGTCGCCCGGAGCGGTCTGGTATTCAGCAATCACTTCGGTGCGGCGTTCAGCGGTAATCGACATCGTATGTCTCCATCAGAAAAATGTCATAGAATGCGTACCGGCTTGAGCTGCCCGTCTTCCAGGCGGCCAAGGCCAAGCACACGCCCTGCGTCCATGACACGCACAGTCCCCGAGGCGTCGGTCTGGGGGATACGTCCCATCAGATCAACAAGGCTCAGAGCACGCCCGTGGCGTAGAAGAACAGATTCCTCCTCAGTCAGGGCCAGCGCCGGGATGTCGGCCAGCGCGGTCTCGACCGGAAGAAGCAGTTCCGCAGAAGCATGGGCGTTGTCGTCGTTTGGCGTCAGTTTGTCCAGCATAATTGCATCGGCCTCGGCAAAAGGCCCCACGCGCAGGCGGCGCAGCACCGCAATATGGCCAACCGTGCCACATGCCAGCGCCACATCCCGCGCCAGAGCGCGCATGTACACGCCCTTGCCGGATTCGACCTCGAACACCGCCGTATCCGCATCGGGCCGGGCGATCAGTTCAAAACGGTCCACGCGGGCGGGGCGGGGGGGCAGTTCGGGCGGGCGGCCGTCTCGCGCCATATCATACGCCCGCTCCCCCGCCACCTTGAGGGCGGAATACACGGGCGGCACCTGCATAATATCCCCCGTAAGGGCGGGCAGGGCCGCGCGCAGCTCATCATCACTGGGGCGCACGTCCGATGTGGCGGTTACCGCGCCATCGGCGTCATCACTATCGCGCGCTTCCCCCAGACGCAGGGTAAACTGGTAGACCTTGGTGCCGTCCATAACATAAGGCACGGTTTTGGTGGCCGTGCCAAAGGCCAGCGGCAAAAGCCCGGTAGCCAGCGGGTCCAGCGTGCCGCCATGCCCCACCTTCTGGGCATCGAACAGCCGTTTGGCCCGCCCCACTACCTGTGTGGAGGTCATGCCCGAGGGCTTATCCACTATCAGCCAACCATTCAGTGGCCGCCCACGTTTGCGTCGCATCTCAACTCCCGTATGCGGGGGAGCGCGCGCCATGCCTGCGTGCGCCGCTCCCGGTTACCGCCCCGGACCCGCCCGGCGCACACCAAGCGCTGCATCTAGCCGAGCGCGCGCGCCCCTGCAATGCGCGCCTGCAATGCTGGGCTACCGAAAATGCCTGACCATAGAAATTATTAGCAAACTCAAGACCAACACACGCCACCACCACCCCAACCCGGCCAGCGCGGGTCTTTCCTCACCATGTCGGGACTAGCCAGCGTGGCATGGCCTGTCTTAGTGTTGCCACAAACAATGACCCAGCAAACCGACCCTTCCCCCCCCACCGCCACAGCAGAGCCTGCCGCGCGGCCCGCATGGTCCTTACAGGACGGGCCAGATGGCCCCTGCCTGAGCGTGCGCGGCGCGTGGACCGTGCCCAATGGCGGGGTCATGCCGTTTACGGGGGCCGACATTGCCACCCCGCCACCGGGGGCGACCAGCCTGAGCGTGAATACGGCGGACATTACGGGGTGGGATACGTCCTTCATTTCCTTTTTGTGGGAGGTCAAGCAGGCCGCCGCCACAGCCGGGCTGGAGTTTGACCAAAGCGGCCTGCCCGCCCCCGCCCAGCGCCTGCTGGCCTTGCTCCCCCCCAACCCGGCCCCACCCGCGCGGCACACCAGCAACAGGCAGAACCTACTAGAAAAAACCGGCGACCTGACCTTAGGCACCCTGAACGAGACAGGGGTTGTGGCCTCCCTTGCGCTGGACACCACGCGCGGGGCCATGCACGCCCTGCACGGCAAAAGCCGCATGCGCACCAAGGACCTGATAACGGACCTGTGGAACGCAGGGCCAAACGCGCTCCTGATTGTGGGTGTGGTCAACTTCCTTATCGGGGCCATTCTGGCCTTTGTGGGGCTGGTGGAACTGCGCCGCTTTGCTGCGGAAATTTACGTGACCAACCTTGTGGGCATTGCCTGCGCGCGTGAGATTTCGGCCATTATGACCGCAATCATCATGGCCGGGCGCACGGGTGGGGCGTATGCGGCGCGCATTTCCACCATGCTGGGGAATGAGGAAATAGACGCCCTGCAGGTCTTTGGCATTCCCATTTCAGGCTACATCCTGCTCCCCGCCATTCTTTCCCTCTCGCTCATGATGCCCCTGCTCTACCTGTATGGCACGCTCATTGGCATTCTGGGCGGGTTTGTGGTGAGCATGAGCATGATGGATGTCTCCCCCGTGGGGTACTGGATTTCCACCGTGAACGGGGTCGAACTCAAGGAGTTCGTGTTCGGGTTCATCAAGGCGTTTTTCTTTGGCAGCTTTATTGCCCTTGCCGCCTGCCGCGTGGGGCTTAAGGCCGGGCGCAGTGCGGCCGATGTGGGCATTGCCGCAACCCGGGCCGTGGTGATTGGCATTGTCGGCATTATCGCCATGGACGCCGTGTTCGCCGTTATGGCCAACGCGCTGGGAATATAAGCAATGGCCGAAACCGATACCCTTATTTCCGTGCGGGACGTGGAACTGTCCTTTGGCCCCAAAATTATCCAGCAGAACGTGTCGTTCGACCTCAAACGTGGGTCCATTTTTGCGGTCATGGGTGGCTCTGGCTGCGGCAAGAGCACGCTGCTCAAAAGCCTGATTGGCCTGCTCCCCCCCACCACGGGCCAGATTCTGGTCGGTGGGGAGGATTACTGGGCGCAGAACGAACACCGCCGGACCCAGATCAACCACCGCTTTGGCGTCCTGTTCCAGTCCGGCGCGTTGTGGAGTTCCATGACCGTGGGCGAGAACGTGGCCCTGCCCATGGAAATGTTTACCACCCAGCCGCCCGATGTGGTGCGCAAGCTGGTGGAACTCAAGCTCGGGCTTGTGGGCATGGAACAGGCGATTGACCTGTTCCCGTCCGAAATTTCGGGCGGCATGCGCAAGCGCGCGGGCCTTGCGCGCGCCATAGCGCTGGACCCCGATATTCTGTTTTTTGATGAACCCTCCGCAGGGCTGGACCCCATTACCTCCGCCCGGCTGGACGACCTGATCCTGACCCTGCGCGACGGGCTGGGGGCGACCATTGTTATTGTCAGCCACGAACTGCCAAGCCTGTTCGCCATTGCTGATGACGGCATTTTTCTGGACGCCAGAACCCACCGGCCCATTGCCCACGGCTCCCCACGGGACCTGCGCGACCACAGCACCATTCCCGAAGTCATGGCGTTCATGAACCGCTCCTCCACCATCCCCCCGACAGATGAGACAAAGGCAGACCGGCATGTCTGAGAGCACAAACCGCAAAACCGTTATCGGGGCCTTCGTGCTGTTAGGCGGCTTTCTGGCCCTGTTTATTGTCATGGCTTTTGGGCACATGAGCTTCCTCGCCCCCTCGCGCGAGGCGGTGGTGGTGTTCCAGAACTCCATTACCGGCCTGTCCGTTGGGGCGCCGGTCAACTTCCGTGGGGTCAAGGTGGGCACGGTCAAAAGCATTACCCTGCGCTTTGACCCCGCCGACCACAAAGCCTACATTCCCGTAGTGCTCACGCTGGAGCCGGACCAGATCCATGTGGTCAAGGACGTACCCGGCGGTAACAAGGTGAGTATTCAGGAACTCATAGGCATTGGCCTGCGCGCGGAGCTGAACCTGCTGAGCTTTGTAACCGGGCAGTCCAACATAGAACTGGACTTTGACCGCTCGGTGCCCCCCGTGCTGCACCCGCGCATTACCAGCCTGCCAGAAATTCCCGTCCGCATGTCGGCGGTGGAAAAGCTGAAGGACTCACTGGGCCAGATCCCCATAAAAGAAATCAGCCACCATGCGGATGCGGCCCTGCTGTCTGTCACCCAGTTGAGTGACAGCCTGAACAGGGACCTGCCCCCCCTGCTGCTGAGCGCCAAACAGACAGCCGACATGTCGCACGAAACACTGGCCACCGCGACCGATGCCATAAAAACCCTGCAAGCCAAGCTGGACATAACCCTGAGCAAAATGGACCAGTTGATGGAAACCGGGACCACGCAGTTGAACGCACGCGGCACGGACCTGCACGCCACACTGGCATCCGCCACCAAAACGCTGGATGCGTTGCAGGGTATTCTCTCCCCCCGCTCGATCGACCGCGCCAACCTTGACGCAGCCCTGCGCGACATTGCCGCCTCGGCAGCATCGCTGCGCGGCTTTTCGTCCGATATTGAACGCAACCCGCAACTTCTGCTGATGGGACGCCGCCCATGACCCCTACGCCACGCCGCACATTGCTGGCCGTTATGGCCTGTGCCCCACTCCTCACACTTGCGGGCTGCGCGTCTCCGCCGCTGCGGGTGTACACGCTGGGTGTTCCATCAGACGCCAATGTGACCGAGCCGCACCTTTCCGCCCGTGCGACCACCATTGCCATCAGCCGCATTATCCTGCCCGACTATCTGGACTCGCAGGACATCATTACCCGCAATGGCGAGGAAATCCTGCGGAGTTCCCGCTCACGCTGGGCCTCGCGCCTGTCCCTTGGCGTGACCGACCTGCTGACCAATGTGCTGTCCAACAAGCGGCCATCGGAACTGATTACCGACCAGCCGCTGGCCGATGTGGCCACCATGCGGGTGCAGATCGATATTTCGCGCTTTGATGTGGATGCAGCCGGGCAGGCAACGCTGGACGCCACATGGGCCGTGCTCCCCCACGACCCCAACCTGCCGCTCACGCGCGAGCGCACACACCTTGTGGCCACAGGCCCGGTCAGCACAGATGCGGACGTGGCCTCGCTCATGCGCGGGCTGGTCATCCGGCTGGCCGAGCGGGTGAATGCGACCATTCCACCCGCACGGTAAGCACAGGCCCTGCTGTTGCGGGGCTTTGCTGTTTTCTCGCTCCAACAGTAGCATTGCGCCCAGAACACGGTATGAATGGCATGGTGCTGTTGTCAGGCGTCACATAACCTGAGACACCAGATCAGGAGCGGACCAAGGTGGGCAAAACATTCTGCGTGGTTGGAGCGGGGTTTAGCGGCGCGGTTGTCGCACGCCACCTTGCCAGCCGTGGCCACAGGATTGTGGTCGTGGATGAACGGCCCCATTTGGCTGGCAACTGCCATACCGAGCGCGACGGTCAGACCGGCATTATGGTCCACCGCTTTGGCCCCCATATTTTCCATACCGCCAATGAGCATGTGTGGGCCTATGTGCAGCGCTTTGGCACGTTCCGCCCGTACGTCAACCGTGTCCGGGCTATCGCACGTGGGCAAGTGTTCAGCCTGCCCATCAACCTTGCGACCATTAACCAGCTTTTCAAAACCACGCTTGGTCCGGCACAGGCCCGCGCCTTTATCGCCAGCAAAGCCGACCGCTCCATCACCACACCCCGCACCTTCCGCGAACAGGCACTGAGCATGGTGGGGCCGGAGCTGTATGAGACCTTCTTCGAAGGTTACACCCGCAAACAATGGGGGTGTGAGCCGGATACCCTGCCAGCCTCCATTCTCAAACGTTTGCCCCTGCGGTTTAATTACGACGACAATTACTTCAACCACCCCTATCAGGGCATGCCGGAGGAGGGGTACACCGCCATTGTGCACAATATTCTGGCCGAGTTTGCCCATCGGATAGAAATCCGTCTGGGTTGCCCGTTTGAAGCCATGCCCGAACGCTTTGACCATGTGTTCTACACCGGCCCACTGGACCGTTATTTTGGCTTCCGGCTGGGTCGGCTGGCATACAGAACGCTGGATTTTGAGCGTTCTGTATGCCCCGAACCCGACTATCAGGGCACGGCGGTCATGAATTATTGCGATGCAGACGTGCCCTACACCCGTATTGCCGAACACAAGCATTTTGCCCCGTGGGAGCAGGCGCAGTTTGAACAGAGCGTCTACTTCCGCGAGTACAGCAGAGCCGCACAGGCGGCCGACACCCCCTACTACCCCATACGCCTGACCGGCGCGCAGCCCCTGCTCGACCAGTATGAGGCATTGGCGCGCGCGAGCACCGGCGTTTCTTTTCTGGGCCGCCTTGGCACCTACCGCTATCTAGATATGGACGTAACCATCCACGAAGCGCTTGAAGCCTGCAACCAGATGGACACCATACTGGCAAGCCGGGGCACGCAGGCCCTCCCGGCCTTTTTTACCCCCCAACCCTGATTGATCCCTATGGGCGGGAGGGTGCCCACGCCAACTTGCAATTACGCGATGTACTGGCAAAATGCAGCGCCATGCCCGCTCCCCTTATGGGTTTTCCACAGGACCAAAGATGCACAAGTATTTCATCAGCCTAGAAAGAACTCCAGAGCGGACAGAGCGGTTTCTGAAATCCAACGCGCATATAAAAGATTTTGAGTGGATGCCGGGTCTGGATGGCAAAACGCTGGACCGCAATACCATTGTCAGCAAAGGGCTGCTCGCACCCGACTGCGGCTTTACGGCCGGGGCCATTGGTTCGGGCCTCACACACATCAAACTCTGGGCGAAAATTGCCCAGAGCGGCCAGCCTGCCCATATTTTTGAAGATGACGCCTTCCTGTGCCGCAACTTCGAGCACGAAAGCAACCGGATTATTGCCACCCTGCCCCATGACTGGGACATTATTCTATGGGGCAACAATTACGACAGTATTCTGGAATTTGAACTATTGCCCGGTATTACGCAGTGCGTTGCAATGTTTAATCAGGACACCGTGCGGCAGGGTATTCCCGCGTTCCTGAACATGAATGTGGCCTCCACCGCCTTCCGGCTGACCCAGACCTTTGGCATTTGTGGCTATGCCCTCTCCCCCCTTGGGGCCAACCGGCTGCTCAAACTCTGCCTGCCATTCAAAACGGAAGAGGTCTTCTACCCCGGTCTGGGCCGTAGCCTTGCGACCTCATCGGTCGACCACCTCATGAACATCCACTACCGGAACATCCATGCCTATACGGCACTGCCACCGCTCTGCCTGACAGATAACAACACGGCACGGAGCCTAAATACATAAGTACTAAGGCACAGCAGGCAAATAATATTCTGTATAATACCAGTTTGCCTGCCAGACCTGACGCCGCTGTGTTTTATGCGGGCGTATAATCAGAAACGTATTGAAGAACGCGCTTCAGGGCCAGATCGTTTTCTCCCCCCTGATTGATAGCCCACAAGCCCCCGTCCTCCCCTGCAACAGTCGAGAACACATGGTGCTCGGAAACCCAGGCCTGCTGGGGGTGGCACACGCTAACGGGAATCTGCTGGTTGAGCGTTGCAAATTTCAGCGCAATATCATCCTGAAACGGCGCCAGACGGCTTAGCTCACGCAGCATGGTCATATCCGGGAAGAAGGAGGAATGGTAGATCACGCCATCCCTTCCCGTGGGGAAAAAGGCGAAAGAGGGAGCCGACAGGTCAAGCCTGTCCCCTACAAGGCCCACAAACTGCTCGTTTATCAGCGGCCACGTATTATAAGGTAAAATCTCTCCACCCTGCATATTCATCAAACGGCAACGATATGCGGCCACACATTTATACTTCTGGATTGCATCGACCAGCCCCTTGAGCCAGTCCGGCGGATAAACAACATCATCATCCACAGTCGCAACCAGAAATTCCGCCCCGGCATAACGCTCCAGAGTTGGTAGAATTTTTCTATAGGGGCCTGTGTTTTCAACAAAATGAATCTCTATCTGCCCGCTAGCCTGCATTTTTTGCACGGATAGAGGCAAATCGCTTTTTTTTATTCCTTTATCCAGAAGGAATGGTTGATCAGATATGTTCAGAATAATCTTATCTGGCGGAACTGACTGGCGCAAAAGCGATGTCAAAACATGCTCAAGACCATACAGTCGCTCATGAATGGCCGTAAGAGACACAAAAACAGGAATGTTTTTTCCAAATCCACTCTGTTCATTCATGGTCATGGAACATCCACAACAACAGAATGACCATCGCGCGCAAAGATCATGAAGTCACAAAAAGACGTGTTGTCCGGGTTATTTTCTTCAAATGGATAAAGATTTGGCAGATAGGCTTTCAAACAAAAATCGGGGAAGTATTTCCGAACAAAATCGGTAACATTCCTATGCCGGACATGCATCGCAGTGCCGGGTGCGTCAAAATTACTGGAATAAATAATTACATATTTTTCGGCCTTTGAAAAAAGGCTGTGCATATATTTATCAAAAACATCATCTTCTATGAGATGAAAAATAACATCCAAAGAGAGCACCAACTCCACCGAAAAATCGGCGGGAAGCTGCACGTCCTGAATAAACTCATAGCGTTTGGCAGGAAATTTCTGACGACATGCACCAATAACAGTTTCGGAAACATCAACGCCTACATAAGACCTGATGTGGCGCAGCAAACTCAACTGGTGCCCGTCACCACACCCTAGTTCCAGAACGGACTGAATATGATTATTTTTGAGAAAACCATCAACAACGGCAGCCTTGTACAAGGCCAGCCGTCCATAGGAACCGGCCCCCGAATTGCCACCATTCGAATAGCGTTCCGACCAATATGCTTTTGAGGAAAAAGTATGCATGTCACTCACTTCAAAAAATTCACATCAGCCATTAACTTTGCTGACAGCAAAAACACAAATGCCCAGCATAGGTTACTTTTATTTTATTGCTCCGGGCAATGGAAGCGTGTCGCCCCATGAAAGATCCGGGAAAGCAGCGCCACGGTCTAAAAAATCAACATAGTGCTGCGTTGCAAGGCAATGGTCATCAGGCCAAGCGCCGATCAATTCTGTCTGGCGCAATAATCCATTCAGTTCAACGCCTTACGTATAATTCTACCCATAACGCCTGCCCCCAGGACTGTACCCGGCCAGCACTTTATATTTCTCAATGTCGCCAAACAATAGTGAAAAAGGGGTGGAAACACCCCCACCATTGCAGCACCCACGTTAATGTCCGTTATGCCTCAGCTCTGGCATGCATTAAATTTGCTCTTTTCCTCTTACACCAAATCTGGTTCATATTCCCAAAAGCCAATGGAAATCATTATATCATCAGGATAAATACGCACTATGCTCAAAAATAAACCCGCTATTTCAGTTATATTAACAACATACAACTGTGAATCACGCATAGAGTTTTCCATAAACAGCATAATAAACCAAACATTTCAGGATATAGAGCTTATTATTGTTGATGATCATTCAAAAGATACGACCTTAAACATCTGCCATTCCATAAAAAATAGTAACCCTTCTAAAAATATATCTATCTATCAAAATAAAAATAATTCTGGCGCAGCCTTTTCTCGGAATGTTGGCATCCATCACGCGCAGGGTGACTACATTATTTTCCTTGATGATGATGATTACTATTCACCTTTAATGCTGGAACTCGCTTACAAAAAAGCCATCCAGAATAGTGCTGATATTGTTGTTGTAGGCTCCCAGTCTTACGATAAACAAACGAACGAAACATATATTCTTGATAATATTAAAATTGATCTAACTTTAATAAATTGTGTCTTCTCTTACAAAGATATCAAAGAAAATTTCTTTGAATCTTTTACATGGTGGGCATGGGACAAACTGATCCGTAGACAATTGATAACGGACAACAATCTGCTCTTCCAAACAATCAGATCTTCGAATGACCTGTCTTTTACCTGCAAATCCTTTTTTAGCGCCAGAAGAATATGCATAGAACGGCAGATTATGGTCACGCATATTGTCAATAGACCAACATCCCTCTCTTCTTCACGCACATTATCTTATGCATGCATTCTTGAGGCATTGAATGACATTAAAATATACATGGAAGAAAAAGGAATATACCCTCAACTTCAGGCCGATTTTTTTTATTATTGCGTGAATTTTATATATTGGCACCAATCTACAATAAATAAAGAAGAAAGCATTCTTCTGTGCCAGAAGACCATTTCCTTTTTCAAGGATTTGAATATAAAAATAGACTCAACAAACGACGACAACACAAAAAGTAAATATTTGCATATTTTCATATCCGCCGGATACCCAAAAATTTGCGAACTTATTGAAGAAACAAAGGCGGAAGTTGAAAATAATTCTTCACCTTCATCGCAAAACCTCAAATCTTTTCTTCATATGCTTATAGCAATACGGCAATTCATCCATAACAATACGCAATAACTCCCCCCGGCATCATCAGGCGCAACAACCAGACCATAGGACATAATCTGGCGCCTCCTTATCACCCCGCCCATTGAGTAGGTGCGCGCCAACGGTTAAACTGATAACAGGTGTATTTAGATTAACCATTCCGGAGCCCACCAGACATGAGCGAGACTGTAACCGGCGCAAAAGAAGCAGATGCTGCCGCAGCAGTTCCCAGAGCAGACGCCCCCAAGTCCAAGCGGAAACTGATGATGGCGGGTGCTGCCGGTCTTGTTCTCCTTGTCGGCGGTGGGGTGTTCTGGGAAAAAGATAAAATCTTTACCTCCAAGCTCAAGCAGAACGTGGGCAGCAAGGCCGAAGCCGCCATGCATCCGCCCATTCTGCTGGGTATTCCGCCCATGGTCTCCAATCTGGACACGTCTGGTGGCCACCCGGTTTACGTCAAGCTGACCGCCAAGGTGGAAGTCAGCGGCGTGCCAAACGAAGCCGCCCTACAGGACCGGATTGCGGAAATTCAGGACGTATTCCAGACCTACCTGCACGAAACCAGACCGCAGGATATCCGGGGCAACGGTATTTACAGGCTGCGCGAATCCATTCTGCGCCGCTTGCGCGCACAGCTTGCCCCCCTACAGGTGACAAACCTGTATCTTGTTGAATTCCTTGTCCAGTAAAGCGCTCCTGCTTCTGACACCCGCGCCAACAGACACCCCTCAGGAACCGTAGCGACAAACCACATGCAGGATGTAGACGACACAGCATCAGGGTCCGGGAACCACGAACCCGGAGCAGACGCGGCCCCCGACGCTCCGCCTACGGAGCAGGAGCACGCGCCACAGGCCGAGGCCCCCGAGGGCGAACACACGCCAGCAGAACCGCACCCCGATGCACCGGATGCGGCGGCTGACGCCACGCCTGAGCACGAGAGCAGCGCGGCGGAAGAGCACCCCACCACGGCCGATACATCCGCCCACCCCGATGATGCCACAGCCCACACCGAGCACGATGCCGCTGGCGCGCAGGCCGAACAGGGCGCGCATGGCGAGCACGAAGCCACCCCCGAAGAAGACCCGTTTGGCAGCCACCTGCTGGACCAGTCCGAAATCGACAACCTGCTGGGCCACACCTTTGGCGGGTTTGATGAGCCGGAAGAAACCGGCATGGAACGCGTTATCAAGGCCGGATTCGTGGCCTATGAACGCCTGCCCATGCTGGAAATTGTTTTTGACCGGCTTGTGCGCATCCTGTCCGCCACCTTGCGTAACTTCACCAACGATAACGTTGAAATAACGATCGAGGGCATTCGCTCCCTGCGCTTTGGGGACTACATGGGCGCTGTGCCCTCCTCCTCCATGTTCGCCGTTTTCAAAGCCGCGCAGTGGGACAATTACGGGCTGGTCGTTGTGGATTCGGCCATGTCCTACTCCATTATCGACATTCTTATGGGTGGCCCGCGCGGTGTTGGGCATGCGGGGGTGGAAACACGCCCCCACACCGCTATTGAACGCGCGCTGATTGAAAAACTGATCACCCTTACGCTCAACGACCTGTCCATTGCCTTCAACCCGGTCTGCAACGTGGACCTGACATTTGAGCGGCTGGAAGTCAGTTCCCGCTTTGCCGCCATTGCCCGCGCCTCCAACGCCGTGGTGCTGGCCAAACTCCATATTGATATGGAAGACCGCACCGGCAACATGGACCTGATTATCCCCTATGCAACGCTGGAGCCGGTGCGTGACCAGCTTTCGCAACAGTTCATGGGCGAAAAATTCGGGCGCGACTCGATCTGGGAAGACCACCTGTTTTCCGAAATTCTGGAAACCGATGCGCAGGTCTCCGCCGTGTTTGACGAAAAAGTCGTGCCGCTTTCCGAGGTGCTGAACCTCAAGATCGGTTCGCTCATGACCTTCCCGCACAAAAACGGCGCGCCGTTCCCCATCCGCCTGCAATGCGGGCAAACCCCGCTGTTTGATGGCCGTCTGGGCAAGCTGGGCAACAAAAACGCCGTTAAAATCCAGCGCAGGCTGGTCCCGCCAGAGGAGCACCACCTGCCCCCACCCCTTGGCGTGCCGCCACAGCCCCCTCACCCGCAGCCACCCGCAGCCACCGCAACCCCGGATCAGACTGGAGGATCACCTGAATGATGTTCACACAGATCCAGATGATCATTGAGATCACGCTCTCCGTCTTTCTGTTCCTTGGCATTATTTACAGCTTTTATCTGGGCCGGGTGCTGGGCAACCTCAAACGCGACCGCAGCAGCCTGCTCGATCTGGTGAACAAGCTTGAAAGCAGCGTCAATCAGGCCGAAGAAGGCGTGGACAAGCTGCGCGTGGCAGGCGAAGTCAGCGGTCGCCCGCTCAGCCGCATGATCGAACAGGCCAAGGTTACCGGCACCGAACTGGACGATATGGCCACCAAGGCCGATTCGGTGGCAGACAGGCTGGACGCGGCTCTCACACAGGTGCCCTCGCAGGAGCGGCGGATGGAAAGCCTGATCGAACAGGCCGAAACCGCACGGCTGGCCATAGAGGAAACACTGGAAAAACTGCAACAGGCCAGCCAGAGCGCGCAGCAGACGGCGCAGGAGCTTGTGCAATCCGCGCTGGAGAGTGCAACCGCGGCCAGCAGTGCGGCAGCCCTTGCCGCCGAACACGCGCAGCAGGCGCCCAATACCCCGCCCAAAACCCAGTTTGCCGATACGCTGGACATGCCCATGCCCGCAACACTGACCAAGGAGCGGCCTTACCTGCGCGCTCTGGGCAAGGCGCAGGACGCTCCCCCCGACCGCGAAAGTGCTTAACGGTTAACACCCATTATGCACCATATTGGCCAAGGTTCCCTTGGATAAAGACCCAGGCCTCCTCCCTTCCGGGGGGAGGCTTTTTTGTATCCAAAAAAATTGGACACAATAATTGGCAGAAATCCGCCAGTTTTCCTTTACAAAGCACCCCATAGGACCGCGCATTTTTTGCCACCGTGGATTTTTTTGCCCGGCAGTCAAAAAAAAATGATCGCGTTAACCTTCTCTTAGCCGTTCGGGAGTTTATTCAGCATTGAACACGGGCACTCGCCCACTCGAAATGGAGATCACAACGTGAGCCTTTCTATTAACACCAACACCTCCTCAATGGTTGCTCTGGAAACCCTGAACGCTACCCAGACTGCCCTGAGCGCTACCGAAAACGCCGTTTCCACCGGCAAAAAAGTTGCTAACGCTTCTGACAACCCCGCTTCCTTCGGCATTGCGTCCCAGATGAGCGGCAACATCGCCGGTCAGAGCGCTGTGAATGACGGCCTGTCCTATGCTTCTTCCGTTGTAAGCACCACCAATACTGCAGCAAACCAGATCCTGTCCGTTCTGGCCGAAATCCAGAATGCGGTGACCAGTGTTGGTAACAACTCCGGCAGCACCACGTCTCTGAAACAGATCAACGACGAAGTTAATGGCTTCCTAAATCAGATTGATACCATTGCTAATGGTGCCACCTCCAACGGGGTGAACCTTTTGGCTGGCAAAACCAGCAAAGATCTTGGAATCACTGCAAGCAGCCTGCAGTATGTGACCGGTCTGCAGGGCTCTCTGGCGACCGTTACCAACTTTAGCGGTCTGAAAAAGGATGCCGCTGGTAAAACGATCACTGCAGATGCTTCTCTGGGCGTCATGCTGGGGCTGGCCTCTGCCGCTGGCACCAACAGTGTGATCAGTGCGATCGCCTCTGCCGGTGCTGGGAAGTTGAAGGAGGCAGACCTGCAAACCGCGATCACCACGGTCCAGACTGCCATTACCACGATGACCAACTTCACGTCTCAGCTGGGTAACAACACCAAGCAGATCGCTAACCTGACCACCTTCGGCCAGAGCGTGACCGACAACCTGACGACCGGCGTTGGCGCCCTGACCGATGCCGATATGTCCGCAGAAAGCGCAAAGCTGACCTCCCTGCAGACCAAGCAGTCTCTGGCAATCAAGTCCCTCTCGATCGCCAACGGTCAGTCCCAGAACATCCTGTCCCTGTTCCAGTAATCTTACTGACACAGTCGACGAAAAATGCCCTCGGCGAAAGCCGGGGGTATTTTTTTGCGTTATCGGGACCGACGCAAACCACGTTCTGGCACACAGCAGCGCATTCCGGCCATTACCGAGGCTACCGAGGCTACCGAGGCTACCGAGGCTACCGAGGCTACCGAGGCTACCGAGGCTACCGAGGCTACCGAGGCTACCGCGCCATGTTCGGCAGCGCCCTGCAAGGCCGCCCCGGCAAACCCCACGCAAAAATGCGCAGGACCACCCCTCCCCCCTGCGGGAAGAGCGGCACTTATGCGCCAAAATGTTGGTGAATGTTTACCCGCGCCCCGTCCGCACCGGGTGGACTACCGGGGCAAAAACAGCCTACCCCCGCATAAGGAGTGTGCGGCCTACGCCACCACCCTGCGTTGCAGCATGGCATAGAACGCTGCGAAAATTTTGTGCATCTGGGGAATTTTGTAGGGGAACATCGCCGCATCATCACAGGCATGGATGATCAGTGCGTTGGACAGTTCAAACACCAGCAGTTTGCCGTCCGTTGTTTCCGCACAGTCAAAGCCGAAGTAATCCAGCTTTACCGCATTATAAATACCGCTCAGGGCGGCTGCGTGGCGCTGGCCAAACTCCTGATCAAAATGGAGCATGGCGTGGGCTTCCTCCGCACGGCGGGAGGAAAACGCCTTCATTTCCCGGTAGGGGTAATGCACCATCCAGTGCGAGGATATGCCCATATGCGCCAGATAGGGCCGCCCCTCTACCAGCACAACGCGGTATTTGCGGTAAAGCTGGTCGTCGGATGCATAGTGAATAAAATTGGCGACAAAAAACAGTTCCGCCCCATTCTGGGCCAGATAGGCCGCAAGGTCCTGAGGTTGGTCTATTTTGCACAGGCCAATGCCGCCATGCAGCCCAAGCGGGCGCACAATAAACGGATAGGCCAGATTAAGCCCCAGCGCTTCCAACGCGCCCTGCCCGGTGCTCAGGCGTTCCAGCACATTGCGCTCCACCCGGTAGGTCTGCGCCATTTGCAAGCCCGGCACACCGTGCAGCAGGTCAAATGCCGCCGAGCGTGACAGTTGCGGAATGTACTGCGGTTTGTTCAGCACCGGAGTAGCGCTGTGCGCCAGAGCCTTTGCCAGTTCCGCCAACACAGCGTTATGGGTGTCTCCCTCGCCCACAGCCACAAACACGAGGTCATGCGGAGGGAGGCTTGAGGGCCATGCAAGGCCGGGGCCAACATACACCACGTCCATGTGTACGGGTGCGTTTTCCAGAATGCATTCAATGGGGGTGTTGTCGGTCAGGTCTCCGGGGGTTTTAACCACCAGCAGGCGCAAGGCGTCCTTGCCCCCTTGGGCAAGGGTAAAGGTCTGTTGCAGCGTTAACGCTTCGCTCAAAAACCTTTCCGCCTGCTCAGGCTCAAATGTCATCTGCATGATCAGGGCCAGATCGAGCAGGGTTTGCGCATCCGGGTTTGCGGCCGCTCTTTGCAGCAGGTCTGCACGGTAATGCGTAATATCACGCCCCTGCAAAGCCTGCCGCAGAAGTGGGGATAAACCAAAAGATGTCATGTTAATACTCGGCTAAGGTCGGGGCAGGTCCAATACAAAGTGCCACAGACCATAACCGTGCAAAGCACTGGAGAGACAAAACACTCAAATATTCTGCTAACCGACTTTATTTCATCAGATTGATGGTGCGCGTCAGCATGGAGCGGGTGATCTGCATGGTGTTCAGATTCGCTTCGTACGAATGCTGGGCGTCATGCGTATCCATAATTTCGACCATGGTGTTCACGTTCGGCACCTTCACGTAGCCCTTGGCGTCCGCTGCGGGGTGGGAGGGGTCGTAGCGTGTTTCAAACGGCGTGTGGTCCTGCCCGATGGACTTGACCTTAACGCTGGACGCCCCCGTAGCCTGGTCCAGAGTGGTCTGGAAGGTAATGGTCTTGCGGCGGTACGGGTCCGCTCCGGGGGTGGAACCGGTTGTGTCCTTGTTGGCAAGGTTTTCGGCCGAAACGCGCAGGCGCTCGGCCTGTGTGCGCATGCCATCGGCGGAAATACCGATCGTGTTGGTAAAATCCATCTGCCGCCCCCTTACCCGCTGGTGCCAAGCGCCGTGGAGAACATGCCCATGTAACGGGTGTAAACCGTGGTGGCAAAACGCTGCTGGTCGTTGGTGTCGGCTATTTTGCCCAGTTCATCTTCCAGCCGGACTTCGTTGCCATCTATGGATGTGGTGCCACCTGTGGTTTTGCGCGCCCGTGCGGTATTGCCCGGCCCAGCCATATGCCCCGGCTCGGTCTGCACCATGGCCATGGTCATCTGGTCCTGTAGCACGCCCGAAAACGGCGTAACATCCTTGGACACATAACCCGGCGTATTGGCGTTGGCCACGTTGCCCGCCAGAACGGACTGGCGCGACTCCAGCCACTGCATGCGCCGCTCAGCCAATGAAAACAGGTCAGTCCCGCTATGGGTCAGCGCGGTCTGGGATGACAGTGCCTCCAGCATGAAAATGCCAGCTCCCTTGTATTGTATGCGGTGCCGTATGCATGGGTATGAACACCTCTGTTCAACGGCAGTCCGACCATGAATAGCGCCCCTTCCCCCCGATTGCCACAGATTTGTTAGCCCCACCCCACCCGGACACGCGGGATTGCCCATGACACGGCCCCGGCACGGCGCTATGGCAGAACCCACACAGGGCACGACCATGCCCTTTGCCAGAGCGAGCAGAGCATGCGCACATTCAAGATGACGGACACAACCCTTCAGCTCGTAGCAACGCTTGCCATGCTGGCGTGGAGCCTGCTGGCCCGCACCACCCCAGCCGCCCTTGCGGGTGTGTGCATTGCCCTGCTGTTCCCCGCCTCTGTCCGGGTCTGTTCGGTTCTGCTGCACTGGTTGCCGGTAGCCGCCGGGGTGCGCGCCCACAGGGAACACCCACCCACCCAACAGCAAAAAAACGAACTGGTGGCAGGCTGCCTGCTGGTTGCGGCCTGCACGCTCGCCCTGCTGATTGACACCCCACCCTCCGTAGCACTCGCCAACGGGCTGGCCCTGACCCTTGCCAACATGCTGGTGCAGTTTGACCGGCGCGAAGGCTGGCTGCCCAATGCCCTGCTTATGCCCATGCTGCTGTGCGGCCTGCTGGCGGGGTTTGGGCTGGGCCATGCGGGCAGCGCCATTGCAGGGGCCTGTGGGGGCTGGCTGCTGGGCGGGGCGGGCCTGCTTGGCCTGTCCATTACACGGCGGGGCAATTTTATGTCCGCGGCCGATGTGCTGCTGCTTTGCGCATGCGGGGCGTGGGTCGGGCTGGGTGGCTTATGGGCTTTTATGCTGCTGGCAGGGGGCGGGCTATGGGCCGTGCGCGCGGTCCGGCGCAGGCTGCACACACCCATGGTCCAGCCCGCCATAGGGGCCAGCGCACGCGCCATCTGGCGCTACCCCACCGCCTTGCCCTGCGCTATTGGGCTGCTGGCGGTTTTTGTGTTCCGCAACAGCCCGGCCCTACCGCACTGGGCGCAGTTTTTGCTGGGAGGCTAACAGCCAGCACCAGCCAGCCCGGAGCGAAGGGGCCAGACCCCACCGCGCAACCCAAACTCAGGGTTTGGCGGGGGCTGGCGTTGCAGGCGACTTGGCGGTCTGGCTGGCGGTGGGTTTTGGCCCACCGACCTGTGTGAGCAGGCGGAACACCCGCCCGCTCTCACCATCCATGCTGCGATCACCCACAAGCTGGGCCAGCCATGCCAGCGTTTGCGCATCCGACGCCTGAGAAGCATCGGAGGCCAGACGCAGGGCCAGCGTTTGCTGGGCGGCACTCAGCGGGCCTTGGGGGGGAATATCCGCCTCGGCCATTTTGCGCACATTGGCTACGGCGGCGGGCCATTCGCCCCGGCTTTCATGAATCCGGGCGGCCATGTCCAGCGAGTCGGAAAAACTGTCCCCCTTCAGCAGGCCTAGAGCTGCTGTCTGGTCGCCTTTGGCCAGCGTAATGCGGGCCTGCAGGCGGCGGCGGGAGGCTTTCATATCATCCGGCAGGTCTGGGTCATCGGTGCGCTGGAGCACATCGGTCGCACCGGCCAGATCCTTGAGCGCAATATACGATTCGGCCAGACCCTGCCCCGCCAGCGCCTTGAGTTCGGGCGAATCCAGCATGGGCACGGCATCGGAAAACGCCTGCTGCGCCTCATCCGCCAGCCCAAGGCCAAGCAGCATTTTGCCGTAGGCCATCAGGATTTCGCCCTTTTTGGTGCCCGGTTGCAGGGCGGACAAATGGGCGCGCAGCATGGCCGCACCATGCAAAATGGCATCGCGGTCCGTATCCTTGACCACTTCGGACGCCACAGCGGCAAGGGTCTGGAACAGCATGGGCGACAGCACAGGCTCGGACACCTGCTCGGGCGTGTCCTTGACCATGTCCAGCGTGGCCAGTGCCTCGGGCCATTTGCGGGCGCGCATATAGGCATCGGCCTGCAACAGACGCACCGTGGCCTCGCGCCCGGCCAGACGGGCATCGGGCATAAGGCCATTGAACATTTCCGCCGCGGCAACCGGGGTCAGCTTGCCATCGGACATATCGAGCGAGATTTTCTGCTCCAGAGCCTTTTCCGCCACCACGGGGTCCGGGTCGACCGAGAGCGCGTTAAACGCGTCATACGCCTGTGCGCGTTTGCTTGTGCGCAGGTCGCGGAAGGCGGCTGCCAGCTTGTAAGCAGACCCTGCGGGCAGCTTGTCCAGAACGCTCAGGTCCTCTGCCGCGCCGTAACGGCCCACCTGTTCGGCGGCAAACGGCAGCAGCACGCTGCGCACGCTGGCCGGGTAATTGTCCAGCCGGGTAAAGTCACGCGCCAGCAGGTGGGCGGCCTCGGCCTCGTGCCCGCCTTTGGCGGCAAGGTACAGGCCGCGCCAGAGCTGGGTGGCCCGCTGCTCGTTATCGGGCCATGGGCCTTCGAGCAGGAACGCACCATCCATGTTGCCACTCAGTAGTTCGGACGCGGCGAGCAGAAAGCTGACCTCCGGCCGCACGGCCTCCTCGGGGTCATCCTCAAGGGCTACGGTCAGAATACCGCGGGCTTCCAGAAAAGCGCCAACGCCAAAGGCTGCGCGGGCTTCCTCCAGCCGGGCGGCAAAGCGCTGGGCGGGGTCGGAATCGGCGGCGGCCAGCAGGGCCTTGTGCAGCCGGGCTTCCAACTGGTCATCGGGCAGTTTTTGCAAACCCAGCCAGTCCAGATCCACCGTGTTGGCGTACACAGCCACCTTGCTGTCGGGGAGCGGGCTTTCGGCCGAGGTCAGCAACGCGCCCTCGGGGGTTGCGCGCAGGCCCACATCGGGGGAGGTCGCGGCCACCACCACGCCTTCGGTCGTGGGCCAGATGTCATACCCATCACCATGACGGAAGGAGAGAATACCCCCGTCATCCGTGGTGGAGGTGCCCACAAACAGCTTTTTGCCCGATGCGGGGTCGGCAATGCTCAATACGCGGCCGGGTTTGCGCATGGGGTAGAGAATCCCCCCATCCGCCACAATCGGGTTGATAACGCGCCGGTCACCATAAACATTGCCCGGTGGGGGCTTGTCGCCCAGTATCCAGCCTTCCGCCTGCTGGGACAGGAAGAATTCGCGCGTGTCGGGCAGTTTGATCTGCAACAGGGTGGCGCCGGGCAGCGTTGTGACCGTAAGGGTGGAAAAAACGCCATCCCCACGCAGGGCGCTGGTGTCCATGGGTTCGGCATTGTCCACCACAATCACAAAGCTGTCGCCACTGCGGAAGGCGGCCAGCCCCATGCGGGGGGATACGGGAATAAGCACACGGTTGGTGGATGTGGCGGGCACGTTCATGCGGCCAGAACCACTACCGGCCACATTGGCGCCAGAACTGCCGGGCTGTCCCGCCTTCTGCCCCGCCTTGCGCGGCTTGCCTGCCGGGGCCGGTGTGGGGGCTGGCGGGGGGAGCGGCACGTCCAGCACGGTGGCTTTCCACGGTGCGGGCAGGCCCTTGAGCAGATCGGCATCCGCTGCCGCACTGGGGTCTGTTGGCGCGGGCACGGCGGCACTGGCGGCGGCAGCACCCGCCGTGGCGGCTGCAACCCCCGCTGCTGCTGTGGCGGCGTTAAGCCCCGTGCCCTTGGGGGGGGCTGCCGGGCTGGTGCGGGGCGCATGGGAGCGCCGCGCCGCATCGGCCACGGTTGTCATGGCGGAGCAGGACAGAAGCAGGGCAATGGGAAGAAGGCAGCGTCTCATGCAAACGGATCTGCTGAAATACACGTCTGGTTAATCCTGAACGAACAATGGTCCTGCCCGAAGGCGGGACTCTTCTGCACATACGGTGGCGGGTGCAGAAGAACTGTGGCTGACCGGCCCGCCTGCCAAAGCAGAAAACACGAACCTGTCAGTCATGCAGGACCAGAACGGACACTGCCGCTGCTGCGCACTCATCAATACCCTGAAGCATCATGCGTGAAAAAAGACCCTGTCCCGGCCTGTCCCCCGATCGGGCCGGAACAACCGGCCCGAGGCATGGTCAGGCCAGAAGGTTGATAAAGCTGGCCGAACCGGAATGCTTGTTGTGCGTATTGCCTGATGGCACGACCTGCCCCGTTGCATCAAACTGCATGGAGGAGGTGGAGCCGTCCTGACTGGTGGAGGCAACCTTGAGCGCGGTGGACGCGACATGCTCGGGCTGGACGGAGCGGTGGGCCGCCTGCGCCATGTTGGCCGTGGCCGTGCGCATGCTCGAAGCAAGCTGGGCGGCAACCGTGGTATCTGCCATGTGATGGAACCTCTTCAAGGCGTACAGGAAACTCAAACCCGGTATGCCGCACGGCAGGGCCGCATGCAAACCGGCAGAAAAAAATCTTGCGCTCAGATTATGGGATGGTCATGCCTTAGCCAAGGTGTTTTTTGGAGTCTGGCCTTGCACGGCCTCCATCACACCCCAAATACCCGACCGGCACCGTGCATCCGCCCGCCGAATTGAGCTGGTGCACCGCAGTTCCTTGCGGCATTGACTGCGCGAACACCATGGAACCAATAGACGGAAAAAAATATGCGCCTGTTGTGTATCGGAGACAATTCAACGCATGGCGATATCCGTCCATGCCGTGGTCTGGCCGAAGCCGCGGTGGAGGGTGCGCTCTCCCTGACCATGTCCGGCCCCGAAGGGGTGGTGGAAACCCTGCGCCGCTCGCAGTACGATATTGCGGTTATTCAGCAGGCCCGGGCAGATACCCGCCTGCTCCGCCACATCCGCAATTCGCGCATACCCACCCCGATTATGATGGTTGTGCGCGCCTCCACCCCGCAGGAGGTGGCCGAGACCCTGTCCATTGGCGCGGATGACTGCGTGAGTGCGGCCATTGAGCCGGTGGAACTGCTGGCCCGCCTGCGCGCCATTGTGCGCCGCACCGGCGGGCATGACAGCCTGAACCTGCATATTGGCCGCATGGTGGTCAACGTGGACCGCAGGCAGGTCCGCATAGACGACCGCCCCCTGCCCCTGACCCCGCGTGAATACGATGTGGTGGAACTGCTGACCCTGCGCAAAAATCAGGTGCTCAGCAAGGAAGCCCTGCTGGACAACCTGTATGCCGGGCAGGAGGAACCACACGGCAAGATTATTGACGTGATGGTCTGCAAAATCCGCAAAAAACTGCGCGATTTTGGCATTGTCGACCCGTTTATAACCCAATGGGGCATTGGTTACAGGCTGAACGAGCAGGCGTTTATTCCCCTTGGCGCACGCACCGCACACAGCGCAAGCACCACCCCCGCCCTGCGCGAGACCAGTCTGCCGGTCACACGCGGGATTAACGTTATTTCCCCCGCCACCAAAATGGACGTGCTGTAAAACCGCAAAGATTGGCCACGCAGGCGCAAAAGCCACTGGCCTTGCACGGACCAAATGGATTAGAGTAACGCCTACGTTCCAGACCACTATCGTGGCGGCAGGGCGACATTCCGCCCCTCCGCGCCAGACAGGGCCAAAATGACCAGCGATATCACCACACGCAGCCTCGATGCGCTCAACGCCTACGGGCAGACCCAGAAAAGCGTACAGTCCTCAACGGACGGGCAGGGCACGGGTTCCACGGGCGGGGCGGATATTGTCTCGGGCTTTACCACCGCACTGGACAATGCGCTCAAAGGCGCAATCCAGACGGGCAAAACAGCGGAAACCCAGACCGCCACCGGCCTGTCGGGCAAAGGCAACATGAGCGACATCGCCACCTCGGTGGAAGAAGCCAAACTGACGTTGCAGACCGTTACCACCGTGCGTGACCGCGTGGTGCAGGCCTATCAGGACGTCATGAAAATGTCGATCTAAGACCCGGTCCATGCACAATACAGTCGATATCCACGACATCCTGCGCCAGACACTGTTTGTGGCGGTCAAGCTGGGAGCGCCCTCCCTGCTGGCCTCGCTGGTGGCAGGGGTTCTGGTCTCGCTGTTTCAGGCCATGACGCAGGTTAGCGAAGCCACGCTGTCCTTTGTGCCAAAGTTTGTGGCCTCCATGGCGGCCCTGCTGCTGACCGGCTCCTACATGGCCTCTGTTCTGAACACCTACGCCCGCACCATTTTTGACCAGATCATTATGGTTGGCGGGTCATGACCTGCCCGGTCCACCGCGCCACCACCGTGTGGGCATGACCGACTACCTGCTGTTCCCCGGCGGGTCCATACAGGTTCTGGCCGCCATGTTCCTGCTGGTGCTGTGCCGCGTAAGCGCGCTGGTGCTGGCCTCCCCCGGACTGGGGGAAAGCACGTCTCCCATGGTGGTCCGCGCAGGCATTGCCCTGTGCATTACCGTTGCCATTCTGCCCATCGAGCACGATGCTCTCAAGGACGTATCCGGTCAGGCGCTGCACATGCCCGCCCGCGCCATTGCCATTATTGTGGGCGAAGTGCTGTACGGTATTTTTATTGGCTGGCTGGCGCGGCTGGTCTCGCTCGCGCTTGGTATTTCCATGCAGTTTGTGGCCATTTTTACCGGGCTTGCCAGTGTGCTCCAGCCCGACCCGGACCTTGGGGCCAACAGTACGGCCATTAGCCACATGGCGTCTTTTCTGGTCCCTGTTATTTTTCTGTCCACGGGCCTGTATGCCCTGCCATTGGCTGCGGTAACCGGCTCCTACTCCCTCTTCCCCCCCGGCCACATCCCCATGACAGGAGACATGGCGCGGAGTGTGACACAGGTTACATCGCAAACCTTTATGCTGGCCTTCCAGCTTTCGGCCCCTTTTGTCTTGATCGGCACGCTGTGGCCCGCCATGCTGGGGGTGCTCAACCGGCTTATGCCCTCCATTCAGGTCTATTCCATGGCCATGCCCGCGCAGTTGCTGGGGGGTGTTTTGCTGCTGGCCATTCTTATTCAGGTCATGACCGGGGTCTGGCAGGAGCGCGCGGGCGACATGCTGCTTGGCCTACCCGGCATTGGCGCTGGCCCCGTCCACCACTAGGAGCCACAGCCCATGGCGGACGACAGTTCAGGCGAAAAGAGCCAAGCCCCAACCGGCAAACGACTCGAAACCGCACGTGAGGAAGGCAATATTGCCCAGTCGCGCGAGGTGCAGCTTCTGGTTGTGCTGAGTGGCTTTCTCATTGTCTTTACCACAACAACGGGTCTGTCCGCCTACAGGTTTACGCAGCATATGCAAGGACTTATGGGGCATTTTGACAGTATTCCCTTTGACCGCGCCTCCCTCTACCGTGCCTCCGTGCAAAGCTTGCTGGAAGGGGTCTGGCTGGCGGCCCCCCTTGTGGCTACGGGTGTGGTGGTCACACTGACCTTTGGCGTGCTCCAGAGCGGGTTCCTGTTCCGCCCGCAGGCCATTATGCCCGACATCATGCGCCTGTCCCCCGCAAAGGGGATGAAGCGCCTGTTCAGCAAGAACAATCTGGTCGAAACCGCCAAAAGTCTGATCAAACTTGTGGTTTTTGGCTTCGTCCTGCTCGGCGTGGCCAAGGAAACCCTGCGCGTGGCCCCCGTGTCCGAACGGTGGAGCGTGGTCCACCTTACGCATGAGCTGATCTCATGGTTTGTGTACGCAACACTGGTGGTTCTGGTGGTGCAGGCGGTTATTGCGGTGCTGGATGATGTGTGGACCCGCTGGAACCGGCTGCAACAACTGCGCATGAGTTTTCAGGACATTAAAGACGAAACCAAGGAAATGGACGGCGACCCCAAGGTCAAGGCCCGTCAGCGGCAGATTCGTATGCGCCGCCGCCGCCGCATGGTGCAGGCGGTCAAGGAATCCACGGTGGTTGTCACCAACCCAACCCACTACGCCGTGGCCTTGCAATACGAAAACGGGGTGAACAGCGCGCCCAAAATTGTTGCCAAAGGCACGGATGAACTGGCCGCCCGCATGCGTGAGGCGGCGGAAGAAGCCCGCGTACCCATTGTGCCCAACCCGCCCCTTGCCCGCGCGCTGTATACCCTGCCACTCGATTCTGAAATTCCGGCCGAATACTTCCAGCCCGTGGCCGCCATTATTGCTTATGTCATGAAGCTCAAGACCCCCGGCTCGCGGGCTGCAGCGCCCCCCCCGCAGCAGCCCCAGCCACGCCCTTCAATCCGCAGGCGTTAAGCGCCCAAAACCAGCGGTTTACAGTTCTTTCATGCAGGAAAAACTTGCGTTCCACGCCCTACATGCTACTCAGTTGGGTAACTCAGGCGCAGGCCGTAGAGCGGGGTATGTTCAAGCCCGCAGGGCCTGTTTGCCATAACCCGTGGCTGATGCGCGTGCCGCCCGGCACAGACAGCCAGCGTAAGATAACTGCGCATCCACAAGGCAGGGACGATACATGTCTATTATTAACTCCCTTACTACGGCTGTCAGCGGGATTAACGCTCAGTCCACCGCGTTTACCAACCTCAGCAACAACATCGCCAACAGCCAGACGGTCGGCTACAAGGCCGACACCACCGCTTTTCAGGACTTTGTGGCCGGTGCTGGCTCCACCTCCGGTTCGTTCGCGCAGGGTGTGGCCAACTCGGTTGCCGCTGTGACCGTGCAGCACGTCAACTCGCAGGGCACCGCCACGTCCAGCACGGACGGGCTGGCCATGTCCATCTCCGGCAACGGGCTGTTCAACGTGACAAAGGGCACCACAGGGACCGAGCAGTACTACACCCGCAACGGTGAGTTCTACGAGGACAAGAACGGGAACCTGGAAAACACCAGCGGCTATTACCTGAATGGCTACATGGTTGACGACTCGACCGGCCAGCTGGACACGTCCAAGCTGACCAAAATCAATGTTGCCAATGTCACCTTCCGCCCCACCCAGACAACAACGCTGACCGTAAGCGGAACCCTGTCATCCACAGCCACCACCTCCGATGCACCCACGAATACCCAGCAGGCGACCACAACCTATGATGGCAGCTACAGCATAGACAACCCGGAAGGCAATCAGGCCCAGGTCAGCCTGGCATGGCAAAAAACCAGCACTACGCCCGACGAATGGCAGGTCACCACCAGCTACACCACAACCAATTCTGACGGAACCACAACAGCGCCCGTAGCGAGTCCCGAAGTCTATACCGTTACGTTCGACAGCAATGGCGCTCTGAAATCCGTGACACAAGGCACCACCAATATCAGCTCCACGCTGAGTGGTGCGGCTGTTTCCGTGCCCGTTTCCGTCAAATATCCTGATGGGCAGACACAGCAAATCAAGCTTGCACTGGGCACCATTGGCGGCACAACAGGCATGACCGTTGGCACAACGGCTGTCGCGCCGACCACAAAAAGCGACAGCACAGTCTCCGGCACCTACGAAAGCGCCAGCATTGAGAGCGATGGCTCCGTTATGGCCACATTTGATAACGGGGACACGCAGCTGATCGGCAAGGTAGCCCTGAGCAACTTCGCGAACGTTAACGGGCTGCTGGCGCAAGACGGTCAGGCTTACACCGCCACCGATGCCTCTGGCAGCGCCCAGACCGGGCTGGTGGGTGAGAACGGAACCGGCACCGTGACGGTCGGTTACGTGGAATCCTCCACCACCGACCTGACAAGCGACCTGTCCGGCCTGATTGTGGCGCAGGAAGCCTATACCGCCAACACCAAGATCGTGACCACAGCAAACCAGCTGCTTCAGGCCACCATCGCCATGATCCAGTAAGCTGCTTTAACCTGCGGTATTTTTACACCGGCCTGCGGCAAAGCAGGCCGGTTTTTTTATGCCCATCTATTCAGCGGCTATCGGGTAGTCATCCGTGTTATCCCGCGCATAGTCCTCTGCATAATCCAGCCCGTAATCGGAGAGGACAAAGTTGCTCACCAGATCGACCATTCTGGCCGAGCGCTGGCTTAGGTCCTGACAGTCGGCCGAGGCATGTTCGCTCATGGCGGATGTTTTTTCCGTCAGGTCCCGCAGGGCGGCGGCCTCGCGGTGGGTGCCTTTAACGCTTTGCTGCTGGCCCCCCATTTCCTTGTTAATTTTGCAAATGGCGTTGTTCACCACGGTAATGCCCGCCCCTATGTCGGACAGGTCGGCCACCATCTGGTTTACCGCATCCGCACCACTGCGAATAACCGCCTCGTTTTTTTGCGCGCTGGCCGCAATCTGGCGTGCCGCGTGGGATGTTTTGACCGACAGGTCGCGAATGGCCATGGCCACAACCGAAAAACCCCGCCCCATAGCCCCCGCCCGCGTGGCTTCCACATTGGCGTTAAGAGCCAGAAAATTGGTCTGGGCCGCAATGTTCTGAATGGAGCCGACCAGATCGGATATGGTTTTCCATGCGGTCTGAATATCGGCCATGGTGGCGCGCACATCGTGCATGTTGGTGTTGCCACGTGCTGCGGCCTCCACACATTTGCGCACCGCATGTTCGGCAGCAATCGTCTGCCCCGACACATCATCCAACGAGGCCTCAAGCGTGGCCGTAGCGTTGGTCAGGCGATGGATGGAACCAACCTGCGCCTCGTTCTGGCTAAGAATACGGGCATTGCTCTGGCTAATGGAGGATGCCGAATCCTCCACCTGTGTGGAGACCTCGCGAATGTCCGCCACCACCGTGTTCAACCCGGTTTTGAGCTTGGCAAAAGCGGCTGCCAGCACGGGGGAACGCTCGGCCACATCCCGCGCAAGGGTCGCACTCAGGTCGCCCTCGGCCACCCGTTCGAGCGCTTGTGCAATCTGTTCCAGTGCGGAGCGTTCGGAGGCGGCTTTCTGCCGTTCCTCCTCCAGCCGCGCCAGATAGGTGGAGATCACCAGATCCATGTCCAGAAAAGCGGCTTTGAGAATGGCCCCGATCTGGTGGCCCAGTTTTTCGCCCATTTCGGCTTCGGTCGCGGCACGACCGAGGGAAAAACGCCGCCCGCCCCGCACGCCACGGTTGATCAGGCGGCGGCAGATGGCATCAAGCAGGACGGCGTAGCCATCTATATACCACCGTGGTTCCAGCCCTATGCGGGCATGGGCATGGCCAATGCGGGTAACATCGGCCACATAGTCCGGCCCAAATTTGCCGGACAATATGGTCTCCCAGTGCATCTGCTGGAGGGAGCGGGCCTTGGTTGTGGTGGCCTCGGTCGGAAAAAAACGGGCCAGTTCGGGCACATCATGCACACGTTGATAAAACTCGGACAGACTCTCGTCCAAAATGTCGGCCATATCGGGGCGCATACTGGCGAGCGTATCCCGCTCGCGCCGCTCTATCCCCATAAAAGACAATCTGTCAGCTATTGAGGCAGGCTGCCACTGGCCTGCCCGCATGTCCGAATTTTCCATAGTCGAGCCACCTTTTATTGGCTCCCCAACCGTTCAGAGCATGGCGTCGGTGTCGAAATCCTGTCCGTAACCTGCTGCTGTTTCCAAACCTTCCAGAACGGTTTCTGCAATTCCAATCAAGGGAGCGAGGGACAGATTGTTATCAAGAATGGCACGAATGCCGTAACGCTGCGCCTGAGAGGCAAGCCTTACAAACAGTTCCCTGTCTTCATAATTGGTCGCCCCTGAATCCAGCGAATTCGCCTTCATGATCATGGACCACAAACGCTGGTTCTTGGTCAGGGCCTTAAGCCGAACGGAGTGTTCGGAACTGGCGGATGCCGTTTCCAACTCTTCGATCAGCAGTCTGAAGCAGGTTGCATCGGCCTGTCGGTCCGTCAGGGAATACCCTGCCACATTCTGGTAGGCGCGCATTGCGGGATGGATCATGATTGCACCATTTTTTTATCAGCCATTTTCCACCCGATGGGCAAAAGAACAGCAACGTGTGTGTCATTCATTCTACACCCGGCGTCTGGGCGTGACCAGAGCTACCTAACGGAACCTACGCTGCCAGTATTGGCAGGAATTTATAAAAATTCTCTATATTTTTGCCGATTCCCCACCCCCGCAGAGGTCAATCCGCAACACACTGGCGTGAGCAATGCACAGGGCACAGCAAAAAGGCCGGGCGCTCCCGCACCCGGCCTTAACCTTACGCTCAACCCCGCTGGAGGCTGGCCGTATGCTAGGGTGTGTCGTCAGTTAATTCCAATAATGGCGGAGACGAATTGCACGGCTGCGAGGAAAGTTGACTTCAGCTTGTCATATCGTGTTGCAATACCTCTGAACTGTTTAAGTCTGGCGAAGAAGCGTTCGATGATGTTTCGTTTTTTA
>NZ_CAWUEO010000004.1:0-47189 GCF_963921165.1 Acetobacter zythi
TAAAAAACGAAACATCATCGAACGCTTCTTCGCCAGACTTAAACAGTTCAGAGGTATTGCAACACGATATGACAAGCTGAAGTCAGCCTCCGCGTGCTTGGCGTCTTCTGCGGCCACGTCTGCGCCATGCCGGATATAAGCCGACAGGAACAGGGCCACCCCTCCGCACAGGTCTGCGTCCCCGCTATCGGGGCCACCTGCCTTGTTGCTGAGGTAATCGGTCAGGGCGTCACAGATCACGGCAACGCGGCGTTGGTGGTCGGCCTGCCAGTTCAGAGAGTAAGCTGCACGTTCCAGAGGGGTCATTGTGCCGCCTTACAACTGGGCGTGCGTGATTTGGCATCTGCTGCCAATGTTTCTCCCACGACGATTACTCGTTTAGAACGTGGCGAACCCCTTTATTCCCGTACAATCGAAGCCATCCGCACAGCCTTGGAGGCAGCGGGGGTCGAGTTCGTTGGAGAGACAGGCGTCCGTCTGCTGGGGCCTGCCGCTCAAGCGTTACGGAAGCGCGAGAAAGAAAAACAGAAGCTGCGTGAAGATTCCGGTATTCCCGAAGCAAAATTTATTCCCCGCGATGGCTCCGATCTGAAAGCACCGGCAGCCCCCGTTCCCACACCCCAAAGAGCAAAAGAAAAGTGAAGTTGTTGCTGAGAATGGCGGGGGTGATGGGGCTGGAGTTAGGTTGAGGAAGGATACAAACGGTTGAGCAACAAAGCTCGAACAGCCCAAGCTGGTGTGGCTTACATTGCGTGGCAGTTGGCGCGCCGGGGCTGGGAAGTTTTGCCTGCGTCAGAAACTCAAAAACAATCTACTTTACTTAAGGTTAAGAAAGAAGGAATCAGTTCCCCTTTTCTTATCCAATCTCGTGCATTTAGCAGCAAAGCCGCTGTCAGTCTTGGCGCGGATATCACTGGGCCAGACAGTCTCCCGTTCGATTGGATGGCGATTACCATCAATGTGCGTTCAGAGACGCCAACATGTTTTTTGCTGAACCGGCAGGACGTGATTGAGCGCATGAAGCAAGACCCTAATGGACCGCTTTATTGGGTAGATCCCTCTCGGTATATTGATACTAAATTCGAAGGCCGGTGGGACAAAATTTAAAAACTTGATTCCAGCGGACTACGAAGTAGTCATTATCATAATGTCACTTTGATTCCTAAATGGTGAGAAATGGACGTACGCATTCTAGAAGAAGTTATTCATCCCGAGCACCTCAAGGGTGATTGGCAGTTGTGTTTGCAAAAAGTCATTTATGAAGATGGTAAAGAAAACCTTGGAGGATATCGCTTTATTTGGCGTCATGAGGGACGTATGCAGCCAGCTCGGGGACAAGCCAGAATTCCAACGCTGGAAGATGCCGAAATTCTGTTTCTCTTAGCGCGCAGAAACGGCTGGGGTCGTTAAAATAAGCGCGGTTGTGGTTAGGCCGGGTGCGGGAAGGTAGTAGCTCCCCATCCGGTCGCTTAAGCTCTCTTGCGAGGTGTCCCCATTGATGACATTGTCATTTTATGGATGCGAGAGAAAAAGTCATCAATAATGACATTATCCCCGCCCAGATTAGAGCAGCCCGCGCCTTGATAGGCTTAACGCAGGATGATCTGGCATCCGCAAGCGGCCTCCCTAAACGTACCATTGCGCGTATCGAACTGGCAGAAGTCGCCCCTCGCCAGTCCACACTGTCCGCCATTCGCACAGCTCTAGAGACCGCAGGCGTGGAGTTCATTGCTGAAAACGGTGGTGGGGCTGGGGTGCGGTTGAGGAAAAGCACGGGTGAGAATGATGATACCGAATGACTGGGAGGATCGGCACGCACTTTCAAAAGAAACCTCCTATCGAACGCACATCTCAAGCCATGGACGGTCTGGAAAAGAGTTCTGCTTTCTACGAATGCCGTGCCCTGTCGAAATTATGGATTATGGCCTTGTCCTTTTCCCGCTCTGCAATGGGGTCCAGTCCGCTTTCCAGCACCTTACGGCACTCAGAAGCCCGCACCCGCGCATCGGCCAAGGATAGACTGTGCGCACTGCCAAGGCTCATCTGGCGGCGGGTGCCTGTTATGGGGGATTTGAAGCGTAGCTCCCAAATGCGGGACCCTCCCACCACCATAAGCCAGAGACCGCCCCCGTCACATAGGCCGCCATTTTTGTGTTTGGATGCCTGCAAGGCTGTCAGTCGGTTGGGTGGGAGTCGGCTCATCGTCTTTTACCCCTCTTATTACCCCCCTTAAAACATGGAATGTGGGGGAACGTCCAGAAACAACCGTGGACGGAAAGGGGCGTAATGCGCTGGTAAACCAATGGTTTTTGGAACGCCATGGAACGGTATGGGGCGTGGGTTAGGCGGACTTCCCCTCCGCCAAAGCCTCCCTACCATCCAGACAAAAATCTAAAATACACAGCAAAAACCTATAACGTCTGTAAAGCATACAGGCGTTGGTACAGCCCGCCCTGTTGCTGGACCAGTTGGGCGTGTGGGGCGTCTTCTACAATCCGCCCGTGGTCGAAGACCAGTATGCGGTCCAGCCCCACCACGGTGGACAGGCGATGCGCCACAACAAGCACCGTGCGGCCATCCATCAGCCGTTCCATGGCCTCCTGCACCTGTGCCTCGGACTCGGAATCCAGACTGGCCGTGGCCTCGTCCAGCACCAGTATGCGGGCATCGGCCAAAAAAGCGCGGGCAATGGCGACGCGCTGGCGCTCCCCACCCGAGAGTTTAATGCCCCGCTCCCCCACCAGTGTTGCGTAGCCTTCGGGCAGGCGTTCTATAAACTCCGCGGCATTGGCCAGACGGGCGGCCTGTGCAATCTGCTCGGGCGTGGCGTCTGGCTTGCCGTAGGCAATATTTTCGGCCAACGAGCGATGGAACAAAATAGGCTCCTGCGGCACCAGAGCAATCTGGCGCCGCAGGTCGGACTGGCGCACGGTGGCCGTGTCCACGCCATCAATCAGCACCTGCCCGCTGTTTTGTGCGTAAAGGCGCAAAAGCAGCTTGGTAAAGGTGGATTTACCAGACCCCGAAGGCCCAACCAGCCCCACACGGCTCCCCGGCGCAATCTGCACTGACAGGTCGGTAAAAAGGGGGGTCTGCTGCCCCGGATACTGGAAAGTCACGTGGTCAAACGCGATAGCCCCGTGCGCTACGTGCAGGTCAACAGGGTGTGCGGGGTCCGCCACCCCTGCGGGTGTGCGCCACAGCAGGAGAAGTTCCTCCATTTCGTTCACCGAGCGCTGCACGACCGAGACCTGCTGCCCGATATCGCGCAGGTAGCCCTGCACCAGAAAGGTCATGGTCAGCACATAGGCCACATCCCCCGGTCCCGCACGGCCATTGCACCACAACCAGACCGCAGCCGCCGCCAATGACAGGCGCATGACCACCACAGCGGCGGACTGGATGTTGGCGCTATCGGTCCCGCGTATCCACATCCGTGCGGTTGCCGTGCGCCACTGGTCCAGCGTGTTGGCCAGTCGCGCCTCCTCGCGCGCTTCCGCCCCAAACGCCTTGACCACCGCATTACAGGTCATGGCATCGGCAAGGGCGGCCCCCACTTTGCTGTCCCCCGCATTGGCCGCCTGTGCGGAAGGGGCCACATAACGCAGCGTTAGCATGCACGAAAGTGCGACAAACAGCGCGGACAAAACCCCAAGCATGGCCCCCATGGCGGGCCAGTGCCAGCCCAGCACCAGCGTGGTCAGCACCAGCAGGCAGAACTCGGGCAGCAGCATGAGCAGAAGTGTGTCGTCCAGCATATCCACCGCCCACATGCCGCGCGTAAGCCGCCGCACGGTGGAACCTGCAAAGGTGTTGGCGTGCCAGTCCGTGCTCAGGCGTTGCACATGGGCAAACGACTCCGTGCCGATTTTTTGCATGACCCGCGTGGTCAGCCGCGTAATACCAAGGTAGGCGTAGCGTTTGGCCACAACACTGCCAAACCCGCAGGCCGCAAGGGCGGCAACCATCCACTCCGCATCGTGCAGCCGCGCGGACTGGCTGGCCGGTTCCGCCACATCGGACACCAGACGGCCCGCAGCCAACGGCATAAGCACATCAGCCAAAGTCGCCAGCAACACCGTAATCACGGTCACGGCCAAAGGCAGGGGAAAAGCCAGCCACAGGCGGATGACAAAACCCAGCACATCAACAAACAGGGATGTTTTGCGCGCAGCAGAGGAGGAGCGCGAGGCAGAAGTGACCATGAACCAGAAATCCGAAAAAAGCGTATTCGTCCGCACCGGCGGGGCAGGTGCTCAGTCTGTATCGTGAAGGCGCGATATTGCGCAAATCCGCCACCGCTGGAAAAATGGCACCCCCCACCCCTTTGCGATACACAAGCCCCATGCCCCCCAAGACCCCGCGCAAAAGCCCGACCAGCCCCTCCGCCACACACAGCGCCCCTGCGCAGGACGGCCCAGTGCCCGAGCGCAACACGCCCACACCTGCTGCACCGGGCAACGCCGGTTCGGACCCGCACGCCCAAAGCGGAGGCGGCAAAAGCGCACCCAAAACCGGCAAAACCACCAGCACCCGCCCGGCGGGCGGAGCCACAAAAGCCAACGCGCAGGCCAAAAAAAGCGCCCCAAAACCCCGTGCAAAAGCTGCGGCAGCGGCCCCCACCAGCACGCCCGCCCAGACCGCCCCGCGTGATATGACAAAGGCAGAAGTCCACCTGTTCCTGACCGATCTGTCCCGCGCATGGCCGGATGCACAGACGGAACTGCACTACACCACCCCCTTTACGCTGCTGGTGGCTGTTGTGCTGTCCGCTCAGGCAACGGATGCTTCGGTCAACCGTGTCACTCCAGCCCTGTTTGCCGCCGCCCCCACCCCGCAGGCCATGGCCGCACTGGGGGACGAGCAGGTGGGCCAGTTGATCCGCACCATCGGGCTATGGCGCAACAAGGCCAAAAACGTGGTTGAACTCTCGCGCCAATTACTGGCCGAGCATGGCGGGCAGATTCCCGGCACGCGCGAAGAATTGGAAAAACTGGCAGGTGTTGGGCGCAAGACCGCCAACGTGGTGCTGAATGTGGCGTTCGACCAGCCCACAGTGCCGGTAGACACGCATGTCTTCCGGCTGGCCAACCGCTCCGGCCTTGGCCGTGGCCGCACGGTGGAAGCTGTGGAAAAAAAGCTGGAAGCCCGGATTCCGCGCCCCATGGTGCGCGATTCCCACCACTGGCTCATTCTGCAAGGGCGTTACGTGTGCAAAGCGCGCAAGCCCGAATGCTGGCGGTGCGCGGCACAGCAGAGCTGCCTGTTCCCCGATAAAACACCCCTCCCACGGCCCAAGGCGCCACGCGCAGCACTGTAGGTGGGGTAAGGCTGCGGGTTACAGCCAGCCGAGCAGTTCACGCCGGGCGAGTTTTTCCAGCAGGCGGATGCTGGCTGGGCTGTCGTTCAGGCAGGGAACAAGGGTAAAGGACTCGCCTCCCGCCTTAAGGAACTCCTCGCGCACTTCGTGGCCAATTTCGTCCAGTGTTTCCAGGCAGTCGGCCATAAAGCAGGGGGTGACCACCGCAATATGTTTGACCCCTCTGGCCGGGAGCGCCGCAATAAAGGGGGCTGTGTACGGCTCCAGCCACTTGGTTGGCCCAAACCGGGACTGAAAGGTCATGGGCAGGGTGGTCTCGTCCATCCCCAGTTCGGCGCGCAGGGCGGCCACAGTGCGGGTGCATTCCGCCAGATACGAATCGCCCTTGTCCACATATTGCTGCGGCAGACCGTGGAAGGAGGCGACAACCATCTGGAACGGCCGGTCCGCGTGCATCTGCTCCTCGCGGATGGAGGAGGCCACGGCGGTAATAAAATCCGGATCATCGGGGAAGGATGGCACGGTGCGGACGGCGGGCTGGTTACGCAGCTTCATCAACACCCGAAAAAACTGGTCATTGGCCGTGGCTGTGGTGGTCGCACTGTATTGCGGGTACAGCGGCAGGCACACAATACGGTCACACCCCTGCTCCATAAGCGAGCGGAGCGCCTGCGCAACAGAAGGGCGGCCATAGCGCATGCCCCACGCCACGGGCACGCCATCGGCTGCAAACTGCTCGGCCAGTTTTTCGCCCTGATGGCGGGTGTAGGTGCGGAGCGGGCTTTCGTTCCGTTCGGCGTCCCACACACGGGCATAGGCGCGGCCACTGCGGCTGGGCCGTGTGGTCAGGATCACACCTTGCAACAGAGGCTGCCAGAACAGGGGCGAGCCTTCAATAACCCGCCGATCAGACAGGAACTCGGACAGATAGGCGCGCACGGCGCGGTACCCCGTACCCTCGGGCGTGCCAAGGTTAAGCAGCAGCACACCCGGCCTGCCACCGCGCGGCTGCCCCTGAGCGGACTGTTGGGCCTGTGGCGGAATATGGTGGAAAACCATGCAACCTCTTTATTTCTTTTTTATAGCCCGACCCAAAGGGCCGTTGGCCGGGTGTGCCAACACCGCCTTTGAATTCATGCACGATGCAGGAAGTCGTATCCTGTTGACATACATTTTTGCATAATTGATGGCAGGGATGCGGTTTTGGCCTGCGCCACAGGCAGCAAAAACCCTTCCCCGACATCCTGATTGGAAAAACGCGCCACACGCGCCGCGTAAACCACCACATTAAGCGTAAAATGCGTGAACACATGCTTAACAGCACCCGCGTTGCACCACTGGGCGGCAACGGGTGCATGGGTCAGGGCTTCGGCCTCGGTCCAGGGTGCGGCACGCCAGTCTGTGCCGGGCAGTTCGGTCATGGCGGCCAGCAACCCGGTTTCTGGCCGTTTGCGCAGCAGCACATGCCCTGCTGCGTCCATAACCATAAAATGCACGCCATACCGCACGGGGCGTTCGGCCTTGGGGGCCTTGCGCGGCAATGTGGCCGCAGTACCCTGTGCATGGCCCGCGCACACATCCTGCCATGGGCACAGCCCACAGGCTGGCTGGCGGGGCGAACACAACGAAGACCCCAGATCAAACAGTGCTTGTGCAAAATCGGACGGGCGGGCGCGGGCCGGGGCATCCGTATTAAGCCCGCTGGCCAGTTGCGCCAGCGTTTTGCGCGCCGCAGGCAATGGGGCCTGCACATTGTACAGCCGGGCGGTTACGCGCTCCACATTGCCATCCACCGGCACAACCGGCACGCCAAAGGCAATGGCGGCTACAGCAGCGGCGGTGTACGCACCAATACCGGGCAGGGCGCGCAGCCCCTCCACTGTGCGGGGGAACGCGCCCAGAGCCGCCACAGCCTGCGCGCAGGCATGCAGGTTGCGCGCGCGGGAATAGTAGCCAAGCCCGGCCCATGCGGCCAGCACATCATCCCGCGGGGCGGCGGCCAGCGCCTGAACAGTTGGAAATTTTTCCACAAATCTGAGATAATACGGCCCAACAGCCTTGACCGTTGTCTGCTGAAGCATGATCTCGCTCAACCAGACCCGATACGGGTCGGGTGTTTCCCCCTCCCTGCACCGCCATGGCAGGGTACGGCGGTGTCTGTCATACCAGTGCAGCAGGGCGTGGGCGGGTGGCGTAATCACGGAGGCTGTTATGGCGAAGGAAGTTCATTCGGGCAAGGCGGGAGCACCCGCAAGGCAGGCCAGCCCCCCCCGCAAGCCCGCCCCCCGTGCACGGGCAAAGGAGGAGGCCCCGCCCCCGCGCCGGGTCATGAAGGCCCTTACACTGGCGGCC
Source organism: Acetobacter zythi (assembly GCF_963921165.1). NCBI lineage: Bacteria > Pseudomonadati > Pseudomonadota > Alphaproteobacteria > Acetobacterales > Acetobacteraceae > Acetobacter > Acetobacter zythi. The sequence continues at coordinate 7,673 of NZ_CAWUEO010000004.1, forward strand.
CTGCTGCCCAACGTGACCGCCCCTGCCTTCCGCCGCCGCTCCCCCACGGGGGCCATGCTGTTTGCCCGCTGGGCAGATATTGTAGGCCCCGCCCATGCCGCCGTGACCACCCCCCACAGGCTGAGCGCCGCCACGCTGACCGTTGCCTGCGCAGGGCCGGTTGCCATGGAACTGCAACATCAGGCGGACATGCTTATGGCGCGGATTAACACATGGTGCGGGGAGCCACTGGTGGCGCGGCTGCGCTTTGTGCAGGACCCCACGGCGGGCACACGCCGCAGGCAGCCTGCGCGCAAAAACCACGCCCCCGCCTGCACCCTGCCCGACATGCCAGATGATTCGCTACGCACCGCGCTGGAGCTGCTGGGCACGGAAATTTTACAGGCCACGACAAAAAAAACCTAACAGAATTAAAGAGTTATTTCTTTTATTGTCATGGTTTTATGACAAAGCCGCTTAATGCTTGAAATTGACACATTGTCGGTGTTCTAAGACCGCGCACCAGATGCGCAGTGGCACTCTTGTGCAACAGTCAAGAGCAGAGCAGTTAACGAACAGGACTTATCATTATGTTGCGTAAACCCGGCACCACGCCAGGGATTACTACCCCCGCCGCCCTAAAAACATTGAGGCAGCATGGGCCAGAAACCCTGTCCGATCTCCAGTTTCTGGAAAACTGGACAACCCGGCCGCGCTATACCGCCGCCAGTGTGCTGCGCGCGGGCCAGATCCGCCGCACAAACCCGAACCTGATGAACGACATAACAGCAGGCATGCGCCAGCGCGGCAAATAACTCCGGCAGGGTAACCCCCTGCACGGCAGGACCATTTGCATCCGCCCGCCCGAACGGGCACCATGGGCTTTATGCTGCTACGTGTTTTTACCTGTGCGGACCAGCGTGTCTGGCGCAGGGCCTTTTCCCTTATCGCTCTGGGCGGGCTGGCTGTGCTGTCCGCCTGCGCGGGGCCGGGCAAAACATCGTACAATGCGCCGGGGTCGGCCCTTAATCCGTGGGGGCCGTATATTCACGAAGCCTCGGACCGGTTTTCCGTTCCCCAGTCATGGATCCGGGCTGTCATGCAGCAGGAATCGGGGGGCCACCAGTACATAAACGGGCATCTGACACGCTCGGTACACGGCGCGGTCGGGCTTATGCAGATCAAGCCGGACACTTACGCCGAGCTGGCCCAGCGTTACCACCTTGGCTCCGACCCCTATAACCCGCACGACAATATTATGGCCGCTACCGGCTATATTCACGAACTCTACGAGCGTTTTGGCTCGCCCGATTTTCTGGGCGCTTATAACTGCGGACCACAATGCATGGAAAACCACCGCTCACGCGGGGCGCCCCTGCCCGGTTATGCCCGCACTTACATGGCCGCCATTACCCCCCACCTGAACGACCCCGTACCCCCCAGTTCCCTGCCCGTACAGTCCGAGCCAACGTTAGCGCCAGAACAGGTGGCCCCGGTGCAGGTGGTCCAGAACACCCCCCAACCCTATGGCCCGGCCAGCGCCCCCCCTATGGAGGATGACACATTGCCCCCGCCCTCCGCCGGAGCGGACAGCCCCACCCCACAGGGAGCGGACACCTCCGACCTCCAGCCCGCAAGCTACCAGCCCGACACGTACCGGGCTGTCAGTTCCGCCCCCCTTGCCGGTTCGGGCATTGTCTGGCGGCCTGCGGGGGCTACGGGTAACGCTGTTATTCAGATCGGGGCTTTTTCCACACCCGTGCGGGCCATGCATGCCATAGCCCTCGCCCGGCAGTCCTCCCCCGCACTCAGCCACGCCCAGAACCGGGTGGAAAAGGTCACACCCGCCGGGCGTGCGCCAGTATGGCGTACACGGCTTGCGGGGCTGCCCGCAGGGCAGACCGACACCATATGCTCTGCCCTGCGCCAACAGGGGCTTTCCTGTATTGCCATCACACCCTAAAATATTACATAACTGTTAAGTTTACTTTTTGCTAAAACCTTCTTTTTACAGGGGATTACTAAAATAATTTTTTCTGACCGGCGTGAATGATCTTAATGTTCGTGACCGGTACCAACTACTGGTAACCAACGGACCCATCTGCCCATGCACGCACCCCCCACAGATAAAGGCGCACAACCAGACCGCCCCTTGCTCAACATTTTTCTGCTGGGGCACATGCGCGTCCTGTCTAACACGGGGCTTTCGCTTTTACCCACGGGCACCAAAACCAAGGCACTTCTGGCCATTCTGGCCCTGTCCAACCGTCGGCCTGTCGCCCGCACACGGCTGGCCGAACTACTGTGGAGCAAACGTGCGCCCGAACAGGCGCGCGCCTCCCTCAGGCAGGAAATCCACCGGCTGATGGACGTTCTCCACCCCCTTGGGCCGGAAGTCCTGGACGTACAGCGCCACACACTGGCCATACGCCCCAACCTGACCGACATTGATACCGAGCATGTGCTGCGCGCCACACCCCAGACGGTTATGGACCTGCCCGACCCCCTGCCCCCGCTGCTGGAGGACCTGAGCGCGGTGGACCCCGGCTTTGCCGTATGGCTGGAGGAAGAACGTAACCGCCTGCTTGACCACAAAATTGCACAGCTTGAAGCCCTGCTGGCCAGCGCCCCCACCCCCGCCACAATCATGGCCGCAACGCGCAGGCTGCTCCGCCTGAACCCGCTAAACGAGGGCGCATGGCGCGCCAACATTCTGGCCGCCATGCACAGCGAGGAGGAAGGGACTGCCTTACTGAGTGCGGAAACCTGCCTCCGCACTTTTCAGGACGCCATTGCCACCACACCGGGGCAGGAGACCATGCGCCTGATTGCAAAGCTACGGGCGACACACCTCCAGAACACACAGGCGGCCGCGCACACGCTGCCCCAAACACCGCATCCCGCGCAGACAGTGGCAGACGGGTCCGGGTGTATGCTCAGCGCCACGGTGTTTCTGGCCTGCACCCAACAGCAGAACAACACGGAAACCGTGGCTCTGGCCGAACAGTTCCGTGGCGAGCTTGGGCTGGATCTGGCCATGCACGGCGTACTGGACGTAAGCGTACAGACCGAGCATTTTGCCGCCTCGCCTTTTCCGTCGCTCCCCGCACGGGGGCGGTGGGATTTTCTCATCGGCATTACCATAACCGGGGGGAGCGGGTCGGCACTCACATGTCTTTTGCAGGCGTTTGACACCCGCCTGAACGACACGATCGTATGGGGCCACAGGCTTACCCTGACCCCCACCACCTTACGCGCCCTGTCCAACCGGTTTGCCGCCATACTGATTCTGAGCCTGTTCAAGACTGAAGCGCGCAGAATGGCCAGTATTCCCGTAGCCGAGCTTTCCCCCTTCGGGTTGGGTCTGCGGGCCTTTACCCTGAGCATGCGCGCCGATGCAGGCCTGTACCACACCATTGAACACCTGCTGAATGAGGCGGAAAAACGCGCACCGGAAAACCAGTTCCTGCTGTTTGTGCGCGCGCATTACCTGCTCATCCGCATGTATGATGAATGGCATGTGCCCGTGGCGGACGCCATCCGCCCCATGATTACCATGCTCAAGCAGAATTTTGCCCTGTTCCCCGGCAATCGCGCCACCCGCTACCTGCTGAGCACCGGCCTGTTTTACGCCAACCAGCCAGACGAGGCGCGCTTTCTGCTTGCCCAGATGCACCTGAGCCTGCCCACCGATTCCCCCGCAAGCATGCTGGCCCTGCCCGATGGGCTGGACGCCCTGTGCCGTGGAGACGCGGTGACCGCAGCGCGCATTTACACCGATTTTTTTAGCATGGTCTCCACCATGCCGCAGTTCAGTGCGCCGGATCAGGAATTTATTCTGTCGTGTTTTCTGGCAGACCAGTATGAGGAAACCCTGCTTCACGCACGCGGCATTCTAGCCACCTCCCCCGACCGTTCGGCCATTCTGGTACCAGCCCTTGCCGCGGCCAACATGCTGGGCCACCAGTCTTTAGCGCAGGATTACCGCCAGCGGCTGCACCGTTTGCAAACCCCGCTCACCCCCTGCGCCATAGAGGGGCACTATGCCTACCTGCCCCTGTTTATGCGGCAAAAACTCTGCCACGCGCTCCACCTGCCCCAACCCTGAGCGCGCAACACACCCCCACACCAGAGCAGACAGGCCACGCAGACGCTTGGCGGAAAAGAGTTGAAAGGATATGAAGACGGACAGGAACACCTGTGCCGCCAGCCAGACCTGACTTCTTTTTTATCCGGCGGACCGGGAAAGACGGATACCCAAGTGCCAAGGAGCCACATCAACGCCATGCTTCGCCGTCTCATGCCCAGCCATGCCGCTGCAAGTCGCCCCCACCCCATGCCTTTTGGCAAATGGATGACCACCGCCACAGCTCTGGCCGGGGTCAGCATGCTCAGCGCGTGCTCACTCTTTGACCACTCCCACAATGGCATTACCGCCCCACAGAACCACCTGCTGGTTGAAGACCGCGGCGCATCCGGGGGGGAAGCCAGCCTGAAAGGCGGCGTAAACGCCTACCTGTGGCGCGCAACGCTGGATACCCTCTCCTTCATGCCAATCGCCACGGCTGATGCGGAAGGCGGCCTGATCCTGACGGACTGGTACACCCCCCCCGCAACACATGATGAGCGGTTCAAGATTACCGCCTTTGTGCTGGACCGCCGCCTGCGCTCGGATGCGCTGCGCCTGAGCGTGTTCCGCCAGCTCAAACAGGACGGCACATGGGTGGATACCCCACCAGCCCCCAACACGGCGTCCGACATTGCCACGCGCATTCTCTCCCGCGCGCGCAAACTCCGCGCCGATAACGGCAATCAGGACTAACACCCCCGGCCCTGGCCGTGTTTGTCCTTAGTTTTTCCTTATAGCCTGCAAGCGTAGATCCAAATTCCATGTCCCAGCCTTCCAGCCCATCCCCTTCCTATGACTTTAACGCAGTTGAGCCAAAGTGGCAGAAGGCGTGGGAACAAGCCGATATTTTTACCGTGCCCGATGTCCCTCCGGCGGATAAGCCCAAATATTATGTGCTGGAAATGTTTCCCTACCCCTCGGGGCAGCTCCACATGGGGCATGTGCGCAACTATGCGCTAGGCGACGTTATTGCCCGCTACAAGCGCGCCCGCGGCTTTGCGGTGCTGCACCCCATGGGCTGGGATGCCTTTGGCCTACCGGCGGAAAATGCCGCGCGTGAGCGGGGCGTACACCCGCAGGAATGGACGCTCGCCAACATTGCCGCCATGCGCACGACTTTGCAGCGGCTGGGCTTCTCCCTCAACTGGGACCGCGAGATCGCAACCTGCCTGCCCGAGTATTACGGCAAGCAGCAGAAGCTGTTTCTGGACTTCATGCAGGCAGGTCTGGTGGAACGGCGCGAAAGCTGGGTGAACTGGGACCCGGTGGACCAGACCGTGCTGGCCAACGAACAGGTCGTGGACGGCAAGGGCTGGCGCTCTGGCGCGCCCATTGAAAAAAAACAGCTCTCCCAGTGGTTCCTGCGCATTACCGACTTTGCACAGGACCTGCTGGACGGGCTAAAAACGCTCGACCGCTGGCCCGAGCGCGTGCGCACCATGCAGGAACGCTGGATTGGCCGCTCCGAAGGGGCCAAGCTCACCTTCTCGCTGCACGAACCCCCTGCCGGGCTGGACACCAACCTGAACGCGGTGGAAGTGTTCACCACCCGTCCGGACACGCTGTTTGGCATGTCCTTCCTTGCCATTGCCCCCGACCACCCGCTGGCCCAGTGGGTCGCCCAAAGCAACCCGCAGGCTGCCGAGTTTGTGGCGGAATGCCGCCGCCTTGGCACATCGGTCGAAGCTGTGGAAACCGCCGAAAAGCGCGGGTTTGATACCGGGCTGCGCGTGAACCACCCGTTCATGGACAAGAGCTTTCCTGTCTGGATCGCCAATTTTGTGCTGATGGATTACGGCACGGGCGCGCTGTTTGGCTGCCCCTCGGGTGACCAGCGCGATCTGGACTTTGCGCACAAATACACCCTGCCGATCATACCCGTAGTACTGCCCGAAGGGCAGGATCAGGCTGACTTTGCCGTGACCACCACCGCCTATGCGGGCGATGGCACCATGATCAACTCCGGTTTTCTGGACGGGCAGACCACCGCACAGGCCCGCAAGTCCGCCATTGCGCGGTTGCAGGACCTTGGCGTGGGCCAAGGGGTTGTCAACTGGCGGCTGCGGGACTGGGGCATTTCGCGCCAGCGGTACTGGGGCTGTCCCATACCGGTTATTCATTGCCCCACCTGTGGCGCTGTGCCGGTGCCCGATGCACAGCTCCCGGTCACGCTGCCCGAGGATGTAACCTTCGACAGGCCGGGCAACCCGCTGGACCACCACCCCACATGGAAGCACACCACCTGCCCATGCTGTGGCAAGCCCGCCACGCGGGAGACCGACACGTTTGACACGTTCGTAGACAGTTCGTGGTATTTTGCCCGCTTTACCGCCCCCCACGCCGCCACCCCCACCGTGCGCGAAGCCGCCGATGGCTGGCTGGCCGTGGACCAGTATATTGGCGGGATCGAACACGCCATTCTGCACCTGCTCTACGCCCGCTTTTTTACCCGCGCCATGCACCGCACCGGCAACCTGAATGTGGATGAGCCGTTTGCGGGCCTGTTTACGCAGGGCATGGTCAGCCATGAAAGCTACAAGGACAGCGCAGGCCACTGGCTGTACCCCGAGGAAGTGGAGCGCACGCCCGAAGGTGTGGTCAAGCGCGGCACCACCGACCCCGTAACTGTGGGCCGGGTGGAAAAAATGTCCAAGTCCAAGCGCAACACGGTGGCCCCTGTTGCCATTATCGAGCGTTTTGGGGCCGATACAGCCCGCTGGTTTGTTCTGTCCGACAGCCCCCCCGAGCGGGATATGGAATGGACCGAAGCCGGTGTGGCCGGTGCCGCCCGCTTTGCCCAGCGCCTGTTCCGCACCGTGTGTGGCGTGGCCGCCAGCGTGCCTGCCAACACCCCCTGCCCGGCAGATATAGACCGCAAGGCGGACGCGCTACGCCGCACCACCCACCGCACCCTTGCCGCGGTCACCGAAGCGCTGGAAAACTTTGCCATTAACGTGGCGGTTGCCCGCCTGCACGAACTGACCTCCGCTCTGGCGGATGCGGAAAAAACCGCCAGTGTTGCAGGCATGGACTTTGCCCGGCGCGAAGCCGCCCACATTCTGTGCCTGCTCTGCGCGCCCATGATGCCCCATCTGGCCGAGGAAATGTTTGCAGGTCTGGAACCCGGTGCGGGCCTTGCCGCAACACAGGCATGGCCCACCCCCCTGCCAGAGCTGCTGGCGGCAACGCAGGTCACCATAGCCGTGCAGATTCTGGGCAAGCTGCGTGGCACCATAGAAGCCCTGCCCGATGAAGACCCCGCCGCCGTGCTGGCACGGGCGGAAGCCGAACCCAACGTGGCGCGGCTTCTGGAGGGCAAACGCATTGTCAAACGCGTGCATGTGCCCAACCGCATTGTAAACTTTGTAACGGCAGGCTGATGACCCGGACCCGCTCCCTTTTATCCCTCGGCAAGGCCACACTGGCAGCCACCGCTCTTATGGCAGCCCCACTGCTCCTCAGCGGGTGCGGGTTCAAGCCATTATACGGGGAGGAAAAGGGGGCGGTTGATGTGTCCGCCGAGTTGCAGGACATTTACGTTGCCAATATTCCAGAGCGTTTTGGCCAGCAACTCCGGCTTGCACTCCAAAGCCAGATGGCAGCCGATGGGCCGGAAGACCCACACAAATACAAGCTTGTCGTCCTGCCCACCCTTAGTGCCGAAGCCATTGACATTCATGGTGACAACACCACCGGGCGGACCCGTATGCTGGCCACCGCGCACTGGCGGCTGATGACAATTGAACAGGCCCCCCAACTGGTCGCGCAAGGGTACACCCAAACGCTGGATGGGTACACAAACACCTACGAACAGTATTTTGCACTGGCCCTGAACATGGAAAGTGTTCGCGGCCGCGTGGCGCAAGCGTTGGGCGAGCAGGTTACGCAGCAGGTGGCCACGTGGTTTAGAACCCACGCAACCCCCGCCGCCGTACCCGATAACCAGCCCAAAGCCTTCTACCCCTCGCCCAACCTCATTCCCGATTCCGACAGGGGCGCTGCCATGGAACAGGAAGGGGCAGACGCCATTCCGAACATGGCGACCGGGCGCGAACCCATTGACACCAATTTCTGACCGCCGGGCGGGCTGGTCATGAAAATAGATGCCCGAGGCACCGCCCGCGTTCTGAACGACCCCGGAGCGTGGCGCGTTATTCTACTCCACGGGGAAGATACGGGGCTGATCCGCGAACGCGCGTTACAGGCCACGCACCGGCTGGCTGGCACGCTGGACGACCCGTTCCGCATTGCCCTGCTGGACCGCGAAACCCACAACAGGCTGGAAGAAGAAGCAACCGCCCTTTCCCTTATGGGTGGCCGCCGCGTTGTGCGTGTGCGCGATGCCTCGGACGCACTGCTCAAGCCTGTTGAGCATGTTCTGGCCCAGAGCACGGACACGCTGGTCATTCTGGAAGCCCCCGGCCTTGCCTCCCGCTCCAAGCTACGCCAACTCATGGAAAAACAGCCCCAGTGCGCCAGTATTGGCTGTTACCCCGAGGAAGGGCGCAATCTGGAATCCTCGATTACCCAGATGCTGGCAGCCCATCAGGTCCGGATAGAGGCAGACGCCCTGCACTGGCTGGCTGGCAGGCTGGGCGCTGACCGCGCGGCAGCCCGCAGCGAGGTGGAAAAACTGGCACTTTACGCAGGAGATGGCGGCACACTGGCCCTTGAAGACGTGCGCGCCTGTATTGGCGATGCAGGCAGCGTATCGGTCGAGGATGCAGCCTTTGCCGCCACTGAAGGCAACCGGACGGAGACCGACACAGCCCTGGAGCGCGCTCTGGCGGAAGGCACCGCCCCCATTGCCATTATTCGGGCCTTTATGGGCCATATGCACCGCCTGCGCCGGGTGCGTGCGGCCATGGCTGCGGGGCAGAGCCGCAGTGACGCGCTGAAAACCCTGCGCCCGCCGGTGTTTTTCAAACGCACGGCAAGCTTTGGCCGCGCGCTGGAGTTCTGGTCCCTGCCTGCACTGAGCAAGGAGCTTGCGGAACTACAGGCACTGGAGCTGGCCTGCAAGCAAACGGGAGCGCCCGATGTGCTGCTGTGCCGCCGCCACATTGCCACGCTGGCAGCCCGCGCGGCCCTGTACAGCCGCCGCTAGTTCCTGCTTTTCCCCTTGTCCGGCGGGGGGGCATTCAGTATACAAAAACGGTGTGTCCGCGTAGCTCAGTAGGATAGAGCACAGGATTCCTATTTAATTGGGCACCATAACTGGAAACACTATGGTGAATCCGCTCAAAGTCGGGGAACGCTACGGCCTGCAAGGGCCTTGCCAATCCCGAGCCAAGCCGTTCCTTACGGGCGGAAGGTGTAGAGACTGGACGGGCGGTGCCTAAAGACCTGCAAACACAGGTCTATGGTAAAGGGACAGTCCAGCCCACAAACGCTCCGGCAACGCAGCGGCAGTGAAAGCTGTAGTGGGATGAATCCTGGGGCCGTGGGTTCGAATCCCGCCGCGGACACCAACACACACACTCCCCTTTTCCGCCCTGACAAGCACCACCATAACAGGTGGCTGTGTGTGAAAAACCTCCGTTATTCTCTTGATAAACACAAACACCTACCGCCAGACTGGCGTGTGGGAGTGCCCCAGACCACAACGCCCCATTATGCCAGAAAATATTATGTTAAGTATTACCTGACACGTTATGAAATACTAAACAATTTATACCAGAAAAAGAGCGTCACAAAAAAGTTATTCCCCCATTCCACCTTGCCCACACCCAGAAATGATGCTCTAAAATAGTTTATTATATATTTTGTATAGAATGTTTGAGCCAATCCAGCATTCTGAAAGGTGACACATGAAACGTGTAGCTGAAAGAATATTGTGTAGCTCTCTCATTTTACTCACAAGTGGCTGCTATAGTATTGGAAGTTATAAACTCGGAAAAGATCAGGACCAATACGCAAGTTCCATGATCGAGGCCAGTAAACGCCAGACACTTTCCAACCTTGTGCGCCTGCGTTACGCCGATACACCCGGATTTTTGGATACAACACAGCTCATCTCGGGTTACCAGCTACAGCGCAGTGGTTTTCTTGGTGTTGCATCCGACACTTTTCCCATCCGCCCCAATGGGGGCATAGCCGCGCAATTACAGGAAAGCCCAACCTTTACGTTCCAGCCCGTAACGGGTGATGCCTACGCCCATAATTTTTTGCGCCCCCTGCCCCCCGCCAGCCTGTTGCCACTGGCCATGGGTGGCCTACCCATAGATGTGTTGCTGCGCCTTTCCGTGCAGTCTATTGATCTTATGAGTAATAACCGCCCATTTTCGCGCAATGCGGGCGATCTGGATGCCGAGGTCGATGCCCATAGTGCGGATTTTTTAAGCCTGCTGCATGACCTGCGTCTTTTGCAGGCGGCGGGCCTGCTGAACATCCAGTTGCAGCAGGCACCCGGAAGTGGAAAAGAAAGTGAAAACAGCCGTGTTTTCATGAGTATTTCTTCAACAACAGACCCAAACCTGTCCGCTCTGGTTGAAAAAACCAGAAAGCAGCTCAACTTTTCGCCCAAATACGAGCGGATGGAAGTGGTTTACGGCGTTGGCGCCCCAAGCCCGGGGCAGATTAAAATGCTGACCAGAAGCATGTTGAGCATTCTGGGCCAGATTGCCTACCAGATTCAGATCCCAGACGATGAAGTCTCGTCCGGGAACACCCGCAAATCTGTTGATAATGGCGGCAATACCGGGGCCAAACCCCTTATGGACGTTCATTCGGGCCACAAAGAGCCAGACAATGCGTTTGTCGCCATTTTGTACGACCATTACTATTACTGGATTGATCGCGGGGATTTTGAGAGCAAACTGGCCTTTACCATTACCCAGATGCTGCTTGAACTGTCCAAAACAACCCTGAACCCCGGAGCCGTGGTGACCATTCCTGTCAACAAATGACGGGCCACCACAGCAGAACAGACCTCCACCAAAATAAACTTATTTTTCTTCAGTTTTTCACAAAACAGGAAAAATCTTCATGACGTCCAGCACTCCTTGCGATCAGCCTGCGCGTTCGCTTATCAGCACATCTCTGGCCACACCCGCCCTGCGCGCGGACCGGTGGCTACTGGTCCTTGACCTTGCACGCAAATGGTCTACGGCCAATGGTGTCGACATTAAAAAAAGCCTTTCCAGATCTTTGGAAAAACTGGATGAGGTTGAACGATTTTTTGCCTATCCGGGTGCGCAGTTGCTCGACCGGCTCAAAGCCTGCCTGAACGATGATGACAGCAAGGCCTTCCTGCGCCTTGCCCAGCGCATTTCCACCACCATTGTATCACGCAAATACCACCGCGACGCCGCATCGTGGAACATGGATGACCATGAGGACGAACCCCTTAACCGCCTGCCGCAAGCCATAACGCACCTTAAAAACACGCCGTATTTTGAGGTCCTGAGCGTTGTGCCGCACGCGCCCTCGCGCTGGCCGCTTATTCAGGAAGAAGCCCGCGGTGTGCGCCGTGCGGAAGACGACTTTATCTACCAGCCGGTCATTGTGGGCAACGCACAGGACGCCCTGACCGGCATCCTGCTGAACCCCGATATTGGGGCTGTGGTCCTGTACGAAGGCTTTACCGCACAAAGCCCGGCGGAAAACCCCCTTCTGGCGGCTTTTCAGAGTGTGATCGACTTCTCAAGCATTGAGGATGACGAAACACTTGTGCTCCAGCTTGCGCAGGCCATTAAAAAAATCCGCCCGGAAATGGATATCTACCTTCTGAGCGACAGAAACATTGAAACACTGGCAGGCAAGCCCGAAAGCCGGTTTTTCAACCGTATTTTCTACCAGATGGAAGAACCGCTGGAGTTGCATCTTTCCATTCTGGAAGGCATTCGCAACCGCTACAGAACGCCGTTTTTTGATAACCTCAAACGCTATGCCCAGCGCCCTATTGCAACCTTCCATGCCCTGCCCATAGCCCGCGGCAAGTCGGTCTTTACGTCCAACTGGATCAGCGACATGGGCGAGTTCTACGGCCCCAACCTGTTTCTGGCTGAAAGTTCCGCAACAACCGGCGGGCTGGACAGCCTGCTGGAGCCGACCGGCAACATCAAGGACGCGCAGTCCATGGCGGCGCAGGCCTTTGGGGCTGACCACGCCTTTTTTGTCACCAATGGCACATCCACCAGCAACAAGATGGTGCTACAGGCCCTGCTGGCTCCGGGCGACATTGTTATTCTGGACCGCAACTGCCACAAATCCCACCATTACGGGTGTGTGCTTGCCGGTGCGCAGCCTTACTATGTGGAAGCCTTCCCGCTGGTGGAATACTCCATGTATGGCGGCGTGCCCCTGCGCACGATCAAACAGGCGTTGCTGGCGCTCAAGGCGCACGGTGACCTTGCGCGTGTGAAAATGGTCGATCTGACCAACTGCACGTTTGACGGTCATGTCTATGATACGCGCCGGGTTATGGAAGAATGCCTTGCCATTAAACCGGACCTGATCTTCCTGTGGGACGAGGCATGGTTTGGCTTTGCGCACTGGTCCCCCCTGCTGCGCCAGCGCACCGCCATGGGGGCCGCCGCCGCCCTGACCGAATCCCTCGCCCGGCCGGAAGCCCAGAAAGCATGGGACGAGCAGGCCAGCGCTCTGGGCAAAAACCCTGATGATGAAACCCTGCTGAACACACGGCTGGTCCCCGACCCGCGCGCGGTGCGGCTGCGGGTGTACCAGACCAACTCGGTGCACAAATCCATGTCCGCTCTGCGGCAGGGGTCCATTGTGCTGGTCAAGGATGTGGACTTTGAGCATGTAGAATCCCAGTTCCACGAAGCGGTGTTCACACATGCCTCCACCAGCCCCAACCTCCAGATTATTGCATCGCTCGATGTGGCCCGCCGCCAGATGCAGCTTGAAGGGTATGGACTGGTCAGCAACGCCTTGCAGATTTCGCTTGAAATTCGCAAACAGATCAACAGCCACCCGCTGATTTCCAAATACTTCCGCGTGCTCAACAATGCTGAAATGATCCCCGAGGCATTCCGCAAATCTGGTCTTGCAGATTACAATGATCCCAACATAAGCTGGGACAAAGCCCTCCAGTCCATCAAAACGGATGAGTTCCTTCTGGACCCCACGCGTATGACCCTGTCCTGCGGGGCGGCGGGTTTTGATGGCACAACGTTCAAGAACATTCTGGCCGACAAGTTTAATATCCAGCTCAACAAAACATCGCGCAACAGCGTTCTGCTCCAGTCCAACATCAACAACAACCGGTCCGACATTGCCCTGCTGATCCGGGTTCTGGTGGATATTGCCACGGACATTGAAAAGAAAGTTCTTGATAACGACGATGGTTATCGGAAAACTTTTGAAAACAAAGTGCATGAACTGGTGGACGACCTGCCAGAACTCCCCAACTTCAGCCACTTTGATGACCGTTACCGCGACCAGCCCACAGCCAAGACCCTGCACGGCGATATCCGCCGAGCTTTTTACGATGCGTATAACGAGGCAGAGTGCGAATATATTCCACTCGATAGCCCCGAAATTGCCCAGCGTCTGCAATCTGGCCCGGCACTGGTGTCTGCCAACTTTGTTATTCCCTACCCTCCGGGGTTCCCCATTATGGTGCCGGGGCAGGTGATTACACAAAGTATTGTGGACTTTATGCGCAAGCTGGATGTGAAGGAAATCCACGGCTTTAACAAAGCTCTGGGCCTGAAACTGCTCAAGCGTGTTCCCGACAGAAACAAGGGCTGAACACGCCCGCGTGCCGCTCCCGCACCCACCGTGCGGGAGCATTTTTTTTGCATCGGCTCTGCAAGGCTGTCACTTGCGGGTGAAGGAGCTTACACATGACAGTGCACTGGATTGCAGAGACGCTCCGCGCCTCTCCTGAACTGGCGATCTTTCTGACACTGGCGATCGGGTTTTGGGTCGGGTCGCTCAAATTCGGCAGTTTCAGCCTTGGGGCCGTTACGGGCACGCTGCTGGCCGGGGTTCTGGTCGGGCAGTTGGGCATTGCCATTTCGCCTCAGGTCAAATCCGTCTTTTTCATTATGTTCCTGTTTGCCGTGGGCTTTGGCGTAGGGCCACAGTTTGTCCGTGGCATAGCCAATGACGGTTTGCCGCAGGCTATTTTTGCCGTCATTATTTCCGCTTTATGCTTGGTGTGCGTGTATGTGGCCGCCATTGTTTCGGGCTACGGGCCGGGCATGGCGGAAGGGCTTCTGGCCGGATCGCAAACCATTTCCGCCTCCATTGGGCTGGCAACCGATGCGATCAACCGTAGCGGCCTCTCGCCCGAGCATATCCAGTCCGAACTGAACGCCATACCCGTGGCCTATGCGGTAACCTACCTGTTTGGCACCGTGGGCACAGGCTGGATGCTGGCATTTTTAGGCCCCAAAATCCTGCGCATCAATCTGGCAGAGGAGTGCGAACGCTATGAGCGGGATATGAACATCCGCTCCGCAACCGAAAGCGCGGATACCGCGTGGCACACCTACATTATGCGCGCCTACAAGCTGAAGACGGCCGGCCTGATTGCGGGCAAAACCGTAGCGGATGCGGAAAAAGCGCAGGACAAACGTATTTTTCTCGAAAATCTGCGTCGTAATGGCAAAATTATTCCGTTCGACAACACAACCCTCCTGCAAGAAGGCGACATTGTTGCCGTATCCGGCCCGCATGACGCGCTGGTCTACTGGTCCAACCATGCCGAAGAAGTGGCTGATCAGGAACTGATCGAAATTCCCGTGGAAACGGTGGATGTGATTGTGACCAGCAAACAGCTCAGCGGCCAGCGCCTTGTTGACCTGTCCACCGCCCCTTACGCCCGCGGCATTTACATTAACTCCATCCGCCGTGGCTCCATGAATGTGGAGATCCCCGTCCTCTCCCAGACCGCAATCAACCGGGGGGACATCATTAATATAACCGGCAGCCGCAGGCATGTGGCCGATGTGATTGCAAATGTGGGTTATGCCGACCGCCCCACCAATGTCACCAGTATGGTGCTGGTGGGCGGGGGTATTTTTGTGGGGGGGCTGCTTGGCTCGCTCGTGCTGCCTATTGGCGGTGTGCCCATTACCCTTTCCTCCTCCGGCGGGGCGCTGATCGCAGGGCTTGTGCTGGGCTGGCTGCGCGGTGTTACGCCAAAGCTGGGCAATGTGCCTTCGGCTTCCGTGTGGTTCATGAACACGGTTGGTCTGAACATTTTTATTGCAGTTGTTGGTATTTCCGCCGGGCCAACCTTTATCCGGGGGTTGCAGGAAGCGGGTGTGAGCGTGTTTTTCTGGGGGGTGTTCGCCAGCGCCATACCCATGCTGCTGGCCCCCCTTATTGGCAAATATATTTTCCGCTTTGACCCCGCAATCAATCTGGGCTGCTGTGGGGGAGCGCGCACCAGCACGGCCTCGGTCGCTATGGTGGCGGATGTTGCCAAAAGCAATGTGCCCATGCTGGGGTACACAGTGCCTTACGCCGTAAGCAATACCCTGCTGACCATGTGGGGTCTGGTTATTGTGCTGCTGCTCGCCTGAGCCAGCAGACCTGCCCAACGGCTGCATGACCATGGCAGCCCAAGGCGGGCGCCACAACGCCCGCTAACCCATTTGTGTCTGGTCGGTCCATGGCTGCCGCCCCTGCTGGGCAGAACAGCCTTATACTGGCCAGACACCCCCTTATTAGTCCAAAAAAATATTCACCCGCGCGCACAGGCTGCTATCGCACGCGCCTGTGCATCGCCTGAAGTTGAATTGCACCCAAAGCGCCAATAAGGGCAGCGTGCCTTACCTTGTAAAAATTCGGGAAATCCTTTTTATAAGTGCGCCACAAAATACTTAATTTAAATATGAATTAACGGAATAATCGCATGCCCCCGGCCCCGCAACCTGTTCCTCCATCCACGCAAAAACCGGCCATAACCAACCAGAACGCCTATATTGTGGCGTGGTTTTTGTGCCTGGTGTTCTACTGGTTGCAATATTCCACCCGCTCCGCACCCAGCGTTATGGTGGGGGAGCTGATCTCCTCCTTCGGGCTGACAACCGTTGGTTTAGGCTCCCTGCTTGGACTTTATTACTACACCTACTCGTTGTGCTCCATTATCTCCGGGGCGGCGGTGGACAGGTGGGGGGCCAAATACACCATTTCCTTTGGGGCACTGGTTCTGGCTGCGGGCACATGCCTGTTTGGCTGGGGGAACGAATGGATGGCAAGCCTTGGCCGCCTGATGCAGGGTGCGGGGTCGGCTTTTGCTTTTGTCGGGGCGGTGTACCTTGCCGCGCGTGGTTTTTCCAAAGAACATCTGGCCACAGCCGTAGGGATAACCCAATGCGCGGGCATGATGGGGGGCGCCATGGGGCAGTCCACCGTGGCGTGGCTGATTCATGGCGTGATCAACTGGCATTTTTTCTGGATTGATACGGGCGGGCTGATTGCACTTGTGGCCGTGTTTATTTTTTTCCTGACCCCACAGGAACACAAAAGTGCAACAACCGCTGTCCACCCGGCAGGGTCCATGTTTACGCCGTACAGGAGCGTACTCTCCAACCCTCAATCCTATTTATGCGGGCTGTGCTCGGGTCTGCTGTTTTTGCCAACAACCGTTGGCAGCATGACATGGGGCATAACTTTTTTAACCCAGAGCTGGCACATTGGGTACCATGAGGCCGTTATGCGCGCAGCCATGGTGCCGGTTGGCTGGATGGTTGGCTGCCCCGCCCTTGGCTACCTGACCGACCGCATAGGCCGCCGCAAACCTGTGCTACTGGGCGGTATTGTTGTTATGGCGCTAACCGTAGCCGCCATTATTTACCTGCCGGGCAACACCTTTCCCCCCTATGTTCTGGCGTTTGTGCTGGGGGTATCCTCCGGTGCGGCCATGATCCCCTACTCCATTATCAAGGAGGTCAATGCCGATGAGGTCAAGGGGAGTGCAACGGGGGCCATCAATTTTCTGGTGTTTGTCATGAGCGCCATTGTATCGCCCCTGTTTGCAGCATTTTTGCAGCATCTGGGCCACGGAGCGCCTTTAACTGGCGTGCAGTTTTCACAAGCTTTCAGCTTTGGGCTGGTGGGTATTGTGCTGGCTGGGGTGCTGACCTTTTTCCTGCGCGAGACAGGTCCGGGCCGCCACCCCAAGCACTAAGCCTGCTTGCACAGGCACTGGTTGGTGCGGGCCATCAGGTCCGCACCATAGGGTGCGGGCATAAAAGCCAGAAGTTTTTTCATATCGAGAAAACACGCCTCGAACCCGGTTTCGAGTGTTTTTTGAAAAAACTCCCGCGCCATAGAAATATTTCCATTCTGCAAGGCCAGCCGGGCCATATTCAGCGCTCCCCAACAATCCCCCGCCTCTGCTGCGGCCTCGTAATACTCACGGGCCACGGACAGACCTTTTGGGGAATTATCCTCGTGCAAAAGCCCAATCATGTTCAGTGCTTTTGCAACACCTGCCTGAGCGGCCTGAACGTACAGGCCATAAGCCCGCGCCACATCACGCGGCGGGCCATGACCAGCCATATACAGATCAGCCAGATTGAAAAAAGCCCAGCCGTAATTCTGCCCGGCCGCCATTTCAAAATACTGCATGGCCACTAACGGGTTGGGTGTTACCCCCCAACCACGTTCGTAGGCGCGACCAAGCATGTTCAGGGCCGCAGGCTGGCCACTTCTGGCGGCAACCTCGATCATGCTGAAGGCTGCCTGCATCTGCCCCCGATCCAGATAGATCTGGGCCAGCACAAGCTGCCCTTCCACCGGGGAGGGTGGCACCCTCCCCCCCTGCGTTAAGGTGGCTGGCGTGGGCGGCACGCTGCCCTCGTTCGTGTTGGAGGGCAGCGTGCTCCCGGCTCTGTGCAATACCGGTTCTGGCATTGTTCAGAATGTCACGCCAACGTTGCCAATAAAGGTACGCCCGGCCGCAGGCACCGCGCGGCTACCAGAGAAGGACGATGCATAGTTCAGGTGGTTGGTAATGTTATTGGCATTGAAGGACACACGATAATGCCTGTACTCCCATGACAGCATGCCGTTGAAGTTGAAGTTATTGGGCATGCGCGCGGTATTGGTCGTATCCGGCCCGGCCCAGTAGCCCGATGCGTACTGCACCCCGCCACCAATCTTGAGATCACCCCAGTTGGGGCTGAGCAATGCACGTGACAGATCATACGAACTCCAGACAGACATGGAATTATGCGGCACCTGTGGCGCGGTCTTGCCATTGGAGGTAGTGCTATGGGTCACTTTGCCATCCATGTAGGAGTAGGATGCAAAAACCTGCCAGTCTTCTGTAATTTTCCCGGTTGCACTCAGTTCAACACCACGGATGCGGCGACCACTCCCCGCATCTCCAAAACCGGATTTCAGATCACCATTCACGTCCGTGTATTGTGAATTGTTTTCGCTAATCTGGAAAAAGGCCAGTGTGGTGCCCAGTCTTTTGTGCAGGAAGTCAGCCTTGGTGCCAAATTCAAACAGGTCACTGCGCTGGGGGGTCAGGTCAACTCCTTTCTGCGCCACGTCGTGTGTGGTGGTTCTGAGTGTAACCTGAGAGGACACATCCGTGCCAACCGGCTTATAGGACCGGGCGAACGTGAAGTAAAAAGACGCCATTTTGAAAGGCGAATACACAAGACTACCCGATGGACTCCAGCGATCAGACTTCTGCTCCGCACGACCATTGGCCTGTGTAGCGCGGGTATAATACGTGCTGGAGAAGGAATCCCACCGTCCGGTGCCAAACAGAGCAAGCTGCTTGGTCAACTGGATTTTGTCCGCAATAAACAGGCCCAGATCCCGCGCATTGGCATTGCCGTACCCTGCATCGGGGAAGCTGATTGTTGTGCCACTCGCCTGATATTGCGGGTTACGGATGGTCTGGTTGTTGCTACGGTTGGCATAGCTGCCCGGCCAACGGCTATCGCTGGTATAATTGATATCTATACCGGCCTTAACATCATGTTTGATAAACCCGGTGTTAAAGCGCGCACGGCCCATGAACACATTTTCCACCCCCCAGCCCTGCTGGCGGTATGCGACGCCACCACCTGCGCCATAAGGCAGGGTCGGGTTGCCACCGTTCAGGAACGCCGTAGCACAGGCCCCGCTACAGGCGGCCGGAGTTGTGGCTGCGTATTCACGGTCATACAGGCTCAGGCGGGTGTCGTTGGTAATGGTCAGCCAGCTATTAACCTCGGATTTAAGAGCCGATGTAATGGCATGAATATTGGACTGGTCGCGGTCAAAGCTCCGGGTGTAGCTGGTGTTGCGCGGCAGGCCGTATTCGGTAATCGGGCGATATATGCCGTTTACTTGCAACATGCTTACCCCGTAATCCGGGTTGCTGTCGCTCCCCAGCCACTGCCATGTCAGATGCCACGATGTTTTGCTGCGCAGGCCCACACCAAAGTCCACCGCCGCACCATAACGGTTTGCACTGACATTATTGCGGTCCACAATATCCTGCCGGTTGAACATGCCGTTCACCCGAATGGCCATGTCATTATTGATCTGGTAGTTGATGTCCCCCGCTCCACGGAAGAGGGGGCCACTGCCAAATGACTGGTCATAACTGAAGGCATTGCCAAGGTGGGCGTGTTTCTGGCTCATGTTGATCACACCGCCAACATTGCCTGCGCCAAAATATTCACCCGATGGGCCTTTAATGACCTCCACACTCTCGGTATTGAACATATCGCGCGTGTAGGTGCCAAAATCGCGCAGGCCGTCGGTGTACATATCCCCACGTGCCTGTAGGCCACGAATACGGAACTGGTCGCCGTTCAGCCCCCCGGCACCTTCCCCGGTGGACATGGTAATGCCGGGCACATTGCTGAGTGCCTGATCCAGAGTAAAGGCGCGCTGCTGCTTGATCAGCTCTTGCGGAATAACGCTGATTGTTTGCGGCGTGTCCCGCACACTATCGGGCATTCTGGAAATATTGAGAATCTGGCTGTTGGTATTGCCAGACTGATAACCATTCTGGTCATCCTGCCCGGTATGTCCGCCAACCCGCACGGCTGGCAGCCTGATGGCATGATCGGACGAGGATGGTTCGCTTCCCCCCGGCAGATCCTGCGCCTCGGCCTCCCCTGCGGCAAAACCAAACCCCACCGAAACACCAATGGCCATGGCTGTGCGCAATGTTTTGCTCTGTGTTGGGGGCCGCTGTGTGTAACCCATGCCCTAATACTCCCCGTTCCGCCCTTGGGATAAGGCGGAACGCTTTCAAAATCTGGTTGAAACACACCGCCACATAATTTTAGTCAGGGCTGATATGCAAATGATTATCAATATCATGAATTGCCTTGCCCTGATGGCTGTGTTAATTTTGCCACAACCAATGAGCACCGCATTGGTGCTGTTTTTTTATTACATCCTGAAAAAATAAAGACCAATCCAAAACCGGGTTTTATAGACCGAACGGTTCCCGCTGGATTTTCCTGCTTTGATAAAGATTCTCACTTGCAATTAAAATCGCATTTAGGCATTGCTCACCCACTGCGCGAGTACTCACCCGTTGCGGGTGGAACCTCTGGCACAACCATAGCCCCAATGCGCTCATGGGTGAAAAAAACGCCATAACCCAAGAAAGGAACTGGTGTTTTTACATCACTGTCACTCAATGGGCTTTTATTGAACAGGTCTGAACCATGCCTTCTGCCACGCAACTGTCACAGAATTTTTCTCCGTGGGATATGTTCCTTGGCGCAGGCGCCATTGTGCAGAGCGTTATGGTCATTCTTGCTCTGGCAAGCCTGCTCAGCTGGACTGTGCTGATCGCCAAGTCGGTCGAGTTCATCCGCACGAAAAAAGGCCTGACAGAAGCTGAAACCATTCTGGAAGAAGCCGAAACGCTGGATGGGGGAGAAGCCCATACGCGCTGCTGCCGCATTGCCCACACACTGGTCATGGCGGCAGAAACAGAACGTGCGCGCTCGGCCGATATTCCCGATGATACGGACGGCCTGAAGGAACGCATTGTGCTGCACCTTGAACGGCTGGAAGCTGCCGAAAGCCGCCGCCTGATGCGCGGCACCGGCCTGCTGGCCACCATTGGCGCGACTTCCCCTTTTGTCGGGCTGTTTGGCACGGTCTGGGGGATTATGACCTCCTTTACCGGCATTGCCGCCACCAAGGCCACCAGCCTTGCCGTGGTGGCCCCCGGCATTGCCGAGGCCCTGCTGGCCACAGCCCTCGGGCTGGTCGCAGCTATTCCCGCAGTGGTTATTTATAACCATCTGGCCCGCCAGTCTGCTGCATGCCGTGCGCAGGTGGCCGATATTGCCTCCCTTATCATGCGTCTGGTCTCGCGCGATCTGGGGCGGATGCAAAGCCTGCTGGATGGCGGGCGCGTTGTGCGCTTTGGCAACCGCGCCACCGGCGCGGAATAACAGGAGCGGCAAACATGGCCATTCACCTGCGCCACACGGATGAAAACCCGCACGAAGCGCACGACATTAACGTCACCCCTTTTATTGATGTCATGCTGGTTCTGCTGATCATTTTTATGGTCACCGCACCGCTGACAACCGTAAACGTGCCCGTGGACCTGCCCTCATCCACCCAGCAACCAGCCCCCCGACCGGAAAATCCGGTTTTTGTAACCATTCAGGCAGACCAGACTCTGGCCGTAGGCGAAGACACGGTGACCCAGAATGACCTGCCCGCAGCCCTGAATACTGCGGCAAAAGGGAACAAGGACGAGCGCATTTTTTTGCGCGCAGACAAAACCGTGGATTACGCAACCCTTATGAGCGTTATGGATAAGCTCCGCGCGGCAGGGTACCTCAAGGTCGCATTAGTGAACCTGCAAGGGCAGGAAGAAGGCACGCAGGCTCCATGAGTGCCTCTACCCCCCTTCCCCCGCTTGCGTTCTCTTTCCACCATTGGAAAACAGAACTGCTCCGCAGGGAACAGCGGCGTGAAAAACGGTTATGGGGGCTTTCCCTCCTGGCCGTAAGCGTCATAAGCGCAGGTGCTCTGTGCTGGGCCATGCGTCTGCCTGCCCCCGTCCCGCCCATGCCAGACGCGGCCCCTGCGGCCATTGCCATGGATCTGGCCCCCAGCCCGGTTTCCATTCCGGCACCTCCAACGGACGCACCACCGGGGCCGCCACAAACCCTCTCCCAACCCGATCCGGAACCTGTTCTTCCACCACAGGTTGCAGCACCGCCAGCACCGGCCCCCAACCCGCCGGTACCCGTGCCAGAACCTGAAAAACTCCACAAAATTGTTAAAAAGCACAAACCTGCCCCACGCGTGCCAGTGCCCGCCCCAGACCTGCACAAAACAGCAGAGCAAAACACCGCACCCCCAGCCTTTACGGCCCCTGCATCCACCGCGCAGGCCGCTCCGCCACCGGGCCTGACCTCGGCCCAGCACACGCACGAACCCGCCACATGGCAGGGCTTACTGCTGGGACAACTGGAAAAATTCAAACGCTACCCCGCGCAGGCCCAAATGGCTGAGCAGCAGGGCACGTCCATGCTGACCTTTACCATGGACCGCAAAGGCCATGTTCTGTCCGCCCATCTGGCGGGCAGTTCTGGCCACGCTCTGCTGGATGAGGAAACACTGGCCCTTGTCCACAGGGCCGAACCCCTGCCCACCCCGCCAGACAGCGTGCCGGGGGAGCAGATCACTCTGACCGTACCCGTGGAGTTCGACCTCAAACACAATAGTGACTGAAACCCCACGCACAGGCGGGAGTTACTACTCCATAGCGGAACTGCACCACCCTTGGCGCAGATGCCATGCAGCACCCAGGGCGCACCGCAAAAAATACGAGATATAAAAGGAAACCGTTATGGCTTTTGAACTGCCAGCCCTCCCCTTTTCCTACAACGCCCTTGCCAACAAAGGCATGTGTCAGGAAACACTGGAGCTGCACCATGACAAACACCATCAGGCCTATGTAACGGCACTGAACGGTTTTGTAGACGCCAAACCGGAATTACAGGGCAAATCGCTTGAGGAGATCATTCTTGCCGCCAAGGGCAAGTCCGATCTGGCGCCGGTTTTTAACAATGCAGGGCAGCACTGGAACCATATTCTGTTCTGGAACAACCTCTCCCCCACCGGCGGGGCCATTCCCAGCGCGCTGGAAGCCAAAATAAAGCAGGATTTTGGAAGTGTTGAAACGTTTAAGGACGACTTCAAAAAAGCCGCGATCTCGCAATTCGGATCAGGCTGGGCGTGGTTGGTGCTCGCCCCCTCGGGCAAGCTGGCCGTCACCAAAACCGCCAATGGCTCCAACCCGGTAGCCGAAGAGCAAGGGCAGGTTCTGCTGGGGTTGGATGTGTGGGAACACGCCTATTATCTGGACTTCCGCAACCGCCGCCCCGACTACATTACCAACTACCTCGACAAGCTGGCCAATTACGAATTTGCCGAAGCCCAGCTTAAAGCGGTCTGATCAGCACATTGCCGTGACCCGTGGCGCTAATTATCCACGGGTCATGCGGGCCAGAGCCAGTTCGGACTGTATTGTCCGCACCAGCTCTGCGGCAGGCATGGCTCTGGCCAGCGGCGCTCCCTGCCCGGCCCATTGCGCACCAAACCCTGTTTCTCCACATGCGCGGGCGGCAGTATTGAGCGCCTTGGCTGCGGCATAGGCTATGGGATAGGCCGGTGGTTCTGGCATAGGCTGTGGCCCGACCAATGTGCTCCAACGGTTGGCCAGACCACGTGCGGGTCTGCCAGAAATACACGATAGCAGACGGGTATGGTGTGCAGCAGGCCCCATAAGCGCCTGCCGGTAGGCGGCATCCGCGCCAGATTCGGAGCATGCTACAAAAGCCGTTCCCAACTGGGCGGCGACTGCTCCCAAATCCAACATGGCGGCCACGCCCGCGCCATCCATAACGCCGCCAGCCGCCACCACAGGGCAACCACCCCAGCGCGCCAGAAGCCGCGTTAACGCAACCACGCCCAACCCGTCATCCGGGGCTGCGGCATCAAACAGACCTCTATGCCCCCCGGCCTCCAGACCTTGGGCGACCACTCCATCCATACCCGCTTTTTGGGCCATTTGGGCTTCGGTCAGGCTGGTCACAGTTGCCAGCAGAACTGCGCCCGTATTCCGCAATGCCTGCACGTCTTCAGGGGCAGGTAATCCAAAATGAAAGCTGATAACGCGCGGCCGGGTCGCCAGCAGCATAGGCAGCATGTCCGGGTCATCATTAAAACTGGTGTAGGGTGCTTCCAGCGTTGTAGGCACCGGCGCACCATATTGAGCGAATAGCGGTTGTAACCATGCCAGCCACGCGGCCTCCTGCAATGGGTCAGGTTGCGGTGTGGTGTGCACGAACACATTCACATTAAACGGCCGCTCAGTGCGTGCCTGCACCTGTGCAATCATGTCGTGCGCGCCAGCTGCATTTGTGGCGCCAACCCCTATGGCCCCCAACGCGCCAGCATTACACACCGCCGCAGCCAAAGCCGGAGTGGATACACCCGCCATGGGAGCCTGTAGCAAAGGAAGATCTAATCCAAGCTGATCAATAAAGGACATACTGGCTCCTTTGGCCTCAAGTCGGCAAAGCCTCTGCTGGCTTTGACCAACTACAGAATAACAATGACCGGGTAATCATCCAGAAAAATCCAATCCCGCGCACATCTATATAAAAATTAGATGAATTGATTATAAAAACCGCCAAAATCCAATGCCAGACCCGGGTCTGCATTATGAACATGGAGATTTTTCAACATAAATATGTCATATGGCACTCACAACAAAGCCCAACAGGCATATTAGCCACCAGAAGGAAAAGAACCATGATGCTACGGAGTAACACCGTAAAAACCGTTTTTCTTTTAAGTATTGCGCTATTTGTCTCGCACCCGGCAAAAGCCGAACCGAGTATTATCGGTCTTGGTAATTTTTCTTGTGAGAAGTATCTGAAGCTGCTGGATATCAACCCGCGCGCAGATGAAAAATTCATGGCATGGGCACAAGGCTATATCAGTGGCCTGAGCAATGACCTTCTGCAGGCTAACCCCAACGCCAACCCGAATGACTTTGTGAGCAACATGACGTATGGCTCTGAAAAAATAAAACAGTCCTGTATCGAAAACCCAGAATCCAAGTTCTATACTGCTGTGGAAAGCGCATTCCACGACATTGAAAAACATCAGGGCGCTGAATAACACCCTGAGGGCGCGGACTTTCCCGCCATCAGCGCTGCGTTACGGTCCATCCGTGCTCACACGCAGCGCTTTTCAACCTGACTCACAACCACGGTACAGCCCCCGTGAATAAACCTGTGGATAATGTGCATAAAACAAAATGGCACCGACTCCACACATGGGAATAAACGGCAGAATACTGCCGAAAATATACTTTATTCCTTGTTTTCTACACATTCCTTTCTGAGAGACGAGTCTCTCCAGAGATGCGGTCATTTCTCTCGTATGCTTGGCCTTAAAGAGTACGCACACTTGCGATCAGCCAATACAAGTCTCTCATCTTCAGTCTCCTCAGGGAGCCTGAAGCACATCATGCCGCTCATATCAATGGGTCCTGAGCCTAGCGAACCATGCCATATCGTGTTTCGTAGTCATCAAAACAACCTCTATTTTAGATATACGATTCTCCGACCTGTGCATCTATCTAATATTAGATTTATCGATTTAACTCATAGAGGGCATTTGAAATGGAATCAGCCCATAAATAGTTCATATTTTCAACGTTCGTTTTGGTATATTTCACACTATACTTGATCAATACATCAGAACTCGCGCCCATTTCCTTATGTATTGCTCGCCATTTGCTATATGCCATATCCGAATTTTCTTCGCCATTACGGTATAACCTAAGCTCTTCATTGGCTAATGAAGCATTTCCATTATGCTTAAATAAGAGATGTGCCCAGACTGTTTTTGTATTGGTTACCCAGCAGACGGCAGGGTTAAGCATGCATGATGCCTCTGATCCGACGCCTATCTGGAAGTACTTCAGGCCAGCATCGCGAATAAGCTTCGGAACTGTATTGGAATTTTTCAATTCCATAAATTTTTCAGAAACGTCATAAAGACGCTTTCTTGAATTAACATTTTCTTCAAGGATTTTAGGCCCTAACTCATGATCCGAGGCGCTATAATTCCCATGTCCATTGCCTATACCAACGAGCAGGTCAGAAAAATCCACAACATTCCTGGCTTTGAAAAGCGAGAGCAAATGAGTGTGTACATCATGACGTTCGTAATAATGATCTGAAATATCTCTCCAATCAAGTTCAACCATTATTTTTTCAATAGACATTTTTCGTTTCCTTGGTTGTTATAGAGCTTACAAAATTTTCATCGAAACAGTGTATTTCTCCTTTATTAACATATAAAGGACCATGAATTTCCTTATTTTATTTCTCCAGCTTTTCATCAGTTTCACTCAAAAATAGACGATCTGCAATCTGTTCAAAATTGCCCCTCCATTTGATCGGAAAAAGTAGACAGGTAAATACCGTCTCTACTCATGAAGCCTATGCGCAAGTGATGTCGTGCGCATCCGGGGTGATACCTGCCCTCTTATGGCGCACCACGCCCGTCCGAAAACTACGCGTGAATTCGACGCCATGGACGGCCGATCTCGCACGTGAAGAAGCCATCAAGGTTCTTGCACGGGTGCATATCTGACTGACCTGCAAAAGCCTTGGCGCCGCATTCGGAAAGCCGCCGGTCTGGAGGACGTCAGGATACACGATCTGCGCCATTCCTTTGCTTCTGACGCACTGGAAATGGGGGCTGACCTGACGATGATCGGTCGTATGCTGGGACACAGCGATATCAAGACGACAGCTCGTTACGCTCACCTAAAGCGGGAGAACGTGAGGCTCTCAACTAATCTGGTGTCAGAGAAGATATCCTCAGCACTTTTGGGACGCTGAAAATGACAACTATCGACACAGATCAGCTTACGCTCCCACTCAGACATAGGGTGCTTCCGCTGGCCCCCTAAGAGTGGACATACCCTTGAACCATCGAATCACGAGATACAAGCCGTGTTCGGTCCCAAAGCTGTTGTTACAATTTCGTCTACGCTGAATGCTTCGAGACGATCAAAAACGAATTCGGTTTTGATCATAACAAAACCCGCTCCTGGCATGGTTAGCATTTCTCAACCGGTCCGTGGGATGGGGGTGCCAGCCATGCCAGCAATCTGGACCCCAGATAATATGGTGGGTTATCCCCACCCTGCCATTGCGGAAAAATAAGACGCAGTGTGTTCTTGTCCGGTTTTGACACGCACTCTCCCCCAAAACGATCAGCACGAGAGCGCCTGCATTAGACTTGGCAGGTTTGATCAGATCATCATTCCGGCCCGGCCTGTGTTACGGCGTAGCACTCTCAGTCCTGAGTATTTTTTCATGAATAATATGCATTTTATAGAACTATATTGCTGAGTTTTACTCACAATCATCCTGATAAATCAGGCCATAGTCACGCCTGATATTTATACCGTAAAAGGAAGTTTGGCAGGGCACTCCAAGCAAGCAGTCATTTGCGTCGTTACTGGTCAATATCATGAGACACGATTTTCTGATGATCAGCCGCGCATAGGCCATGATCCCCCAGAACCTGAATAACCCGGCATGTCTGCACTGTGCCACAGGTGCATTGTACTATCATACGCTCAAGTTCCTTATGCAGGGCCTTCAGCCTTACAAGCCGGTGCTCCACTTCCGCAAGCTGGCGCTTTGCAATGGCATCAATGGCGTCACAGCTCTGGTCGGAGTCGTCCGACAGAGCCAGCAATTCACGAATATCGTCCAGCGGAAAACCCAGTTCGCGCGCATGGCGAATAAAATTCAGACGTTCGCGGCTGGTATGATTGTAAATTCTCTGCCCACCTTCATTCCGTTCCGGCTTGGGGAGCAGCCCGATCTGCTCATAGTACCGGATGGTTGGCACTTTTACACCAGTCAGCCCAGACAGCTTTCCGATACTCAACATGCAGAATCCCCTTGAACCTCTAGTTACTAGAGGATGTAGCTATCTCATTCTCTCTCGTTGGGACAGGAGGATATAATGCCGGATACACATGAATGGTTCGTAACAGGGATGGACTGCCCATCCTGCGCTACAAAAATAAAAGGAGCCGTAGCCCAGCTACCCAGCATTGAAGCGGTTGAAATATCTGTCATGTCCCGAAAACTCAGGGTTACGGCAACGGCGCATGCCACTTCCCCGGCAGACATTGAAAACCGGGTAAAAAGCCTTGGTTACGGTATTGAAGCCATTGCACAGGCAGGCGGCGCGCGCAATGAATCTGACGAGCACACCACACAAACCGCCGCGCCTTGGTACCGAACAGGAAAAGGGCATCTTGTTCTGCTCACCGCAACCTTGCTTGTGGTGGCATGGGGGCTAACACTTCTGCTGCCGGCTTCCGGGAACTGGCCTTTTATTGTAGCGTGCCTTGCGGGCCTTATCCCCATTGCCTTACGGGCTTTTGCCGCCATCCGTGCAGGGCAGCCTTTTTCCATTGAAGCACTGATGACCATTGCCGCAACTGGTGCGCTGTTTATTGGCGCAGCGCAGGAAGCGGCTCTAGTTGTCTTTCTGTTTGCAGTGGGCGAACTGCTTGAAGGCGTTGCTGTAAGCCATGCACGCGATGGCATTCGGGCGTTAAGCACGCTGGTCCCCAAAACGGCACTGCGCGAAAAAAACGACATGCTGGAAGACGTCGCGGCAGCAGAACTTGTGCCCGGCGATATTGTTATTGTGCGGCCGGGGGACCGTATCCCTGCCGATGGCACGATCATTTCTGGCACCGGCGGTGTGGATGAAAGCCCCGTAACGGGTGAGAGCATGCCCGTAACACGTGGGCCGGGCGACCCGGTATTTGCTGGGGCGATTAATAACGAAACAGCCCTGCGGATACAGGTAACACGTGCAGCCGCAGACAATACCATTGCCCGGATTATCCGGATGGTTGAACAGGCGGAAGACTCACGCGCACCAACACAGCGGTTTATTGACCGCTTCAGCCGTTGGTACATGCCTTCCATTGTAGTTCTGTCTGCACTGGTTGTAGCTATCCCACCCCTATTTTTTGGGCAGGCGTGGTCGGTCTGGGTCTATCGTGGCCTGTCCCTGCTGCTTATTGGGTGCCCGTGCGCTCTGGTTATCTCGGTCCCTGCCGCCATTGCATCGGCTCTATGCGCTGGGGCACGGCACGGCCTGCTTATGAAGGGCGGTGCCGTTATTGAAGCCACGGCGGCAATCAAAACGGTTGCACTGGATAAAACAGGCACCCTGACCATGGGCCAGCCCGAGGTAACGGATATTCTCTGCCTGGATCAGCACTCTACGGCCGAAGTTCTTGCTCTTGCCGCAGCAGTGGAAAAAGCCTCCAACCACCCGTTGGCTCAGGCCATTGTACGCAAAGCGGCAGGCATGGCGCTGCCAACTGTGCAGGATAGCCGCGCCATTGCGGGCAAGGGTGTGTCTGCCATGCTTGATGGGCAGATCATAACAATCGCCAGCCCCCGGCATGCAATGCAGGATGGCGCATTGTCCAGCACAGCCGCGGCACAGGCCACTGCCATGGAAAGTGAAGGCAAAACGGTTGTTGTCCTTTATACCGGCACGGCTCTGGCACTGATCGGATTACGGGATGAACCAAGGCAGGATGCGCAGGAAACAATACGGCAACTCCGCAGCCTTGGGGTCACGCCCATTATCCTGACAGGAGATAACCAACGCACAGCCGCAGCCATTGCAGCCCTGCTGCACACGGATTACGAAGCCGAACTGCTGCCGGAGCAGAAACAGCAGACCATCCGCGAACTGGCAGCACGTGGCCCGGTTATGATGGTGGGGGACGGCATTAACGATGCCCCAGCCCTTAAACAGGCAACCGTTGGTGTTGCCATAGGATCGGGAACAGATGTTGCGCTGGAAACCGCGGACGCCGCCATACTGCGTAACTGTATTACAGACATTCCGGCCCTTATTCGCCTTGCCCGCTCGACCATGGGCAATATCCGGCAGAATGTATCCATCGCACTCGGGTTGAAAGGGGTTTTTCTGGTAACAACCATTATTGGCATGACGGGCCTGTGGCTGGCCATTATGGCCGATACCGGCGCCACCGTTCTTGTAACCCTGAACGCCCTGCGGCTTTTACGCACAAAACCCGCGGGACTTGCACAAAAAAATTAGGAGAGCCTGCCCTTGCCCTTTGATGCTCCAGCAACAAAAGGCAAGGGGCAAAATAGGCATGAGAGCAAGGGTCGTCGGCCTACACTCTCATGCCTGACATAGGCAAACAGTCGCTATACCCTGCGAGCCTGATTTTCTACCTTTTCCCTGCCGTTCAGGTTCACGTCATTTTCCTCTGTTATGAAGGTTATGACTTTCAACAGGATGACATGAACGTGACTAACAAACGAGAACAGACCAACAGCGCAATCCAGCTCGCCCGTTATGGGGTAATCATCCTGAGTCTGGTTTGCATGAGCCCCCGACTGGCCCATGCAGACGATGCTACAGAAGATATTTGCAAAACTATCGGGCAAGGCATTAGCCTGCATATTGATGGCACCTATGGTGGGTACCCATTTTCCGTATTGCGTGAAGCAGTATTGGGTGGGGTTGCCTGTCCTTCCGGTGCGCTGCAAGTGCAGGCATTTGAGACTATAGCAGCCCCACCTCCACATATGCGGATCACCGTCAAACGACCGTTGGGGCAAGGGCGGCAGGGAACAATCTCCGCCATGCTGTATGCCCAAGGACGATTTGTGATTGGCGAGCGGATGTCCCTCTCCTCTTTCTCTCGTACACAATCCCCCTCGTCAGTCAAAGCAGACATAAACCTCGTGACCACGAATTTATGGAACGATCTGGCGGCGCGCGTGACGCATAACAAGCCAATTATTCCTCAATGATTGGGACGTGAGTCATCCAATGCGGCTTGTCCTGTTTTTAAGTGTGGCTTGCTGGGGCATAGGCATGCCCTCCCTTCAGGCCCAGACACCGCAAAAGGCGCTGTCTTTCCATGATGCGGTCAGCATGGCCTGGAGCATTGACCCCGTGCGTAAGGCACTTCAGGTGGGACATCATTCCGCCAAAGCACGTGCCAGTGCGGCTGGTTCCTGGTTTGCGGGCGGGCCAACACTCTCGGGTGAGTATATGGATGACCATGCCATAGGCAGTAATGAGGGATACACAACCTATCAGGGCGGTCTGTCCGTACCGCTCTGGCTGCCCGGGCAAGGTAGCGCTACCCGCGAGGTCGCGGGTGCGGAATCTGAATCCATTAATGAGCAGCTTAACGTCGAGCATATGGTGCTTTCGATCAAAGTGCTGGAAGCTGCCGCAGCATTGCAGATCGCGCAGGCGCGCCTGAATGTAGCAAACGCGCTGTACAGCGCCACAAGCCGGATCAACCAGAATGTGACGCACGCGGTGCACGCAGGCGAACTGGCTCTTTCGGACAGCCAGATGGCACAGGCAGGACTGGAAAATGCCCGTAATGAACAGACACTGGCGCAAGAGGCCATGAATAATGCCCTTGCCGAGCAGGAAGTCCTGCTGGGGCGTGCCAGTGAAGTGGACTTTAACAGCGGTGATGGGCTGGCACATGCACGTTTTGTGGACCCGCATGATATGGAAGAGAACGACCCACGCATAAAAGTCGTGCGCCATAATGTTGAAGCTGCGGAAGCAAACATGAAGCTGGCGCGCCGGTCTTTTATGCCTAATCCAGAAATTGGCATTGATGCCATCCATGAAAAACAATACGGCAGCCCCTGGGATGACCGTGTAGGCATTAACTTCAGCGTTCCGTTGCCGAGTGAAGTGCGCAATACGCCCATGATGTCCGAAGCCAGCAACCGGCTGGCCACGGCCAATAGTGAGGAAATGCAGGCGCGCCGCATGGTGCATCTGGAAATTACGCGGGTCCGCGAGCGTCTTATGGCGGCAACAACCGCCCGACAGACCATGCGCACAGCCGCAGACAGTCTGGAAAAACGTGCCGTAGCGCAGGAGCGGGCATGGCGGGTTGGTGAAGTAGCATTGAATACGGCCTTGCAAGCCCGGCAGGAAGCCTGCAACGCCCAGATGGCCAGTGCGCGGGCAGACATTGAATGGCGTGTTGCAACCATCCGCATGCTGCTTGCCATGGGCGTTGTGCCATGAAAAAATTCCTGCTCCTTTGCTTTGCAAGCGCCTTCCCGCAGTTTGCCGCCTATGCCGCAGAACAGGCGTTACCGACTGATATCTCCCTTGATGCCGCTGCGGTCAGCCATGAAGGGATTACGGTCTTTCCCGTTGCATCTGGCACGGTTTTTCCGAGCATACCTGTCGTCTGTCAGGTCATGCCCGACACCACGCGGCTTGTGCACATTCACCCCGCAGGCAATGGTAAGGTGCTCGCGGTGCTGGTCCAGCCCGGAACACATGTACGCCAAGGGCAGCCACTACTGCGTTATCAGGACCATTCCCTGCACGCCGCCCAGTTACAGGATGCACAGATACAGGCAGCCCTGACTGCTGCCATTGCAGCACAGCATGATGCTGCAATGGCTGTACAGCGTGCACAGCTGCTGGCGGGACAGGCCGTATCCATTGCCGAGTTACACCGCAGACAGGATGCGCTGGCGCAGGCCAATGCCAATGTGCGGACCCGTCAGGCCGATGCCGATACGCTGGGCCATCGCTTCAAGGAGGAGTTCAACTCGGTTTCGGAACAGGGCGCACGTAAAGGCCGTGACGAAACGTCTACTCTGATTGCTCCTGTGGATGGCGTGGTGCAGACACTCGATGTTAGCGTTGCGGCAGACCTTTCCCCCGCACAGGATGTCATGACACTGGCGGACCTTTCCAGCGTATGGGTTGTCTCCGATGTGACGCCGGAGCAGGCAGCGCATATTCAGCCCGGTGTCCAGCAGATTACGGAGACCATTGCAGGACCGGTTTCCTCACGCATCAATACGGTGGGCGCAATGGCCAGTGCCCTTACGGGGCTGGTCAGGCTGATCAGCATTGTACCTAACCCAACTGGGACACTGGTGCCCGGTATGGTGCTTAATGGAATACTTTCCGAAAAAGATGGTGTCCGGGGGCTAGTCGTGCCATCTGAATCCATACAGAAAATTGCTGGCCAGTCTGTTGTTTTTATCCAGAAAGACAACACACATTACCATCCGGTTGTGGTGGGTGTTGCCATGGACAATGGTGAGCAGGCCGTTATCCACACAGGGCTGAAGGAAGGGGAACATGTTGTAGTCCACGGCAGCTTTGCATTGCGCTCCGTTGTGGAACTGGCCGGAATGGACGCGGACTGATGGTGCGCAAATACCTGCACGCATTGCTGCGCAGCCGTCTGCTGGTCATGGGCGGGCTGAGCCTGTTAATGGCTGCCGGGGTTATGGTGGTCATGGGCCTGCCGGTGGAGGCCGTGCCCGATATTTCTCCCAAGCAGGTCCTTGTGTCTGTTGTCGCCCCCGGTCTAGCGACCGAAGAAGTGGAAAAACTGATTACGTTCCCCGTGGAAACAAGCATGACCGGCATTCCTGGCATGACGGATCTACGCTCTGTTTCCCGCAGCGGGGTTTCAGTCGTTTACGCACAGTTTGCCGATGATACGGACATCAACCTCGATCGCACACGTGTTAATGAACGGATGCAGCAGGCCCGAGCGACCATATCCGTCCCCGGTATTACACTCAGCATGGGGCCACTTGCCACCGGCATGGGTGAGATCATGCAATTCCAGATCAAGGGAGCGGGGCATTCACTTACAGAACTGAACCGTCTGATGAACTGGGTCGTGGTGCCCCAGATGCGTCTGGTGCCTGGTGTGGTGGATGTAAACGTGAACGGGGGTGGAGAGGAAACATATGAGGTCACACTGGACCAGGCACGACTGGTTGCCAGCAATCTTTCTGCTGGAGATGTCTACCGCGCGATAGATGGCAACAATGCCGCATCTGGTGGTGGGTGGATTACACACCATGCGGAGCAGCAGATTGTTGTCGGTCGTGGTCTGGTGCGCGGCCTGGATGATTTTGGGAACATTCCTGTCCGAAGCAATAGCGATGGATCTATCCTGCGCCTGCGTGACCTTGGGCACGTTGGCATGGGAATGCGCACCCGCCTTGGCGCAGTCACCCGCGATGGACAGGGTGAAATCGTCATTGGTGTAGTGATGATGGAAAGCAGGGCAAGCTCGAATGCAACGCTGGCGGCCATAAAGGACGCCCTGCCCCGCATCCGGCAATCCCTGCCGGAAGGCGTTACGCTTGACCCCTATTACACCCGCGCCACATTGACCGACACCACCATTGCCACTGTGCGTGACAACCTGCTTATGGGGGCCGTGCTGGTGGTGGGCGTGCTGATTGTCGTGATCGGCAACTGGCGGGCGGCTCTGGTTATTGCATCCGTTATTCCGGTCGCTCTTGTCACAACCATGGCTGGCATGCGGTATTTTGGCATTTCAGCCAATCTGCTGAGCCTTGGCGCCATTGATTTTGGCATGATTGTTGATGGCTCTCTTGTTGTGGTCGAGCATATTCTCGCACGACGGGAAGAAGAACCTGATGTGGACTTCACGGCTCTGGTTATCTCATCCGTGCAACAGGTCATACGCCCGGTAGGGTTTGCCATACTTGTTATCATCATGGTGTATCTGCCGGTGCTGACGTTACAGGGCATAGAAGGACATATGTTTCGCCCTATGGCGCAGACTGTGATTATGGCGCTTCTGGCTTCCCTGCTGTACTGCTTTACCTGTGTTCCCGTTCTTTCCGTTTTGCTGCTGGGACGTGTGCACCCCAAAGGCGAGACGTATCTGATAACCACCCTGCGCGCGCCATACGCCATCATGGTCAAATGGGGGAAAGACCATCCCCGCATTCTGTTTGGTGGCACTCTGGCCATTCTGGTGCTCTCCGCCGGATTGGCAATGCGGCTGGGCGGAGAGTTTATTCCCCAACTGGATGAAGGGGCGCTCACAGTAACAACAACGCGCCTTCCTTCGGCATCCTTAAACACGGTACTTGCATCCGTTTCTCTGCAGGAGCAGATCCTCCGCCGTTTTCCTGAGGTCAAAGCCGTGGTCAGCAATACTGGCACCTCCGCCATACCAACCGACCCAATGGGCGTGAATGAAACAGACAGTTTTATTTTCCTCAATGACCCTTCAACATGGAAAACCGCACACACTCAGGCCGGACTGGTTGCCGCAATGGATGAAACCCTGCGGCGGGAACTTCCCGATGCGCTTTACTCATGGAGCCAGCCTGTCCAGATGCGTATGGACGACCTTCTGTCAGGTGTCAGAACCCAGATTGCTGTTTCCATTTATGGTGACAACCTGCAAACCCTTGCCAGATTAGGCGATCAGGTGGCTGCGGTCATGTCTGGCGTGCAGGGAGCAGCAGACGTAGCCCCTGCGGGTGATGGCACCGTGCCGCTGATTGTCATTGACGTGGACCGCATTCAGGCGGCCAGCCGGAATGTTGCCATGCAGGATATTCTGGATACGGTAGAAGCTGTCGGTGGCCACATAGGGCGCCCTGTGACTGTGGGTAATGCCATGATCAGCACCCAGGTCCGGTTTGATGCCCATCAGGTCGCGTCCATTGCTGCCATCAGCACACTACAGATCCGGCGGGCCGATGGTCTGGGGCGTGTCATGCTGTCACAGGTTGCGCATGTGCATGAGGTGGACGGTCCACCACGCATCAGCCGGGACAGGGTGCGCAGGCGCATGGTCATACAGGCTAATGTCAGGGGCCGGGACCTTGCTTCCTACGTGGCGCAGGCACAGGCCCGCGTCAGGCAGGAGGTCAAACTCCCTGCAGGTTACACAATGGAATGGCAGGGTCAGTTCCAGAACCTGCAATCTGCCACACGTCGGCTGGAGCTTGTTCTGCCCATTGCTCTGGGGCTGATCTTTGCGTTGCTGGTCCTCGCATTTGGTGCCCTACTTCCGGCCCTGCTCGTGTTTATCAACCTGCCGGTAGCTGCAACCGGCGGCGTTATTGCCCTCACACTCAGGGGGATGCCGTTCAGTATTTCTGCAGGCATCGGGTTCATTGCCCTGTTTGGTGTTGCTATTCTCAATGGTGTTGTGCTGGTCAGTGAAATATCAGCTTTGCGCGCCAGAGGCATGCAGGTTGCCCAGGCTGCTTTCAGGGCTGCCCAGTCGCGCTTCCGGCCGGTCATGGCTACGGCTCTTGTGGCAAGCCTCGGATTTTTCCCCATGGCGTTTTCCCAGAGTGCCGGAGCAGAAGTGGAACGGCCATTGGCCAGTGTTGTCATCGGTGGGCTTGTATCCTCCACTCTGCTGACGCTTCTGGTGCTCCCCTTGCTATATGCCCGGACCGTGCGGGAAAAGGAGCAGAGTTAATGCGTATCCTTATCGTTGAAGATGAACAGGATCTGGGTACAGCGGTACAGGAACGGATTGGTCTGGAAGGGCATGCCGTGGACTGGTTCATGACACTGGAGGACGCCCGGGCAGCCCTCGATGCGGTAGAGTATGACTTCATCTTGCTGGATATGGGATTACCAGATGGCCATGGGCGCGAATTACTGCGTGAAATCCGCCAGACATCGCGCAATGTTGCCATCCTGATTACCACGGCAGAAGACCAGATTAGTGACCGGATTACCGGCCTGTCTGATGGGGCGGATGATTACATTGTCAAACCATATGATCTGAATGAACTGGTTGCACGGATTGCGGCTGTCGCGCGCAGATATGTTGCTCCTCGTAAGCAGATAATCCACTACCTGGATGACCTGACAATTGACCGCGAAAACCAATCTGTCTCACGCAATAACCAGAGACTGGACCTGACAGCCCGCGAATGGACGATCATGGAACTGCTGTCGCGCAATCCGGGCAGGATTTATTCGCGCCAGCAGATTGATACAGCACTCTACGCCCTCGACCATGAGGTGGACAGTAACACCGTGGAGGTTTTTATCAGCCGTTTGCGCAGAAAGGTAGGGAATACGGCCATACGAACCATTCGTGGCCGTGGGTACTGCCTGAATGACAAGACACACAACGCATGAAAAGCTGGAAGCTTTCAACGCGCATTGTCAGCGGTATTTTGATGGTGGTCATGCTGGGCATGCTGCTGCTGAGCACGGCCGTGGGTGGGTTTACCCGTTATGAGGTGACGGAAAGACTGGATAATTCCTTGCAGGAAGTCTCTGAACGCCTGCAGACAGTTGTAGCAGACCGAATGCGCAACCAGACCTCTGTTTCCGTCGCATGGTTACCAGAAGCTGGCCCCCGAACACTGGCGTATCAGGTGCTTGATGATACGGGGCATATTGTACTGCGCTCACAGAATGCCCCCACCACTCCGTTTGTTCAGGGTGGCAAGGTCGGGTTTGTCAACGTGGCGCAGTTTCGCGTTTATGTCGCGGCCCCTTCGGCTGATCACTATCATGTTCTTGTGGGAGAGCCTACATTCCACCGACAGGAAGCCGTCCGACGGGCCATCATGATTTCCATCGTCCCGATGCTGCTTTTTATGCCGGTCATCTGGTTGCTGGTACGTCTGATTGTGCACCGGGCCCTGCGCCCCATGGACCGCCTGCACGATGAAATGCGCGCTCGTGGGAGTGGGAACCTGCGCCCCATTCTCTCCCTGAACCTGCCAGATGAGCTGCTCCCCATCCAGCGCTCCGTCAACACACTTATGGAACGGCTGGAAACTGCTTTATCAACTGAACGTGCTTTTGCCGCCAGTGCAGCCCATGAACTCCGTAATCCACTGGGGGCACTTATGGCACAGGTGCAAATGCTCGGCCGTATGCTCCCCGCTGGCTCGGAGCTGGATGAACGGGTGGAACTCATAGCCAGCCGGACCCGCAGACTAGCCCGGACTGTAGAAAAACTGCTGCAATTATCGCGCGCATCGTCCGGCATTGCATTCCGCCGAGACCGTTTTGATCTTTTGGCTGTCATACACGTTCTGGTCGATGACCTTTCGTGCAATGTGTATGATGACGTGCATATTATTTTAAAAACAAACAGAATATCAAAAATATTTGTCTACGGAGACATGGATGCAACGGGTATTCTAATCCGTAATCTTCTGGAAAATGCCCTGTTACACCGCAATATCGCAAGACCCGTTGTTGTAACCATTCTGCCTGACGGCTGTATTGATATTACGAACGATTGTGCCGCATTATCCCCTGAAACTCTTGCCAGATTAACAAACCCATTTGTGCGTGGAAGCCATACAGTGTATGGCAGCGGACTGGGGCTGGCTATTGCCAGCAATATTGCCCAACAAATGAACGCCACGCTCTCGCTCTGTTCCCCTCTTGCCGGAACAACACGTGGTTTTGGTGTTTCCATCCGTTTTCCTGATCTGGAAACCCAGACTGATAATCAGGACGACTAGCACTACAGTTGCATTTTGTGTTGAGTTCTGACTCTATGGGTAACCATGATTCAGGATATGATGAGTGGCGGTGCGTCTGTTGAGGAGACGCTGGCTTTGTGGGCGTCCGGGCTTCGGTCCGCCAAGGAGCGGATGGCGCCGCTGTTTACGCAGAAACGTGTCGTAGATTCAGCCTGTGCTTTTCTTGATGTTTTGATTGGCAATGAACCACGCAAGACGGGATGGATGCGAGCGGAAGCCGCAGGAGATCCTGGTCCATGGCGGCAGCAGGCGCTTCTGGGGCGGGGGCACTGGGATGCCGATGCTCTTCGTGATGTCGTCAGGGATTATGTAATCGAGCATCTGGGCACTGAAGAGGGCGTGCTGGTCATCGACGAGACCGGTTTTCTGAAGAAGGGTCAGGCGTCCTGCGGTGTGGGGCGGCAGTATACGGGATCTGCCGGCAAGATCACGAACTGCCAGATTGGTGTATTTTCCACCTATGTATCGACGCGGGGCCATGCCTTTGTGGACCGCGCCCTGTATCTCCCGAAAGACTGGACATCGAACCGTGAGCGCCTGAAGCAGGCCCACGTTCCCGATGACGTGGTGTTTGCAACCAAACCGGCGTTAGCCTCGATGATGATTGAGCGGAGTATTGAGGCCGGTGTGCCCTTTCGCTGGGTTGCAGCAGACAGCGTGTATGGCGTCGGTGATGTGGAACGCACGCTTCGCCGGGCTGGAATTGGATATGTCCTTGGCGTCAAAGGCAATTACTGGTTCGGGTCATGGTCAACAAACCCGTTGATTGCAGGAGAATCCAGAGATATTGCCTCGGATCTGTCAGAGCAGGACTGGCGCCGTCTGTCTGCGGGACACGGCACAAAAGGTGAGCGACTTTATGACTGGGCGTATCTTCCGCTTGCTGATCTGGATGCTGAAGAATTTGACTACCCTATAGCCGGACCATGGGTAATCCCCCCATTTTTAGTGGGGCATTGAATGAGAATTCAGGCAGCTGTTTTTAGTTTCTGGGCGGGGGTTAGCCCGCTGTTCCCCATGTTGGGTCTGTCATGGT
>NZ_CAWUEO010000005.1:0-46399 GCF_963921165.1 Acetobacter zythi
AAAGCGATTTCATGGATGACCACTGATCGCTGGCTGGCGATTGCCCTGGACGGAGGCAATCCCGACACAGGAGGGCAAGGCGATGACTGGACATGATGCTGGGGATCTGGCTCACCGTCTGGCGGAGAACGCGGAGGCGGTATGCCGACGCTATCTGTCCGCCGGTCGCCGTCATGGCAATTACTGGCTGGTCGGTAACGTACGCAACACCCCCGGCCGGTCGCTGTTTGTCCGGCTGCACGATACCGCCAACGGCAGGGCCGGTAAGTGGACCGATGCGCAGTCTGGCGAGCATGGCGACCTGCTTGACGTGATCCGCGAAAGCCTCGGTCTGGTGGATTTCCGCGACGTGGTCGACGAGGCGCGCGCCTTCCTCAGTCTGCCTCGCCCTGATCCGGTGCCGCCGTCACAGGACCGGCCTGCCCGTGAGCGTGGTTCCGCCAGTTCGTCCGAAGCCGCGCGACGGCTCTGGGCCATGTCCGGGCCGATCGCGGGCACGTCCGTAGAAATGTATCTCCGCAGACGCGACATTACGCGTTTGCACGGAACCGCAGCCCTGCACTTCCATCCGCGCTGCTTTTACCGTCCGGACGAGGACAGTCCGACCGAGACCTGGCCCGCCATGATCACCGCCGTCACCGACCTCGACGGCACCCTGACCGGGGTTCATCGGACCTGGCTGGCGGCGGACGGGCGCGGCAAGGCGCCGGTCGATCATCCGCGCCGTGCCCTGGGCGACCTGCTCGGCAATGCCGTGCGCTTTGGCACGGTGTCCGACGTTCTGGCGGCGGGCGAGGGCATCGAGACGGTGCTCTCGCTCCATGAGATCATGCCCGCTCTGCCACTGGCCGCCTGCCTGTCCTCGGCGCATCTCGCCGCCATGATGTTTCCAAATACGCTGCGCCGCCTCTACGTGCTGCGCGATGACGATCCGGCCGGAGACCATGCGGTGACGATCCTGCAGACCCGGACGCAGGAAGCCGGGATCGAGTGCCTCGTGCTGTCACCGCGTCTGGCGGACTTCAACGATGATCTCCGCTACCTCGGGCGTGGCGCGATGCGGGCAATCCTGCATCCCCAGCTTGCCCCGCAGGACGTGGCGCGGTTTCTGCATCCCGTCACGCACTGAGGCGGCCCGGGAAGGGGGTGTGAGGGTCTTCTTCTTTCCGGTGTGCGCAGGGCTGTCCTGTTTCCGGATGGGGCGCGCCCGCGGCCTTTCTGGAAGGGGAGCGGGCGTCAGCCAGGCCGGGCCTGCAATGGCGGAACCGGCTATTTTCCGCCGCGCGTGCCGCGCTTTGCATCGCGAAGCAAAATAGCCGTCTCCCTGCCATCCTCCGCTGCGCTGCGGCCGCGCGTTGCGCGGTTCCGGCCCGGCCTTCGTCTGCCGCTGTCCGCCCCCGGAAAGGCCGCGAGGGGCGCGGCCAGAACCGGAGGACAGACCCATGACCCGCACACAGCACGATTTCGAACCCGCACACGCTACCTCTTCCACCGCTCATGTGCTGGCGGAACTCCAGCTTTACGGCCATCGTCCCTTCGAGGACGAGCCGGACGCGAGGCCGTTGCCCGACGCCAGCCAGATCGAGGGCGCGATTGCCGATATCTTCGATGCCCTGTCAGCCACACTGACCGACACGCGGCTGGAACCTGATCTCGAACCGCTGCTCTGGTCCACCGTCAACGTCTTTCACCGTATGGTCGGGCAGGTGGAGCGTGATCTTGACCGTAACGAGCAGGCGCAGAAACGCAGCCAGCAGGAACAGGATGGCAGCGAGATCCGCTCGGTGGAACTGGAGCGCCTCATCGCCGAGGGGCTGACCCTGCTGGAGCGACGCAATGCCTATGAGATATTCCGCGCCCTCGCCTGCGACCAGTTCGAACGCCTGACGATGTCGCCCTGGCGGCCACGCTCCGGCTCGCTGGTCAGCCGGAGCACCCTGACGGCGTCGATGATCGACAGCCGCGATTTCCTCAACGCCCGCCGCAAGGCCGAAACGGAGCTGCTCGTGCCACCCGGGCCAAAGGTCGCAGTGACCGGCGGGCTCGATTACGAGGACCATCTCCTGATCTGGAACCGGCTGGACAAGGTGCGTGAGAAGCATCCCGACATGGTGCTGCTGCATGGTGGCTCGCCCAAGGGCGCGGAATTCATCGCTTCCCGCTGGGCCGATCATCGCGAAATTCCACAGATTGCCTTCAAACCGGACTGGAACCGGCACGGCAAAGCCGCCCCGTTCCGGCGCAACGACGCCCTGCTGAAAGTCCTGCCCGTCGGCGTCATGGTATTTCCGGGTTCGGGCATTCAGGACAATCTGGCCGACAAGGCGAAGCAGATGGGTATCCCGGTCTGGCGGTTTCAGAAAAAGAATAGTGCCTGACAGGTTGTGAGGAAACCGTGCCGAGAAATCGGCACGGTAGCATAGGGCTACCGTATTGACGGTCTTTCAATGCCTGAAAGATAAGGCATGGCGCGTTTAACCCGGTTCTGCCGTCGATCCCGATCGACAACATTGACCTTATACCTTGAAACACGCCTGATTGACTTAGTGATATCTACAACTTGCTTTTTTTCGGTTTCGGCTGATGAAGCCTTCTTTTCACATTCGGCTTCAATGCGTTTCGAACATCCTTGTCGACGGTTGCAAGATCGAACCACTCGGGATCGAAATGGCCACCACACCAGGCCTTGGTTTCCCGATGCTCGGGATCCTTGAGGGAGCCGATTACCTCCAGAAACTGCTCATAGCCTGGAATGCCGCCGACATCCTCAGGCGGACGGGCTCGCGCGCCGTCAACACAGGTCGCGTGCTGGGGAGCGCTTTCGAGGAAAAGCAGATTTTCGATTTCTACGGTATGGCGCCAGTCGTCGCCAAAATCATAGACGTAGGTGAACGCCGTGCCCGCGTTGCGGAAATCTCGCAACCGGACCTGGCGCTCGTCAAAGACCTGAGGATCGCCGATGGCCGATCCTTCCGCAGCCTCAATGGCATTTCCGTAACGCAGTCCCCCGATCTCGAACTCATGGAGATGATAATTCCACCAGTTAAAGGCCGCCTGGATCGCGAGGTGAAGCTGCTCCAGGTTCCACGCACTAGGCACGACGAGACGCCGCCAGACGGCTGGTTCGATATCGTCGATTGAGACTCTGATCTGCATAGCATTGGGAGGTCCAAACATGGTTTCAAGAAAAATGGTAATTCCTGATAAAGTCAAGAAAGTTGCGTGTGGCGGGGTGTAAGATCAGTGCTGATTTCTCGGCACGGTTTTTACAGAGCGTGGTGGGCATTATTTCCACGACGGTTTGTAAAACCGTCATGATACATGAAGTCTGACGTCTGAGCCGCAATGACGTCGGGCTCCCCAGTTCCTGCGCACCTGATGGCGGTAGGCACGTTCGCCCGCCCCCTGGAAGTCCCCGCCCGGAGAACCGGCGGGACGGAGTTCGATGGCAGCCCCGTGTGTCTGCGGGGACGGTCCATGGGGATGAAACGCCCGCGCCAACCCCATCGGTGAAAGGGCCGGGACGGCAGGCAGCGAACGAGGGATCATCCGGCCCGCTCTAACGGGATGCGCTTGTGCCGGGAGCGGGGGCCTGTCGCACCGCACGGGCAACCCTGCCCATGAGCGGGTGAAAAGGGGGCGTAACATCGGGGACGGCAAAAACGACCACCGGACGGGGCCAGTTTCCCAAAATGCCAGCGTGACAGTCTCGCGCCAGATCGCATCGTCCCCCCACCTGTCGGACCGGTCATGCCGGCATCGTATCTCTTTGGGGCTGGCGGGTCCGCACACCATGGCCTCTGTCGGATGGCTGATCTAGCCGAAGACCGGCTGCGCCTCGATCGGCTGGCCGCAACGGCGTTCCAGAACTTTCTTCCCCTGCCGGCTGCGCCGTCATTCCTCGCGAAACAAGAAAGTTCCGGCCCTGCCGTCCTCCGCTGCGCTTCGGCCCCGAGGGGTGCTCTGCCGCTCGCCTCCGGCTGGTCGATCGCCATCGAGGCCACGGTGGTCGCGGCCCGATAACAGCATGGAGATACGACAATGGCTAACATCGGTTCCTTCAAGAAGGTGGGCGAAGGCTTCGAAGGCGAAATCGTCACCCTGGCCCTGCAGGCCCGCAACGTCCGTCTGGTGGCCGAAACCAACCGCGCCAACGACAACGCCCCCAACTACCGCGTCTACCTCGGACGGGTAGAACTCGGTGCCGCCTGGACCCGCCGCTCCAGCGAAGGCCGCACCTATCTGAGTCTGAAGCTGGACGATCCCTCCTTCGCCGCCCCGATCTTCGCCAACCTGTTCACCGACGAGGAGGGCGAGGGCTACTCGCTCATCTGGACCCGGCCCCGCAGCCGGAACGGGGAGTAAGCGCCCCACCACCAACCCCGCCCGGTCTCCCCGGGCGGGGCCTTCCGGGCTTTCATTTTCCCACGTGCTTTTCCGGGGCGCGGGCGGCAGTGCAGGTCGCCCGACGTGAGACGCAGGAGGAACACGGGGCTTTCCCTCAGCCTTCCCATTGTACCATGCGCGAGGGCGAACCGCGTCAAGGACGCGTGGTCCCCCCAATTTTGCCCGATGCACCCTTCGGGCGCACCGCACAAAATCGGCTCCCCCACACGCCGGCAAGCCGGTCGCCTTCGGCGATCCCTGACCCGGTCCACCCCGGCATGAGCCGTCCGTCCTGTCTTCGAAAAACGAAAGGAGCAGGACGATGACCACGCTACACGACCAGATCCAGATGCTGCGCGCCGAACTGACCAGCTTTCACCTGAGCCGCCGC
This sequence comes from Acetobacter zythi, assembly GCF_963921165.1. NCBI lineage: Bacteria > Pseudomonadati > Pseudomonadota > Alphaproteobacteria > Acetobacterales > Acetobacteraceae > Acetobacter > Acetobacter zythi. The sequence continues at coordinate 4,778 of NZ_CAWUEO010000005.1, forward strand.
GAGCGCCGGCAGATCGAGCGCGAACTGAACGAGGCGCTTGCACGATGCGCAACAGAGCGCCACGACGAGACGGCCCCCGCATAGAGCGGGGGTCTTTTTGCATGGTCGCCAATACAATCGGGAACCAGACGCCGACTCTCTTTCGGTATCCCCCTGAAAGAACGATGTTGAATATCCACAAAGCGACTATTATAGTCGTATTTCTGGTGTGCAGGCTCCGCGTGTCGGATGTGATCGTGGATGATCACTGGCCGACAGGTAAGGGCGGCACGGGCACTCCTGAACTGGACACAGGAAAGGCTCGCTGAAAAGGCCCTCGTAGCATTGACCGCGCTCAAGCGCCTAGAATCCGAACGCGGTCTGAGCGTTCATGAGGGCACGATCGATCAGGTCCGTCGCGCGCTGGAAGCGGCGGGCATTCTGTTCATCGAGTCCGGACAGGGACGCGGCGTCATGTTTCTTAACGAGACTTCCGATATCCAGACGCGGCAGGGTAGGGGGCGTAGTCGGGCGGAATCGCCCTGATCTGTTCCGTTCATGTCATTCCTTCCCCGTTGGGCGTGCTGATTTCTGGCGGGGTCATGCAAACCTGGCCGGTCGGCAATCCCGATCTTTGTTATCGAACCGATCTGGCAGCGGTATCGTGAGGAACCGCCATGACCGACCCGTCTTTCCTTGACCATCCCCCTCTCACCGAACGGGTAAACGCCTACGACGAAGCGCATCTCGGGCTTTACCTGCGCCTTCTGGTCGCGGACGAGGAAGGGGCGGACTGGCGCGAAGTCGTTGCGGTGCTGTTCGAAATTGACCCGGTTCGCGAACCGCTGCGTGCGAAAGCCGTTCATGGCAGGCATCTGGCACGGGCGCGCTGGATGAGCGAAGCCGGTTTCCAGTATCTGCTGCAACCGCGCCTGCAATAGCCGGGCTTCGCCCCGGCACCCGCATCTGCCCTGCGCTTCTCTCCCCGATAAAAAATCAGGGTCTATGCACTCCCGCTCCCGCTCTGGCTGATGGAAGCTTCCCCTTTTGCCGCATGGGGGGACAGACAGGGAGGCCCGCATGCCAACACCTTTATGGCGTTCACCGGAACTGCGCGACCATATCAGCCGTCTGGACCGCTCCGGTTTCGCCGTCGAATTTCTCCGCCGTAACACCACCTATCGCCGCGACTATGCCCGCCTGCAACGGCGGATCGGCCGTCGGGGCGTGGATTCCGCCGCCGAGTGCGCGGCGTTCTCCCGACGCTGGGGGCTCTGCTTTTGTCCATGCGCCCGATGAACCCGTCCCTCAGGGGCGCATGATCTGGCGGCCCGAGGTTTCACCGGCCACACTGATCCTCACGCCCGCGCCATCGGATTTCGCCATCGTGACCCCGATCAATCCGGCGGTGCTTGGAACCCTTCTGGCCCGTCATGATGCGGAAGACGACGCGTGGTTGGTGATCGGCGATGTGGCTGGCAATCTTTACCTTCGGCTTCTGAGCCCGCTGGCTATCGTTCGACCCGCCGTGCTCCTGCCGATGGACGACGCCGCTGAACTGCGTCTCGACGTGGCGCTGCGTTTCTTTCGCAGGCAGCGCGGCCAGCGCGTTGGCCTGCTTCCGCGCGCCCTCCAGTTGACCCCGTTGCAACGTGCGCGGCAGATACTGCTCCTTCTCGCCTTCGATATTCACGAAGCGGGCGGCACCGTCCGCGATATCGCCATTGCGGCCAATCGTTCATGGCAGGCGGATTTACCGGCGGTCGAATGGCGCAACACGGCGGCGCGTCGCCATGCGGAGCGCCTGCTTCTTGACGCCCGGAACCGGGTCAAAGGCGGTTATCTGGATTTTCTACGCGGAAAATAGTGCTGCCTGTTTTCGCTCCTTCCCGCTGCGATCCCCCATTTTCCCCACGCTGCTTCACGCCCGGCTCCGCGCGGTATCGCCCATGCACGTCCCGGTACACGAAGGGTGGACACTGAGTCTGAAAAATCTTCGTCCACCCCCAACGCCTGCTTTCTTCGCCACCGTCATCCCGATCCGCCGCATCATTCCTGCGGCGCTTCGAGACCAGATGGAGGCATACCATGCTCGACAGACACGCGCCGTCACCGGCACGCTACCTGCGCACACATCAGGCCGCGCAGATTCTAGGCCTTTCTCCCCGCACGCTGGAAAAATACCGCTGCCATGGCAGTGGTCCGACCTTCCGCAAGCTTGGCGGTCGTGTCGTCTACCTGATCGACGACCTCGACGCCTGGGCTACCGCCAGCGCCTGCCGGTCCACCTCTGATCCGAATTATGACGAGGCCCGCTCTGCCGGCCTTAATCGCCGGTGAGGGGAGGATGGACATGCAGGCCCGCCACATCCTCACGGCCAGTGAGCGCAGCAGGCTCCTGCCGTTCGTTGTCGCCAGCGGCGAGATCAGTCCGCGCGACCAGCGCGATCTGATGGAGCGACCGTTTTTCTCCCTGTCCAAAACGAAGCGCACGACGCCAATCCTCTACGCAGTAGGGGACACGCGCGTTGAGGTGTTCGGGATGCCCGAGCACGGCATGGCGACGATCTGGGACGCTGACGTGCTGATCTGGGCCGCCAGCCAGATTGTCGAGGCGGAAAATCTCGGCCTGACAACGTCACGCTTCCTGCGCTTCACTCCCTATCAGCTGCTCACCGGTATCGGCCGACAGACCGGGGCGCGGGATTATGGGCTGCTCAGGGCGGCACTTGCCCGGCTCCAGTCCACCGTGGTCGCCACCACGATCCGCAACGGCCAGAACTGGCGACGGCAGCAGTTTTCCTGGATTACCGAGTGGGAAATCTGCGCCAGCCGGAACGGTCGCGCCGCTGGTGTCGAGATCGTCATTCCGGAATGGCTCTATCGTGGCGTGATCGACCGTTCGCTGGTGCTGGCCATCGACCCGGCCTATTTCCGGCTGACGGGCGGCATCGAGCGCTGGCTTTACCGCGTGGCCCGCAAACACGCGGGTCGTCAACCTACCGGCTGGACTTTCGAGATCGGGCATCTGCACCAGAAATCCGGCAGCCTGATGCGTCCCTCGGACTTTGCCATCCAGATCCGGCGTGCCGCCGCCAGCCAGCCCTTGCCAGGCTATCGCCTGAACATTGAACGTGCTGGCGCGCGCGAGTTACTGCGCATCCTGCCAACTGATTTATCCACACATCCTGTGGATAACTATGCGAATGGTATCGGGACTTCACACGCATCCACTATCGGGACATCACACGCAGGACTATCGGGACTTCACACGCACAAACCCCAGCTAAGTCTTTGGCCTGAAACGGTGATTCCGGCCCTTAACTTATCTAACTTAGAATCTAACTCTTATGTTGATGGGAAGCGCCGTTCTGCGGATAACCCCTCTTGCCCGTCCATTGCCCCCTTCAAGGGGCCGGGAGTAGGGCCATGACCAGACAGTCTCCTATCTCCCACCGGCATCCGGCGGCACTGACGCATGTCGAACTGACCTGGATCGACAGGCGCATCGAACACTGGCTGCGCTTCGGGCATTGCAGTGACGAGCAGATACTCGATGACCGCCGCCGCATTTCCAGTTTCGCGCCAGGAAGTGTTTTCGCCTTTGTGCGCTGGGCGTCCAATGACCTCGGTATCACCGTCTCCCGGCTGGATATCGTGCGCGCGGTCAGGGCTGGCGAAGTGTTCCAGACTTTGCCGTTCGTGCGTCCCGGCGGCGAAATCCTCCTGCGTGTCGATAGCTGGCCACGGGTCGAACATGTGCTCCGGGCGGTCGACGCCATTGAGGCACTGGGTCTCGATCCGGCGGATGCAGCGCCCGAATACTGGCGGCATCTGCACCATCGCATTACGGCCGGACATGAGCCGCGTGCCTATACGCGCGAGCAACATTCAGCATGGCTCAAGCGGCGGCAGGTGACGTCATGACCCGGCGTGGCTGGTTCTTTGCGACCTATTTCGCCGTGCTCGGTGTGGGCGCGTCAATGGTCGTTCATCCTGCGCCACGCCTGATCTGGAACGAGACGGCGAGCGTGCCCGTCGGGTTGTACCGATTGCACCCGGTTCCCGCGCCGCATGTCGGTGATCTGGTTGCTGTCCGTCTGCCCGAGCGCGAGGCGATGCTGCTGGCGCGTCGGGGGTATCTGCCGTCTGGCGTGCCCCTGCTCAAGCCCGTAGCGGCTGTCGCGGGGCAGTCCGTGTGCCGTACGGGACAACGCATCACCATCGACGGGCAATTCGCTGGCGACGCGCAATCCGTCGATCACCGTGGCCGTCCGCTCCCCTTCTGGCAGGGCTGCCATCGTCTCGATTCCGGCCAGATTTTTGTCATGAACACGGCTGAACCACGCAGTCTCGATGGTCGGTATTTCGGCCCGTTGCCCGTTTCCACCGTCATCGGTCGTGCCACCCCGGTCTGGCTTCCATCCGGGAGTAACCAGCCTGCCATCGTGACCACCAACCCGTCTCCGAAAGGGCAATGAAATGGCACAGATCGGTCTTTTCACGCGCACGAAAACCGGTTTTGCCGGGCGCATTCGCACCCTCACCGTGGCGCAGGATATCCTTCTCGTTCCGGCTGAGTTTTCCGACGCCGAACATGCCTCGGATTACCGCATCCATCTCACCGATGCCGATGGCCCGGAGGTTGGTGCTGGCTGGAAACGCACCGGCGAGAGGGCTGGTGAATACATCGCCGTAGCCCTCGACGACCCCGCCTTTGCACAACCGATCCGGGCCAATCTCTTCCGTGCCGGTGGGGAGCGTGCGGTTTGGGTGCTGAACTGGACGCGTCCGTCACGACGTGTCGAACGCGGGGAATGAGACGATGCGACGCATCTTCTTCCTCGCTGTTGGTGTCATTGCAATCGGCGTATCGGGCGCACCTGACCTGTCATGGGCGGCATCGGTTCCAGCGCCCGCTGACACCGATCCTTATGGTGCCGTGATCGCTGAAGCCGTGCAGCGCTTCGACATTCCCGCCACATGGATACGGGCCGTAATGAGCGCTGAGAGCGGTGGTGATATTAGCGCGATTTCATCAAAAGGCGCGCTCGGCCTCATGCAGATCATGCCCACGACCTGGAGCGACCTTCGTACCCGTTACGGGCTGGGAAGCGATCCGTTCGATGTGCATGACAACATTCTTGCAGGCGCTGCGTTCCTGCGCGAGATGCATGATCGCTATGGCTCTCCGGGCTTTCTGGCAGCCTATAACGCCGGGCCGGGGCGCTATGAGGACTACCGTGATCGGCAACGTCCGCTGCCACCCGAAACGCGCGCCTATGTCGCCGGATTGCTGCCCCTGATCGGTCAGGGCGGTGTAGATCCATTGCTGCTGGTTTCGCATCCCGACCCGCTGTTCTGGACCAGCGCGCCGATTTTTGCCGCGCAGTCGGACGATGCGGGGAAAGGCGTTCCGGTTGCAATGAAGCTGCCGCCGAATGGTGTTCGAAGTGACATCATCGCGCATGGTCTTGCGCCTGTCAGGCCGCTTTCCGGTGGGTTGTTCGTCGTCTCTTCCGCATCACGAGCGATGCCATGAATGCGCGTCCAGGCATCATTTCCTCTACCGGTATGCGGTGGTTCGCGCAGGGCAATCGGGGCAGGGACCAGCATCGCGGATTGGGTGCTGGCAGGGTGGAACAGGCACTTTGGGGTGGGGTTAAGGAGAGGCGAGATAAAAGGGCGCACATTGCGCCTCGGTTGGGGTGTTGGTTTTTCTGTGTTTTTTCTGCCTTCCGACAATGTTCCGCCCTTACCGGCAATGTTTGCCGACCCCGTATTTCGTTGTTGCTCCTGGCTTTTTCGCACATTGGAGGCAGTGATGGCGCGCGAGAATGACTTCCAGCCCCGTCTGGGTCGCATCCGCTCACCACGCGCCCAGCGGCTCAAGCCCTTCGTCGCCCAGGCCCTCGCCTCGGCCCAGCGTGCCGGAGGCGGTGGGTTCCGATCGGGTCGCAACGGCGGCGGTTCCCGTTCGGCCTTCGGGCGTGGCCGTGTCGCGGCAGCCAGGGCCAATCGCCTGCTGACCAGCCGTGCCCGCCGCGTGACCGTCAAGGCCCGTGTCGTACGCCATAGCGGGCGCAAGGCTCCACTCGCGGCCCATCTGCGTTACCTGCGCCGGGAAGGGGTGACGAAGGACGGTGAGAAGGTACGGCTCTTCGGTCCCGGCATCGACGATGCGGACCCGAAGGCCTTCGCCGAACGCTGCGAAGACGACCGCCACCACTTCCGTTTCATCGTCTCGCCGGAGGACGCGCCGGACATGGCTGACCTCAAGGGCTATGCCCGCGAACTGGTCGGGCAGATGGAAAAAGATCTCGGCACGAAACTCGACTGGGTGGGGGTGGATCACTGGAACACCCGGCATCCCCACGTCCACATCCTCGTGCGCGGCGTAGCCGAGGATGGCAGCGACCTCGTGATCTCGCGGGATTATATCAAAGACGGGTTGCGCGCCCGTGCGCAGGATCTGGTGACGCAAGAACTCGGGCAACGCAATGACATCGAAATTCACCGTGCCCTCGAACGTCAGGTCGATGCCGAATACTGGACACAGCTTGACCGGCAACTCGTCCGCGACGCGGGCCGCAGCGGCATCATCGACGTGGCGCCAGCGCCGGATCGGCAGCCTGATCCGTTTGAGGCCCTGAAGGTCGGCCGCCTGCGCCGCCTGGAGGGGCTCGGCCTCGCCCATCAGGTCGGACAGGGACAATGGATGCTGGATGAGTCCGCCGAAGCGACGTTACGCGAACTGGGCGAACGCGGCGACATCATCAAGCGCATTCACCGTTCCCTGACTGAACGCGGCATCGAGCGGAGCACGTCGAGCTATGTGTTGGCGGGTGAAAGCCTCGACGTCCCTGTCGTCGGCAGGCTGGTCGATCGCGGGCTGGACGATGAACTGAAAGGCACGGCCTACGCCGTCATCGACGGTGTGGACGGTCGCACGCATCATATCCGCTTTCCCGATCTGGATGCGACCGGTGATGGTAGTATGGGGGCGGTCGTGGAGCTTCGTGCCTTCGATGACAGGAAGGGGCAGCGTCGTGTTGCGCTGGCTGTTCGTTCTGACCTGTCGATCGAGGATCAGGTGACGGCGCGCGGGGCCACCTGGCTCGACCGGCAGGCGGTGGCGCGTGATCCTGTCGCATTGGGGCAGGCGGGTTTTGGCGCCGAAGTACGTGACGCGATGGAGCGGCGCGCCGAGCAACTGATCGAGCAGGGGCTCGCCGAGCACCGCGCACAGGAATTGGTGCTGGCGCGTAATCTGATCGGCAAACTCAGGGACCGGGAGGTTCACGAGGTTGGAGAGCGGCTGGCCAGCGAGACAGGCCGGACATTCAGCCAGTCGGGTTCGGGGGAGTATATCACGGGCACCTACCGTCAGCGCATGGTGCTGGCCTCCGGCCGCTATGCGATGATCGATGATGGGCTTCAGTTTCAACTCGTGCCCTGGACGCCCTCGCTGGAGAAGCAGCAGGGCAGGCACGTCTCCGGTGTCGCTCGCGACGATGGCGGGGTTGATTGGACCTTCACCCGGAACAGGGGGCTGGGTTTGTGAACCAGCGCTCCTGTCAGTTCGGCTGGGGTTCCCACGGGTTGAGCAGGGGGACGCCGCACGGCAGGAAATCCGCGACGTTGCGGGTCACGACCGTCTTGCCATGAACCAGCGCGGTTGCGGCGATGAGCGCATCGCGTTCCGAACGGGGATCGGGAACATGGAGCCGGGCGCAGCGCAGGGCTACGGACGTATCGACGGGAAAAATACGCCTTTCGAACGCGGGAAGGACATGCTGTTCCAGCCAGGTCCGCAGGATCGTGCCGGTGGCTCCGTCGCGGCGCTCCACGCGCAGGATGCCGGTTTCCAGTTCCATGACGGTGATGGCGGAGAGATACAGATCGTCCGCCTCCACGCTGTCGGCCCAGAGCGCCACGTTCGGGTCGGCCTTCCCGGCGCGGATTTTTCTCAGTTCTGAAACGACGTTCGTGTCCAGCAGGAACATCAGGAAAAATCGGCCGGGCGGAGTGTGATATTGGCGCGAGGCGGATCGAATGCGATGTCCGCAGCTTCCGGCATCGCCAGAGCGTCCGCGATCTTGCGCGGATGGTGTGTCAGACGGCGGTATTCCTCAATACTGAGCAGGACATGGGCCGTGCGTCCCCTGTCGGTGATGAACACCGGTCCCTCGGCCGCCGCCTTCTTGGCCCGGCTGGTGTCCTGGTTGAACTCGCGGCTTGAAAGTGTGGTGATGCTCATGTCCGGCCTCCAGACTGCAATGTAGGAACATTACTACATAATGAGAGGGAGTGCCAGAAAATCCATGTCTGGTCGGGGTTCGCATCATCGTTGGCCGCAGCACCCGTCCAGCCACAAGACCCGGTTATCATTCGACTCCCGCGACCTTCGCTCAATGTGATGACGGTCTGGGCCGCACCGGACAAGTATTTTTTCCCTGCCATGCGCCGGGATGCGACGACGCGGGAAAAGCCCTTGCGGAACGGAAAATGGCCGCCCGACCTGTTCCTGCGCAAGGAGGAATCGAAAATGCCGGGAACCAAAATTCAATGGGGACAGGTCGCGGTGGTCCTGTCCATTGTCGTCCTGTCCTGGTGGGCCGCGACCCAATGGACGGCCTGGGAACTGGGCTTCCAGCCTGAACTCGGTCGGCCCTGGTTCGTGCTGTTCCATCACTGGTCGGTCTACGCGCCGCCGCTGTTTTTCTGGTGGTGGTTCGAATTCGACGCCTATGCCCCGAACGTCTTTGCGCGCGGGGCGTGGATGGCCGGATCGGGTGGGGTGCTGGCTTTCGCCGCCGCCGTGACGCTGTCGGTCCATCGCGCCCGTGAAGCCAGGAAAATCGAAACCTACGGGTCGGCACGCTGGGCGGACCCGGACGAGATCGCGAAAGCCGGGCTGCTTGACCCGGATGGGGTGGTGCTTGGCCGGTATGGCAAGGCCTATCTGCGCCATGACGGACCGGAGCACGTCCTGACCTTTGCACCAACGCGCAGTGGCAAGGGTGTCGGTATGGTCATCCCGACGCTTCTGACCTGGCCTGGCTCAGCTATTGTCCACGACATTAAGGGCGAGAACTGGGAGTTGACGGCGGGATTTCGCGCCCGTTTCGGTCGCGTCGTGCTGTTTGACCCGACCAATGCGATCTCGTCCGCCTATAACCCGTTACTGGAAATCCGGCGTGGAGAGTGGGAAGTCCGCGATGCCCAGAATGTCGCCGATATCCTCGTGGACCCGGAAGGCAGTCTGGAGAAGCGCAATCACTGGGAGAAAACCTCACACTCCCTGCTTGTCGGCGCCATCCTGCATGTCCTCTATGCCGAGCCAGACAAAACCCTCGCCGGTGTCGCCAATTTCCTGTCGGACCCGAAGCGCCCGATCGCCACCACGCTGTCGGTCATGATGCGGACAAACCATCTGGGTGAGAAGTGGCCACATCCTGTTGTTGCATCGGCCGCGCGCGAGCTGCTGAACAAATCGCCCAATGAACGCTCGGGCGTGCTCTCCACTGCCATGTCCTTCCTTGGCCTGTACCGTGATCCGGTGGTGGCGGAAGTCACCCGGCGCTGCGAATGGCGCATTGCCGACATCGTTGGAGGGGACCGCCCAGTGACGCTTTACCTGACCGTGCCCCCCTCGGATATCAGCCGCACCAAGCCATTGATCAGGCTGGTGCTGAACCAGATTGGCCGTAGGCTGACGGAAGACTTGGAGGCTGCGGCACAGCGACGGCGCCTGCTACTGATGCTCGACGAATTTCCGGCCCTCGGGCGTCTGGATTTCTTTGAATCGGCGCTGGCTTTCATGGCGGGCTACCGGATCAAAAGCTTCCTGATCGCCCAGTCCCTCAACCAGATCGAACGGGCTTATGGGCCGAACAATTCGATCCTCGACAACTGCCATGTCCGGGTGAGCTTCGCCACCAACGATGAGCGGACGGCGAAACGTGTGTCTGACGCGCTTGGGACTGCCACCGAGATGAAGGCGATGAAGAACTACGCGGGGCACCGGCTTTCGCCCTGGCTGGGCCATCTGATGGTTTCGCGCTCGGAGACGGCACGCCCGCTGCTGACGGCGGGAGAAGTCATGCAGCTCCCGCCAGCGGACGAGATCGTCATGGTCTCCGGTCTCTATCCGATCCGCGCGAAGAAGGCCCGCTATTTCGAGGATGACCGCTTCCGCGAGCGCGTTCTTCCTCCGCCTGATCTTCCGCGCCCGAAAGATGGCCGTCCCGACGACTGGAGCACGCGACCGTTGCCGCCACGCCCACCGGCGCCGGATGCCGGGGCGGAGCCGACGGAGGACGAGGGGGATGAAGACCCGAAACAGTCTGCCCGCCGCCGTCAGCCAGAACTGGGTGAGGGAACGGTCGAGAAGAAGGAGCCGATGGAAAATGAATTCGCACCCGACCCGACTGACGAATTCGACGACATCGCGCCCCGTAACAACCGGATGAACGATCTCATGCGCGGTGTGGCCCGGCAGGCATCGCTCGACTGTGGCGACGAGCTGGAACTGTGAGGAAAGTATGGTGATGGCAAAAAAGAAAGCCCAGATCTCCGTCTATCTCGACCCTGATGTGATGAAGACCCTCTCCGCCTATGCCGCGCGACGTGCGCAGCCGATGTCCCTGATCGTGGAGGCTGCCGTCGCTTCCTTTCTGTCGCCCGACGGGGAGGAGCGCCGCGAGGCTGCAACATCGAAGCGCCTCGACCGGCAGGACCGGCGTCTTGCGCGGCTGGAGCGCGATATCGGCATCACGGTGGAGACCCTGGCGCTGTTCATCCGCTTCTGGCTCACCACGACCCCGCCCTTGCCTGAACCGGCTGCCAGGGCAGCACGGGCGCAGGCCGGGGCGCGTTACGATAATTTTGTCTCGGCCCTCGGTCGCAGGCTGGCCCAGGGACCGAGACTCCAGCAGGAAATTCCAGACGATGTTTCCGATCCTGCCTTACAGGATGAACCGGATTCGTAATTTCCGCACCCTGCAAGTATTTTTGCCCTACGTTTCCCCACCGCCCTACGACGCATGAATTCCTGTTGAACCGCGTGGTTTCCTGCCTTTCTTAATTGCCCCGTTGCTGTCCGCGCATCGTGTTCGGCTCATAGCGGGGAAAATCATGTCAGTTTCCAGCATCCATGAAAGGGCCACGGTACGCGGCATGTCCATGCTGCGCACGGCGATGGGACCGGCGATTGCCCGGCACCTCGCTGATCCTGCCATTGTCGAGGTGATGCTCAATCCCGATGGCAGGCTGTGGATCGACCGCCTGTCCGAGGGGCTGGGCGATACCGGCGACAGGGTTACGCCGGCCGATGCCGAGCGCATCGTACGCCTGGTCGCGCACCATGTCGGGGCGGAGGTGCATGAGGCAGCACCGCGCGTATCGGCGGAACTGCCAACCGGTGAGCGGTTCGAGGGATTGCTCCCGCCCGTCGTGACCGCCCCGAGTTTCGCCATCCGCAAGCCCGCCGTGGCCGTGTTCACCCTCGACGATTATGTCGCCGCCGGAATCATGACGGTGGGGCAGGCGGTATTTCTGCGCCGCGCGGTCGCGGAACGGAAAAACATCCTGGTCGCCGGCGGGACATCGACCGGCAAGACCACGCTGGTCAATGCGCTGCTGGCCGAGGTCGCGAAAACCGGTGATCGCGTCGTGCTGATCGAAGATACGCGGGAACTGCAATGCACAGCCCCCAATCTGATCGCCATGCGTACAAGGGATGGTGTCGTAACCCTGTCCGAACTGGTGCGGTCCGCCCTGCGCCTGCGGCCCGACCGTATCCCGATTGGTGAGGTGCGCGGCCCCGAGGCGCTGGACCTGCTGAAAGCATGGGGCACCGGCCATCCCGGCGGTATCGGTACACTACATGCCGGATCAGTGCTCGCGGCCCTGTATCGGCTGGAACAACTGATCCAGGAGGCGGTGGTCACAGTGCCACGCGCCATGATCGCGGAAACCATCGACGTCATCGCGGTCCTGTCCGGACGCGGCACGGCCCGCCACCTGTCCGAACTGGCAGAAATCGATGGCCTAGATCCCGTGACGGGTGCCTATCGCATCCGTCCGGTCAGCTTCTCGTCTCCCGAAACATCCTGCTCTGCCAATGGAGAGTCATCATGAGGCCGCCTTCACGTCTGCGCGCCGTCGTGTGCGCTGTCGCACGTCCTGACTGGCATGTGCGGGATCTCCGTGTATTCGGAACGTCCCTGTTGCTGTCGTTTGCTTTCGCGTCGTCGGCATGGGCGTCAGGATCCAGCATGCCGTGGGAAACCCCGCTCAACGAGATTCTGGAATCCGTGCAGGGACCGGTCGCCAAAATCATCTCGGTGATCATCATTACCGTGACCGGCCTGACGCTGGCCTTCGGGGAAACATCCGGCGGGTTCCGCCGCCTGATCCAGATTGTCTTTGGTCTATCCATTGCTTTTGCCGCGTCCAGCTTCTTCCTGTCGTTCTTTTCGTTCTCCGGTGGGGCGCTGATCTGATGGCCGTGGGATATGACGATGATGCCGTGCCGGGCTTCCATGTCCCGGTGCATCGCTCGCTGACCGATCCCATCCTGCTCGGTGGTGCGCCCCGCGCCGTTGCCATCGCCAACGGCACGCTGGCGGCAGCGATCGCCCTTGGTCTGCGGCTGTGGCTGATCGGGGCCGCATTCTGGATCGTCGGCCATGGGCTCGCGGTCTGGGGTGCGAAACGCGATCCGGTCTTCATCGAGGTGGGACGACGGCATCTCCGTTATCCCGCCTGGCTTCGTGCGTAGAGGGAGGACAGGGCCATGATGTCCCTTGGCGAATATCGCAACCGAAACTCCCTGCTGTCTGATTTCCTGCCCTGGGCCGCGCTGGTCGAAAAGGGCGTCGTCCTGAACAAGGACGGCAGTTTTCAGCGCACCGCAAAAATACGTGGTCCCGATCTCGATAGCGCAACACCAGCGGAACTGGTCGGTGTGACCGGAAGATTGAACAATGCGCTCCGTCGCCTTGGCTCAGGCTGGGCGGTGTTCGTGGAAGCGCAGCGCGTCCCGGCGACACTCTATCCTGACGGTGACTTTCCCGACGCAGCCAGCCAGATGGTCGACCTGGAGCGCCGGGAGCAGTTCGAGGATGAGGGCGCGCATTTCGAGAGTCGGTATTTTCTGACCCTGGTCTGGCTGCCACCGGCGGAATCATCAGGTCGCGCCGAGCGTTTTCTCTATGAAGGCAGGGAACGCGATGGTCCCGATCCGCATGGCATGCTCCATACGTTCGTGGACCGCACGGATCGGATGCTGGCCTTGCTGGATGGCTTCATGCCCGAGGCGGCATGGCTGGATGACGGTGAGATGCTGACTTATCTGCACAGTACCATCTCCACCCGGAACCAGCGGGTCCGGGTGCCGGAAATTCCGATGCATCTGGATGCCCTGCTGGTGGACCAGCCGCTTTCGGGTGGTCTGGAGCCAAAGCTGGGCGATGCCTTCCTGAAAACCCTGACCATTACGGGTTTCCCGTCGCGGACTTTCCCCGGAATCCTGGACGACCTGAACCGGCTGGCCATGCCCTATCGCTGGTCCACCCGCGCCATCCTGCTGGACAAGACCGACGCCACCAAGGTGCTGACGAAAATCAGGCGCCAGTGGTTCGCAAAGCGCAAGAGTATCGCAGCCATTGTCCGCGAAGTGATGACCAATGAGGCGTCAGTTCTCGTGGATAACGATGCCGCCAACAAGGCAGCCGATGCCGATCTGGCGTTGCAGTCGCTGGGCGCGGATGATGTCGGGCAGGCTTACATCACGGCCACGGTGACGGTGTGGGATGGCAGCGCCAGCATAGCGGCGGAAAAACTTCGCCTCGTGGAAAAGATCATTCAGGGCCGTGACTTCACCTGCATGGCGGAAAGCCTGAACGCGGTGGAGGCGTGGCTGGGATCTCTGCCGGGGCATGTCTACGCCAATGTGCGGCAGCCCCCGGTCTCGACCCTGAATCTGGCGCACATGATTCCGCTTTCCGCCGTGTGGGCAGGGCCGGAGATGGATGGGCATTTCAAGGCCGCACCGCTGTTTTATGGCAAAACGGCAGGGGCCACGCCGTTCCGGTTTTCCCTGCATGTCGGCGATGTGGGTCATACGCTAATCGCGGGACCGACCGGGGCAGGTAAATCCGTGCTGCTGGCGCTCATGGCGCTCCAGTTCCGTCGCTATGCGGGATCGCAGATTTTTGCCTTCGATTTTGGCGGGTCGATGCGCGCGGCAACGCTGGCGATGGGAGGCGATTGGCGCGATCTCGGGGGTGGACTGACAGATGCCGATCTGTCTGGAGAAGAGGGCAGCGGCGTATTACTTCAGCCGCTGGCGCGGATCGATGATCCGGATAAGCGCAAATGGGCCAGTGAATGGCTCGGTCAGATCCTTGTCGGCGAGGGGGTGGCGCTGACCCCGGAGGTGAAGTCTCACCTCTGGTCGGCTCTGAATTCGCTGGCATCGTCGCCTGCCCGTGAGCGGACCCTGTCCGGCCTGGTCGCGCTTCTCCAGTCCAACGCCCTGAAGCAGGCGTTGGCGCCCTACTGCCTCGGTGGTCCCTACGGCCGCCTCCTGGATGCGGATGCCGAGCGTATCGGGGATGCCGATGTGGTGGTGTTCGAAACCGAAGGTCTGATCGGCTCGGGCGCGGCCTCCTCCGTTCTGTCGTACCTGTTCCACCGCATCGAAGGCCGTCTGGACGGCCGGCCGACCCTGCTGGTCATCGATGAGGGCTGGCTGGTTCTCGATGACGGGGATTTCTCCGGCCAGTTGCGAGAGTGGCTGAAAACCCTGCGCAAAAAGAACGCCAGCGTCATCTTCGCCACCCAGTCCCTGTCGGATATTGCCAATTCCCGCATTGCTCCGGCGGTGGTGGAAAGCTGCCCGACACGGATATTCCTGCCTAACGAGCGGGCGATCGAGCCGCAGATCATGGCGCTCTATCGGGATTTTGGCCTGAACGACCGACAGATCGCCATCATCGCGCGGGCCGCGTCGAAGCGGGACTATTACTGCCAGACGCAACGCGGCAATCGCCTGTTCGAACTGGGGCTCGGGCCTGTCGCACTCGCCTTATGCGCAGCATCAGGGAAGGACGATCACAAGCTGATCGATGCAGTGCTGGCGGAACACGGCCGGGACGGTTTTCTCCTCGCGTGGTTTGACGCGCGGGGCGTGTCATGGGCGGCGGATCTGTTGCGCGACGATCGCGGGGCGGAGGACGTGCCATGACGGAAAGACATTGCCAGCTTCGGACCGATTTTTTTGCGCGTGTGAGAGAAAAACATTTCCATCGCACTGCTCTTGTCGCCTCTGTTACGCTGGCATTCGGTGCAACGTTCGACCTTTCACGACCGGCCCGTGCCCAATGGGCGGTCTATGATGGGGCGAACCACGTCCAGAACGTGCTGATCGCGGCCCGCACGCTTCAGCAGATCGACAACCAGATCACATCTCTTGCCAATCAGGCGCAGATGCTGGTCAACCAGGGCCGTAATCTGGCGAGCCTGCCACTGTCGACATTGTCGACGCTGCAATCAACGATTTCCCAGACAACAGCCTTGCTCGCGCAGGCACAGAACATCGCTTATTCGGTGACCTCGGTCGAGCAGCAATACCAGCAGGCGTACACCTCAATCTCGTCCGGCATGTCAGACAGTGCCCTGTTCAGCCAGGCACAGACACGGTGGCAGAATTCCGTGGGCGGGTTCGAAGATGCCCTGAAGCTTCAGGCTCGGGTGGTAGGAAACATCCCCAGCGACAGTTCGGCCATGACCCAGCTTGTCTCTTCCAGCCAGACCTCCACGGGCGCGTTGCAGGCGGCGCAGGCAGGAAACCAGCTTCTGGCGCTACAGTCCCGTCAGTTATCCGACATTCAGGCCGAACTTGCTGCCAATGGCCGCGCCACAGCCCTGCAACAGGCGCGCGATGCTGCGACGGAAGCGGAAAGTGAAGCCCAGTATCAGCATTTTTCACAGCATGACGCCTATGTGCCCGGCACGGTGTCCATTTTCGGCAGCAGCGGGAACTGACCGCCATGGCGATGGGCAATGTGGGCGTTATCGACACTTTCCTGAATACCTTCACCACCACCATCGACAGCGGCTTCGGTCTGGTGAAGGGGAATGTGATCTCACTAGCAGGAACACTGTCCGTGCTGGATATGGCGCTGGCTGGCCTGTTCTGGGCCTGGGCTGCTGATGAGGACATCATCCAGCGTCTGGTGAAGAAGACGCTCTATATCGGATTCTTTTCCTTTCTGATCAGCAATTTCTCCAGTCTGTCGAAGACCGTCTTTGACAGTTTTGCGGCCCTTGGCCTGAGAGCCGGTGGCGGCAATCTGGCACTCGGAGACTTCCTGCGGCCCGGCCGACTGGCATCCACGGGTTTCGATGCAGCCCAGCCGCTTCTGGATTCAGTCCATAATCTCCTTGGTCCTGTCGCCTTCTTTACGAACTTCATTCAGATCTTTGTGCTCTGTCTGTCGTGGCTGATCGTGCTCGCGGCGTTCTTCATTCTGGCCGTGCAGCTTTTTGTTGCCCTGATCGAATTCAAGCTGACCACGCTGGCGGGTTTCATCCTGATCCCCTTCGCCCTGTTCAGCCGCACCGCCTTTCTGGCGGAAAAGGTGCTGGGCAATGTCGTCTCGTCGGGTGTGAAGATCATGGTGCTGGCGGTCATTTCCGCTATCGCGTCGGTTCTGTTCGCCCAGTTCTCAACCTCCTACGGCAGCGACGTTCCCACGATCGGGCAGTCCGTCTCGGTGGTGCTGGCCTCCCTTGCAATTGTCGGCCTGTCCATTTTTGGCGGCAGCATCGCCAATGGGCTGATTTCCGGCGCACCGCAGCTTGGCGCGGGAGCGGCAGTCGGTACCGGCATGGCGGTTGGCGCCATGGGTGCTGCTGCGGCGGCCGGTGTCGGGGCTGTTGCTTCCGGTGGTGCCGCAGCCCTCGGCGCCACGGCTGCCGCCGCGCGGGGAGGGGCCGCGATTGCCGGGGCTGCTACCTCCGCCTATTCGGCCGGAGCCGCAGGCGCGTCTGGCGGCGCGGGCAGCATGGCCGCCGGGATCGGAGGCATGGGCCGGGCCGTCGGTGGAAATGTCGCGAATGCCGTCAAAGGGGCGGCTTCGCGTGCCGGTTCATCCCTCAAGGAAAGCTATGCCGCCGGTGGACGCTGGGCCGCGCGCGGGATGGGGGAGGGAGGCGAAGGCGGAGCCGGGGATAACGGACCGGCACCTTCTGGAGGCGGTGGTCCTGCCGGAGAAGGGGATGGCCCCACGGGTGGCGGCCCTACCGGTGAGGGTCCGTCTGGTGGAGATGGTGGCGGTTCCGGCGAACCGCCCCGCTGGGCTCAGAAGATGAAGCGCCGCAATGCCGCCGCTCATGCTGCTGAGGCCGCCCATGTTATCCGCTCCGCCGATGGCGGGGGCGGATCTTCCTCCATCGATCTGTCGGAAAAGGAATGAGGACGATGTTCCGTCGCTCCACCACCCGCTACGGGACCACGCCCGAGCCTGTCACGCCCTATCAGAAAGCCGCGCAAGTCTGGGACGAGCGCATCGGCTCCGCCCGTGTACAGGCCCGTAACTGGCGGCTGATGGCGTTCGGCTCTCTGCTTCTGTCCGCAGGCCTTGGCGTAGGGCTGGTCTGGCAGTCCGCGCGCGGTACCATCACGCCGTGGGTCGTGCAGGTCGATCGGCTGGGGCAGGCGCAGGTCGTGGCCCCCGCGATAGCGGGCTATATGCCCACCGATCCGCAGATCGCTTGGTATCTGGCGCAGTTCGTTCATGACGTGCGCGCTCTGTCGTCGGACCCTGTGGTGGTGCGGCAGAACTGGCTACGCGCCTATGATTTCACCACCACGTCGGGCGCTCAGGCGCTTAACGATTATGCCCGCCTCAATGATCCGTTCTCGCGCATCGGGCATGAGCAGGTCGAGGTGGACATCGCCTCGGTGATCCGGGCGTCTCCCGGCAGCTTCCGTGTCGCCTGGAGCGAGCGCCATTACCGCGACGGCGCGTTCACCGGCACCGAACGCTGGACCGCCATCGTGTCGGTCGTTCTGCACACGCCACGCGATGCCGACCATCTCAGGAAAAATCCGCTCGGAATCTACGTCTCCGCCATCAACTGGTCGAAGGAGCTTGGTCAATGACGCGCTTCATTTTCGCAGCCCTTCCTGTGGCGCTGCTCTCGCTTGCCGGTTGCGCGGGCAGTTACCATCCGCCCGTCATCCGGTACGATGACGCCGCGCGCGCGACGAGAATTCCCGATCCACCGAAGCCCGTGCAGGTGGTGGAGGTGCCACAGCCACTTCCTCTGCCGGGCCAGTTCAAGCCACTGCCGTCACGACGCACGGCCCATCCGGTCCCCGAGGTTACTGATCCGACCACGCGCGTGACCCAGGCTAATCTGGCGGCGCGCATCCAGCCGACGCGGGCCGGTTTCATCAATGCGGTGCAGGTCTATCCCTATTCTCCGGGTGCCCTCTATCAGGTCTATACCTCGCCAGGCGAGATCACGGACATCATGCTCCAGCAGGGTGAAAAACTGGTGGGCACCGGCCCAGTTGCTGCTGGGGATACGGTGCGCTGGGTCATCGGTGACACCGAAAGCGGAGAAGGGGCGACCAAACGCATCCATATCCTGGTGAAGCCGACCCGGCCGGATCTGACCACTAATCTGATCATCAATACTGACCGACGGACTTATCTGGCGGAATTGAGGTCAACACCCCCCACATACATGGCGTCGGTCTCGTGGAACTATCCCGAGGACGATCTGATTGCCCTGCACCGGCAGGACGACGCGGCCGATGACTCTGCCCCAGTGGACGCGGGGCTGAATCTCGATACCCTGAATTTCCGCTATGCCATCCAGCCGGTGAAAGGCGGCACGCCGCCCTGGTTACCCGGCCGGGCCTTTGATGACGGTCACAAGGTCTATATCGCTTTTCCATCCGGGATCGGGCAGGGGGAACTGCCGCCGCTCTTCGTGCTGGGGGCGGATGGCGGCCCGGAACTGGTCAATTACCGGGTGCGGCAGAACTGGATGATCGTGGATCGGCTGTTCGCCGCCGCTGAACTGCGGCTGGGCGATAAGCATTCCGAGCAGCGGGTGCGCATTGTCCGCATTGACGGCAGGAAGTCATGACCGGGCAGGCTCACACAGTGGGAGAAAATTCTGCGGCTCCGGCCACAGGGGGAAATTCCGCAGCATCACCGCCGCCACCTGATCTGCGTCTGCGGACGGAACGACCGCGTGTCGTGCGGCTTTCCCGCACCGTGGTCTGGTCGCTGGGCGGGGTTGGCATGATCGCGGTGGCCTTCGCGCTGGGCTATGCCCTTCAGGCAAGCCATCGGGTGTCATCCACGCCTGCCGCGCAGGACGCGGATGTGCGTCCCTCTGCCGACGGGCTGGCGGGACTGCCGTCCGACTATGTCGGCAAGGATGTGCCGAAGCTGGGACCAGCGCTGCCCGGTGATCTGGGGCATACCATCCTCCACGCACAGGAGCAGGGAAAGGCAGCCTCGGGTGGCGACGACCGCCGTGCCGCGCAGGAGATCGAGGCCGCAATCGCCAGCAAATTGTTCGTGCAGACGGGAGAACGCGACCGGGGTACCGACCAGGCAACTTCGCCCACATCGGGTGCATCTGCGTCCCAGGCAAATCCATCTTCTTCGACCGACGCCCAATCAGGCAACCGTGCCTTTCTGGCAGGCCAGCCTGACCGCGCGACGACCAGCCCGTATCGCATCATGCCGTCAGCTTCGCCTTATATCCTTCAGGCGGGCACTGTCATCGCGGGGGCGCTGAACACGAAAATCAGCTCTGACCTTCCGGGTCAGATTACTGGCCATGTCACGCAGAACGTCTATGACAGCCCGACCGGTCGTTTCCTGCTGATCCCGCAGGGAAGCCTGCTGTTCGGGGCCTATAACAGCGGCATTTCTTTCGGGCAGCAGCGTACCCAGATCATCTGGACCCGGCTGATTTACCCGAACGGCGAGAGCCTGGTGCTGGAAAAACTGCCCGGTGGCGACGCCATCGGCCAGTCCGGCCTGTCCGATGAAGTGAACAACCACTGGGGCCAGCTTTTCAGGGCTGCCATCGTGACCACGCTCCTGAGCGTCGGATCAGAGGCCGGAACCAGTCAGAGCGAGAACAATCTGGCGCAGGCCATCCGTTCTGGGGCCAGCAATGGGTTTTCCATGGTTGGTAACCGGCTGGTTGATCGCAGCCTCAACATCCAGCCGACCCTAACCGACCGGCCGGGGCTGCCTTTCACCTTGATCCTTAACCGCGACCTTGTCCTGCAACCTCGCCACGCAAAGGAAACAGCACCATGACAACGCTGCGCATCACTGAAATTCCGGATGAAAAGCCGGTCCGCATGCCCGTGGACTTACCGGCGGACCTCCATCGTGATCTGGTGACTTACGCAGCACTGGTCAGCCAGAATGGTCAGCCCGTCGATCCAACCCGTCTCGTGCCGCACATGATCCGTGGATTCATTGCATCTGATCGAGCTTTCGCGAAGCTTAAGCGTGCGCGAGCTAAGCAGATAGTAAGCAGAGAAACTTAGTCTATTCGAGATTCTGCTTTCCCAAGAAAACAAGTATTTTATGTGCGACGGTCGACAAATTTCTATCGCGCCATCCAATGCCGTAATCAAGATGTGAAAAACCGTCGCCGTCGCGCACTTCTAGCACAGTTACCTGCTCAAGGATCGTACCTGGAAAAAATGCGAGCCAGCCAGCCGGCATGAGCGTAATACCATGTCCGTTAATGACGAGAGCGATCGTCCGCAGACTTATGATTTCTTCCCTACACACTGTTGGTAGAAAGCCAGCAATGCTTGCTTTGCGTTTTAACAGTGTAGACATGTCCTCTCCTGTATCATCGTTACCGAAGACAAAAGTTTCTTCCCGTAAATCGCTCCAACATGTCGTGACAGACGAAGCAAGAGGATGGTTTGTCGGTGTCACAGCGACAATTCGATCGCTCCACAGTGGTAAGGTAGCTGCGCAAGATTCGTTCAGCGGAAGGGCTATAATTACTAAATCAACGATACCGTCGAAAAGAGCCGAAATTACATCTCTCTTGGATACGTCACGATATATAAACGAAATACCGGGATAAAGAATTCTATACGGTTCGATGAAGGCCGACACCCGTCCTGGCGGTACATTACTTTGTATTCCTATTGATACGATACCGCTTTCACCCAAGGCGCATCTCCGAGTATATTCATAAAGAGCATTTGTGTCGTGCAACAGAGCCTCAGCTTGTCGGAGGAATGCTTCGCCGACTGGCGTAGGCGTTGTGCCAGATGATGTCCTGCGGAAAAGCTGAATTCCGACGCGCTCCTCAAGTAGCCGAAGTGAACGACTGACTGCGGACTGTTTGGAATTTAGAGCGCGTGCCGCGCCATGGATGCTTCCTTGAAGAGCAATTGCGCATACGCATTGCAGTTCCCGTAGATCAAGAGGAGGGTGTCTTACCATTCCATTTCTTTCCTCTCATACAAATTAAAATTCGACAGTTTGTAGTGTGAGTGTTGTAACGCACAATAATATAATTTATGTATACATGAAAAATATAATGTAATATTTATATATGTCTTATATACCACAATTAATACCTAGATATATTTATTCGCATCTATAGATATGCGCGCATGACTCTAGTTTGTAGGCAGAGATAAGATTGTCGGGTCCATTCTCCCAGCAACGGCAACAATTGCAATAACAGCAATAGAAAGTGCAATTTCGGCTATTGTTCCGCGTTGAAGATATTTAAGGCTAACCGTAATGTTTCTTTTCTGGCGTAGATTTTTCACGTATACATAGCGGTTGACGCAGGCGATACAGACCATACCGCTCGTTAATCCCAGCTTGAGAATGAGTAGTGTAGAATAGACAGTGACATGCTTCGGCCATCCCCCCAGGATATTCAGGCCGAGTCCAGAGCCGGTAAGCAGGACCAGAAGCACCGCGATATGCCCCGCAGCCGAGTACCGTGCTAACGCCACTTGCATGGAGCAATCCCACTTCTTTTTTCGTGTATCACTGACAAGCATGGCAACGGGGATGAGGCCCCCGCACCAGAAACTACCTGCAAGCAAATGCACGGCCTGGAAGAACATCGCGCCCACACCGATCATGCGCACGTGACCTGTCAAGGCTGTCGCCGTCAGAAGCACGCATGCGGGTATGACCGACAGGACCGCGCCGCATTTACGCCAAGTTAGAAGTAGAAGACAGACGCCAGCTACGGCCTGAATGATCCATGCCTGTCCAATGGTGGTGTCAACAAGCACGGCTTTGCTTAAAGTCGGCGAGAAGGCATCCTGCCATCCATCTCCGACCTCGGAGACTTCGGCTGGCAGTGTTGCAACGACGATTACCGTCGTAAAAACGCTCCCCCATGCCCAAAACTTTCCCAGGCGGGCAGAGAGTGCGTTTCCGAGTTTGCGCGGAGCCAGCCACCCTGCAAAAAGCAGGCTACCTGTAAGAAAGAGCGCCAGGCTGTCTCGTGCGGCGCGACATAGGATCAGGAAAGCATCCGGTGTCATCGGTTAGTAACTGTGAACCCGTAGACGCCATGAGTCTTGTGTCCATCGACGGCAAGGGCGTGCCAGGTTACGGAATATCGTCCAGGCACGAGGTCAATTTTGAGCGGGATCGTCAGAGTCTTGCCGTCATCCGACAGGGAAACGTTTCCTGTTTCTATAACATTACCCTTGGGGCCAGTGACAACGACGCCGGTGAGCTTGACAACTACTGCTTCAGTAAAGCCTAGCGTCAGGCTCTGCGGCGCCGTTCCCGTGCTATCCGCAGCGGGTATTTCGGCGTTCAGGTGGGCATGTGCATAGGCAGGGTCCGCCATCTGCAGAACGAAGTTCCCTGCGAGACACATAGAGGCAACGATTTTACGGATAGAAGTCATGTTTACTTTCCTTGCTTGGTGTGAATTACAGCAGAAAGACAAATATTTTCAGAGAAAAAAGTCTCTTATTGGCCAACGAAAAGGATACCTTCGACGCAGCTATGCTGTTGAAAACAGAATAGTATTGAAAGCTTTCGTCATGCGTTGCTCAAGCTCATCAATGTCTTTTTTAGAAATAATGAGAGGTGGTGCTAAAATTATGCTATCGTGTGAGATTCTTATCAGGACGCCGTGTTCCATACATGCTTTCACAACTGACCGTTTGATGTCTCTCTTCTCATCATTTCGGAAATCAAGCTCCCTGTAGCTACGGAATCCGACTTCAATCGCGCTTAATAATCCGATTGTCCGTGTGGATCGGACCAGTTCGTGTGCCGCAAGTTTCGAAATCATCTTTATCCAATGTTCTGAAATATCCCGCACATGATCTACTATTCTTTCATCCTCATAGATTTTTAGCGTTTCAAGGGCGACGGCAGCGGCAACAGGATGTGCGTGATATGTGCCGCCATGATGAAACCCATGGTGCATAATCGAGCAGTCCACCAATGCGGAGTGAAAATCATCATTCATGACGACCGCCGAAATCGGTTGATAGGCCGCTGAAAGCCCCTTCGATGCGACGAGGCAGTCGGGCGTCTGGTTGACGGTCTGGCTTCCCCACATCTTTCCGGTTCGACCGAAGCCCGTCACGATTTCATCGAAATAAAGAGGAATATCGCGCATCGACAAGACGTTGCGGATTGCTTCAAAATATCCTTCCGGCGCTGGGTACATGCCGCCAGCAATCGAGACTGGCTCGCAGAGGAAGGCCGCGATATTTTCGGCACCCGTGTGATCTATCAGTTCTGCCAGTTCCAGCGCCAGGCGATGTGCATAATCTTCTTCTGTTTCTCCAGCCAACGCGTCACGTGGCCAGCGGGGTTGCGCAGCATACAGAATATCGTCACCCGTCAGATCGAATGAATTGATAATGCTTTCGATCCCGCCAAGTCTCGTGGCAAATATCGTCGATCCATGGTAGCTCCCCCGACGCGTGATTATTTTATGCCGTTTTGGATTTCGTTGTTTATTGATATACCAAGTCGTTTTAATGAGAGTTTCGATAGCTTCCGATCCGGTTGTGGCGAAAAGAACGTGAGCGTCCGGTATCGGCGCTGCCGCGCTGAGCGCGTCCGCAAGCGCGTGGACGACAGGGACCGTCCGGTTTAGCGCGGTGGGATAGACTGGCAGCTCTCGCATCTGGCGTGTGGCGGCTTCGATCAGGCGTTCATTATGAAAGCCGAGCGTAGCGCAAAACAGTGCCGACACCGCGTCGATATAGTCTTTACCCGAAGAATCGAAGACGAAGACACCAGATCCAGATACCATATCGACGCCTGATGACATGGCGGAGTTGCTAAGATGCGATAAGCCGTACACCAGTCGCGAAGTCATCATTGTGCGCCTTTACCAGAGGGAGAGGCTGAGGGCAGAGCCAAAGGGCAGGTCTTTCCCGGATCTGAGAACGCCGGGTTGGTGAGGAAGCTCTGATCCGTCAGGGAGTTCAGGAAGGCGATCACGTCCGCGATCTCCGCCTCGCTGATATCGAACGGCTCTATGAACTGGTCGCGCAACGGGTTCTCTCCGTGTGGCCCTGTCGCCGACCGACCTCCCTTCGAGTAATGTGCTGCCAGCACGTCGTGCAGCGTGGCGATGGAGCCATCATGCATATAGGGACCCGTCAGAGCGACGTTGCGCAGGCTTTCCGTGCGGAATTTCCCCTCGTCCTCGGCATTGCCTGTCACTGTCCGCAGCCCGTGATCACTGGCAGGATAGGCCCCCTTGCCGTCCTCGTTATACAAGCCGGTATTGTGAAAGCCTGTTTCTGGAAAGGGCATGTTAGCCGCGCGGATATTGTCGGTCAGATTCAGGCCATTATGGCAATGCGAACATTCGAGCTTCTCGCCGAAGAAGAGCGCCTCGCCTCGTTGCGCGGCCGGGGACAGCGCCGTCTTGTCGCCATGCAGCGAGTGGTCGTAGGGACTGTCGAAGGACAGCAGCGTGCGCTCGAAGGATGCAATCGCCTTCGTGACCGTGGAGAGTGTGATCGCGCCCTTCGCCTCGGGGAAGGCGACACGGAACAGGCGCGCATAGCAGGGATCATCCGAGAGCCGGGCAAACAGCGCCTTTTCCTGGCCGCCCATGCCCAGCTCGACCGGTTGGTCGCTGAACATCGGGATCAGCATCTGCTTTTCCAGAGTGGTGAGCTGTGGATTGGCCCAGGTGTAGCTCGGCAGATAGGCTACGTTCGCCAGTGGCATCGGCGTGCGTAGTCCCGGCTCGCCATGCGCGCCTACATGCGTCGGGACACCAGAGGCAAAGCCCAGTTTCTGGAGATGGCACGACGCGCAGGCGAGCGTCCCATTCTCCGATAGCCGTTTGTCATAAAACAGCCGCCGCCCCAGTGCGACCTTCTCTGCCCTCATCGGATTGTCGGACGGGACGACTGGCGCAGGCGCCCAGGAGGGGATGTCCCAATGCCACGTCGTGGGCCGGGTTGCGGCCGATAGAAGCAGCGCCCCCCCACCCAGAAGGGCCATCTGGAGAACTTTGCGAAATAACGTGCGCATCTTATCGACCCCGAAATACCGACTGAGCCGGCGGAGAGGTCTCTGATCCGAATGGCAGGCCGAACTCACGGAACACACCTGCGCAATCCTTGTCGTCCGGTCCAGACATGCAACCTGGCGCACTATTAATCTGGTTGGTGCTGACATTACTCAGAGCGAGCAGTCGACTTATGTCGAGCTTCACGGTCTGATGCGCCGGATCGAACTCCGGCAGCGTGACCGTGACGAGGTTCGGGGCCGTGCACGCGCCCTTCGGCGCCTCGACCGCGCTGGCGGACTCACAGCCGGTGCTCCCGATATGGACAGGGAAGCCGTGCGGTCGCGCTTTGTCGCCAGGCTTCGGAATCATCGTGATGTCGAGCGTGAAAAAACGATATCCTGACTGCCAGGTCCAGAACATGCTCGTCATGTTCAGTGGTGGCTGTGCAATCGTAGGATCGCCGTGATTGGCGGCCATAGGCAGCCCAACGGTGAAGCGCAGGCCGGTGAAATGGCCTTGCGGCCAAACAAAACTGATAGCCGAGTTCGGCGACGGAGTCGTATCGCTGCATGGAATATTGCGATCGATCAGGTCGATCAGCGCTATCCCGTCACGCTGCCAGAGGCCGGACGGCCCTGGCTTGACCAGCACCGCACGGCCGTCCTTCGTGAGCAGCGCCACATCGTGGATGTAGAAGCGTAGATCGTTGATGCGGACCGTATTGTCGCTTGTCCCCACCGGGCTTATGGTTCTAGCACAACTTACCGGCTGGTTTCCGAATGCCGCCTGGAAAGTAAGGCGCCCGAGCTTTGGTGCTGCGTGGGCTTCGTTTGAAGAAAAGGCCGGGAAAATAAATAGACCCATCCCAATGAATAACAAAAAAAAATTTATTCTATACACTGACGGCGCATAGGTCAAATTGCTCACAGTATGCGGCTCCATCCAGGGAATACAGAAATTTTGTTATCAAAAATAAGGAAATACGACGGAATATCATCTTCCGGGCTTAAATCCGCACCAATTTCAATTTCTTGAATTTCTCGTTGCAGATCTACCGCACGGCACTTCCAGCCGACAGTCCAGTTTTGTTTGATACCGCGGTAAATGGCGATGCCTAGTGCTTCTGTGCGATCAGATATGGCCCACCGAGCAGCTGCAGCTCCCGCCAATTCCGATAGAATGATTTCGGAATTAGAACTATTCAGCATCTCATTTTCTTGCAACCAAATGATAACCCAGAGGTGTAATGGCCAACCAAAACAAATTTTTCGCTCAGAACCCCACCTCATAAAGGGCCGAAAAATATTGAATCCGTCTTGATCACCAGAAAAATCCAGTAGGGATGGACATGGATCATAAAGAGCATGCCAATAACCGCGCCACGCAATATCTAATCGCACCAACGCGCGCCTGTTGTCAGAAAACAAAGAAAACTGATCTGGGCGCGACATAAAGTCTATGACATCGATATCACGCAAATATTTTCTATGATTGTTCATTGTATACACTCTGGTTTTTCGATTTCAAGCGAAGGCTGTTTAAATCTTCCACTATAAGGTCGTAATCAAAATTTCCGTCTCGTTCGTAAGTAATTGTAGTATTTTCACGAAAAAACAGATCAGCATAACGATCTATGAAGATCTCCGTTTCTGATGAAATCTGCTCCGAATGTGAATCAATTAAAATATTATTATCGCTTGGTACTGGAGTGTATCCTGCAACATGATAGTGTAGCGTTTTCGATATTACATTCTTCCAGTCGTCTATGTCTGCGCCCGTATTCCTAGAGGCACAAACAGCATTGGATATATCAAACAACACATTACATTCAGTTTTCTTTGATATATGCTCGAAGAAAGTTGGAGCTTCATAAGAACCGTCGAGCAGTGAAGGATAATTCTCTAAATATAGAGTATGACCAAGCATATCCTGCCATCGCCGAATTTTATCAAAATATATTGACCCTATTGCATAATTTATTTCGGCGAGTTGATAAAAATTAGTTCCGTTATGCTCGAAAAGTGCGATATGATCGGAAATATAAAGTGGCTGAAACGCCTCAGACATTTGCGTTATTCTGCTTGATATATACTTTAATTCTTCCTCACCTCGCTCCAAAAAACGGGATTGCATAATATGGAATGCGACAGGGCAAGGAAATTTCTTTGCAATTTCTGTTGGATTGAGATGTAAAAAATTGTCGATCAGGAGTTCGACGTAATCTATATGTCCCTCGTCAATAAGGGACATAATAGATGAGTAAGATTGGCCGCCAGTGAAATTTATGCCAATAGAACCGTTACACATCGTATACCTCCTAGGGCGAGACTGGCGCGGAAAGGCGCCAGTCTCTGTATTGTTTTAAGCGTTATAACCGCAGACACCCGAACCACACTGCAGTCCGGCCCGGACAGGTACAGAAATTTGTTTGGTTTTAAGTATAGTTATAGTAATAGCCATTTCATACCTCCAGTAACCACAATAGACATTCTATGCGGCGTCTAATTATACATAAAAACAGGAAATAAATCAATGGAATTACGTGTAATAATTTGATTTATTTCAGAATAACCTCCTGGCGATTGTCAAAATCTATATGATAGATCAAAGCGAAAGCTGCGACCTACTTCAGGAAAATCAACGTTTGTGGAAGCCATTTTATACATACTGTATTCCTTGTCGAATAAGTTGGTAACAGCAAAATTAATTCGCCAAGGCTTGCGAGGAGGTGCCCAGGTTGCGAGTATGTCGTGCACCATATAGCCGGGACGCCGACGAATAATAGTTGCATCGTAGTTCTGAGCGTCTACGGCCATGAGGCTGTACATTAAAGTCAGTCCGATGTTCGGAAAACGGTAACGCATATCAGCGGCAACTTTATCTGGAGGCGAGTACAACCCAGCACCGGTCCGAGCGTTTGTGACTCTTATGTGGCTGAAGCTCAGATCAAACCCCCAGTTTCCTATGTCGTAATTACTATGTAGCTCAATACCGTAACGTGTGGCGTGTCCAACGTTCTGATATTGATAAATGGGTCTGTTTTTCCCATATTTTCCATTAAAACGCCCGATAGCAACTTCTTGAATGAGATTGGTTACGTCTTCGTAAAAACCTGTAGCGCGGACGCTCGCACGATCGTGCTCGCTAAACAGTGCGCTCTTTGTATAAGTAAATCCGCCTTCGTATGTTTTGGCAGATTCGGGTTTTAGATTTTTGTTAGAAACAAAATTTGCGAACCATTGATTGCCTGTCAAATCCATGTCGCTTTGCGCTGGGGTGGGAGCATTATAAGCTTTCCCCCAACTGAGATATATCATCCATTCGCGTGTTGGTTGCCACGATAATGTTATTTTTGGAAGAATAGCACCGTTTGAGCTATTTGAGAGACCTTTCCCGTGTTCAGGAAAGGTATTGTATCTATCGTAACGCAAGCTAGGGGAAAGAGTGACATGGTGGCGAAATTTTATTTCATCTTGCCCGTAAACCCCATATACCTGCTGTTGTGCGTTGGGTGTATTTGAACCAGATGTGGTGTACGTATAAAAATCGCGGTAGTAATTTACGCCTCCAGTAAATTTATGTCTTCCAAACAATCCGAAATTACGAAAGTATGATTTTTGTAAGTCGAAACCATAGGTCTCAAGGACAGTGGACCCGCCATTAGAGTCCATGCTGTTCGGCACCTGCTTTGAGGCCATTTTCGTTCTGTAAAGGGTCAGCCTTCCATCTTCCTCGCCTTGCTCGTTACGTGTTGTGAGGTGCAATGTTGACTCGTCCTGTCGGACATTTTGCTCTTGGCAGGTAGAACAGTGGTAAGTGGAAGGACCTTTTTGTGGCACTGAAGATCTATAGTTTTCATCAAGATAAAATTGCTGACCAAAATCTATTCTAATTCGGTCATTGATGTCATATCCAAGTTTAAGTAGTGCGCTGTGGCTTTGCCCGTCATTGGGTGAAAGTCTCTCGCCGCCCCCTAATCGTATCGAGTTGAAGGTTTGCCCAGAATAAGCAAGAAGCGCATCGAACTTGCCCCATTTTCCGTATATTTTTGCTGATCCCTTCCCATTTCCGTTGGCGCTTTGATAGCCGCCATCAATTTCTCCGCCCAAGCCTTGACCCGGTTTCAGAAGGGACTTTGCGTCAATAGTCTTAATTGACATAACTCCGCCGAGACCACCTGTTCCATAAAGAGTGGACGCTGATCCGGCGACAACTTCTACACTCTGGATAAAGGCGGGATCGATATAAAGCGGCGCTTCAATCCCTTGGGAATCCCAATTACGCCGTGCGCCATCGACCATCAAAATGATCTCGCGTCCCGCAAACCCACGGATTTGGGGAACCTGACCTTCCATACGCGCCGTGCCGACCATATCGACATCAGGCAAGCGATTGAGGGCATCTGAAATCGTGGAAGATTGCCTCATTTGGATGTCCTGACGTGTTATCAGGCTGACCGAGGCGGGAACGTCCTGGATCTGCTGTGGCGTTCGCGTGGCTGTGACAACGAGCCGCTCAGCTGCGTTGCTGGATATAGGGACGGCTGCTCCTGTTTTTACGTGAGCGCCGAGTTGTTTTGACGTGTTTCGTGATGACTGTTCCGGAGTTTTTTTAATCGCCGCCTGCCTGGTTGATGCGGCACTCTCACGCTCTTTTCCGGGCAGTTCATTGGCATGCGCCGCGAAGGACGGGATAAGAAAAATTGCGGCGGCAGAAAGTAAGTGCGCGCGATGGAACGTGTGTGCGCAAACATGTGTCGAAGACATGGAAGCTGATCCTGAGCTGAGAATATCGTTCAGCCAGCAGGACGGTCATTGTCTTTTTCGTCATTAGTTTATGACGTCAGCGACGCACTATGCGTTAAGTGAACGCGTACGGTCGATGAATGACAGCTTAAACGGCCTGCGGGCGCTAGAAGACCGCAGACACAGGGGGGCCACAGGAGAAAGGAACACCAAGTGTGATGACAGGTGGAGCACGGGGGTTAACGATGTTGACGTGGCGTTGCCAACGAATAAACGCCAGTGCCAGCAAGATCACGAGAGCTGTGAACAGGAATACTGGCAGGTGCAGGAGGGGGCATAACGGACAGCTTCCATCGTGATGAGAAGGATGCCCGGACATGTGGTCGTGGTCGCCCTCATTGTCGGCTGACACAGCCTGCGTCACATTGTCCATTGTCATGCCAGGCATATCCGCACAGACGGAGTGCTTATGTGGCGTGTGATAAAGATGTGGAGCGATATCAATGCCTGTCAGGCGCAGGATGGTAGCACGAGGCATTTCTCCCGGCATTGCCTGACTCTGGATCAGGAGTTGCCCCAGAAAGCCCATGAGCGTGAACGCGACCAGAAACCAGCGGCTCAATGAAGAGCGGGGCGCAGGATGTATGGCATGGGCCATCTTTTGAAAACATATGCTCCTGTCACGGTAGACTTTTTATAAAATCCATTATGGTTGCGAGCCTGTCAACCCGATATTGCACACACATGGCAGGCATTCCTACCAGGATGCTTGAAGAGCCCATTTTGGCTTGGCGGCGGCTTTGTTTCGCAAATACGTGGAAGATCGCCGAAGTTCACATCCACGTTGCTACTTTTAACCGCTTCACAACGCTCGGAACCTCAATCACTTAGGCGGTCGTATAACAAAAAACATAAGAGCGTTCAGCACGACCAATCAGTGAATTGTGCAACAAAGCCGAATATATTTTTAGGTATTTTTAAAAATAGTTCTGTGAGGCAGGGCATAATTGACGTGTTCAGATGTTGCTCTCGCTGCCTCCTGAAACAAGTGCCGTAAAAATTTTCAAATCGATCCCTTTGACTGCACGCTGGATTGGTTCTTTCTTGAGGTGAGCATAACGTGCGGTCGATTTGAGATCGCGATGACCCAGCAGTTTCCCGATCATGACCAGATCCTCGCCGAGTTCCAGCGCATCGGATGCAAAGGAATGGCGGAGATCGTGAATGCGGACATCATGCAGCCCGGCTTCCTTTCGGATGCGCCGCCACGGCTTCTCCAGATCGGTCAGGTGACCACCGTCTTTCCGTCCCGTGATGACATAGGGATTGCCCTCAACCCGCGTGATGTCTCCAAGCAAGCCGATCGCACTCTCGCCCAACTGAACCGTGCGGGCACCATTTTTGCTGTCAGGTAATCTGATTATCCCTTCGTCCAGAAAAACATATTCCCATTTCAGACGTTGGATTTCCCGCAGGCGGCAACCGGTTAAAAGCAGGAGTTGGAACGCGTTGACGGCTTCCGGCATTGCGGAACGGCCGTCGTCGAGTGCTTTGCCAAGACGCTGATGTTCTTCTGTTGTGAGGTAGCGCTCGCGCTTCTGCTCCTTATAGCGTTTCACGCCCCTGCATGGATTGACGTTGTCTGTCCGCACACCCCAGAGGATTGCCAGAGAGAACATTTTCGACAGCACACCCAGAGTCCGGTTCGCCTGATACGGGATATGGCGATAGGCGTGGTGGAATGCGACCACATCCGAGTGGGTCAGGGTGGCCACCATCCGGCTGCCAATTTTTTTTTATAATGAACAGGTCAATCGCGCGTTGATATTCGGCTTGTGTGGTTGATTTCAGATGCGTCTTTACATGCCGTTCAATGAAAGTCTTGCAGAACTGACTGATTGTGGGGGAGGTCCGCTCTTCGCCGCGTTCGGTGTTTGGGTCGTTGCCGTCTTTCACACGAGCGAGGATTTTAATCGCTTCATCGCGTGCTTTGTCTGCCGTCCAGGGACCATGATGGCCGATCGTATAACGTCGGAACCGGCCATTGGCTCGATAATGAACCACGTAGCTCATCCGACCCGAAGGCCAGACCCGCAGGGCGAAGCCGGCGACCTGATCGTCCCAGACGATGTAGTCCTTCTCAGCAGGCTGGAGGGTGGCGATTATGCGCTTTGATATCCGGGGCATGGCTGCCTCCACAGGATGCGTATAGGATGCAAATGGGATTGAAACGTCAGCGTGAGTAAGCGTAGACAGAAGAGCCAAAATGAACGACTTATTCAATTAAAATAATAGGATAGTAGTGGTTCTTCGGGATGCGTCGGGGAATTTCGTGGCAGGGCGTAGCTCTTGCCTACAAACTCATAACCTGAAGGCCGCAGGTTCAAATCCTGCCCCCGCAACCAGAAATTCCGTTTGAAATCAAGTAGTTAGCCCGCTCCCCGAGCGGGCTTTCTGCGTTCCAACACGCCAACTGGAATCATATAGGAATCATTCGGGAGAGAATTCCCGCGTAGCAACGCTGCGTGCGAGGCGCGCCAGAAGAGGGCCGGGAAGGAAAGGAATCGGGGTGACGTCCTTAAGGTCAGTCGTCTGAAAGCGGTCTCAGAGCCTCAGTTCACCGTCTCTTTGCGGTCAGATGAAAGCTTCCACAAATTTACGGCACGACTTTAAGAGGTCACGGGAAAGTTCGTCATCGTTGAGTGCGCGAGCAACTGCTAGCCGCGTTGTGACAGCAGCAGGGCCAGCCGGTCGGGCAGACGCAGGGCGGCAAGATCCCCGACATGCAAGTCACCTTCAGCACGCAGCCGATACAGCCCCACCGGGACGCTGGCCGTGCTGTTCCATAGCAGCCGGGGTGTTACACGTAAGGCAGCGGACACACCTACCGCCAGCACGACGAAATAGGTGCCGAAGAACCAGGCGCGCCGCGTCATGACACCAGCCTCGCCCGTTTCAGCCATGCCGCGTGCAGGGGCTGTGTATAGGGCCGTGGTTCCTGCCCGGCGATGATACGGTTATGGACATGCCGCCAACTTTCCTCGCAGCCGTGCAATTCGTCTCCGCCATTATTGGAATTAACTGACGACACACCCTAGACAGCCATCGACGTCTTCGCAGAATTGAACTGCCCCGGGTTTACCGGAGAGTAAAACTTTCGGAAGATGAACCCTATGGTAGAGAAGAAGAAGAAGCCGTGCTGTTTATAGTGCGCGCAAGGTGTGGCACAGCCTGCTGCGCGAAGAACGACAGGTGGCGCGTTGCACCGTTGGGCGCCTGATGCGCAAGATGGCTCTGAAAAGTGCAATCCGGGGCCAGAAGGTCATCACGACCCGTCCGGATACGGCACGCCCCTGTCCCGATGACAGGGTCAACCGGCAGTTTCGGGCCGAGGCCCCCAACCAGCTTCAGGGTCTCGGACTTCACCTATGTCCAGACCTGGAATTGTATGGTCTATGTGGCGTTCGTCATTGATGTGTTCGCTCGCACGATCGTGGGCTGGAAAGTTTCGACTTCCATGACCTCCCAGTTCGCGCTCAACGCCCTTGAACAGGCCATCTGGCAACGAAAGCCCGCGGGAAATAAGGTGCTGAACCATCTCGGGAGGAGCCACGTCGCAAGCGTCATCGCGGTTGTGCAACCGGGAGCGATCAGGCCCGGATACTGCAACCTGAGCGCGGAACAGATTGCCGTGACTGGGCGAGTGCTCTTTTTGCATGTAAAGAAGATTTTACTGCCTTCTTGCCATCGCCAAGGCCTGTCAGGTTCAGGCGTGTCAGCAGGAGGCCTTTTTTATCCGCATTTGACCAATTCGTTAGATATTGCCAACAGTCGAATAGATAAGACTTTTCTCTGCCCGGAGTGATCATGAATGGACAATTTGATGCCTCGAAACAGGGCAGTGACCTTCATATATTAATAGGCGTTACCGGCCATCGTGACCTTGCTCCAGAGAGTATGGAGCAGGTGCGTCTTGCCGTGCGCCATGCACTAGGTGTCTGGCATCATGCTTTTGGTTCGGGGTTGCGTGTTGTTACGGCGCTGGCCGATGGAGCGGACCAGTTGGTGGCCGAGGTCGCTCAGGAGCTGTCGGTCGGGGTTGTAGCACTTTTGCCTATGGAGCGCGCCCGCTACCGCCAGACTTTGTCGGCAGAAGGAGCTAAAACATTCGATCGTGTGTTGGGGGCGCTGGACCCGACGGATATTATCGAACTCCCCGATGTCGAAATGCCAGAGGGTGCGAGTGCGGAAAAGCGCGCCGCCGTTCAATATGAGCAGCTGGGTATTCTGCTGTGTCGCCAATGCCATCTTCTGCTTGCCCTATGGGACGGGTATGATGCCGAACCCCTGAGCACCCGCATCAGCCGCCAGCGGACCCGACGTGGTGGCACTGCGCATGTGGTGTCCATGCGGATGAACGGGGAATATACAGAAGTACCGGTTGCTATGTTCGACCGGAGCATTCTTTTTGCCGAACGGCTGTCCCGGCTTGAACTGGCGCGGAGTGGGCCAGTGCTCCAGATAGCAGCGCCACGGGTCAGCCGCGCCATGGAAGGCAGACTACCCGGCCAGGCCATCTGGTGGGACCAGCCGCCGCCTCTTCCCAACCTGCAGCCATGCGGGGAAACTGTACGCCCTCAAGCGGTTCTGGACCTGTCTTTACCTCAGGACTGCGCCACACTTGCGGGTCTTATCCCCGCGAGTTGCCACCAGATTGCAACCGCAGGGCAGGCGCTTGGCACGGTCGGCCGCATGACGGCCCGTGACTGCGAGATAGCTGCAGGAGAACTTGGCGTGCCAGACACGGAAAGTTCGGTAATCCTGCGTCTGGTGCGGCTATATGCGCAGGCCGATCTTTATGCCTATCAGGCACAGCAGAACCTTATCGGTAGCTGGTCTCCGGGGCTGTCATGGCCCACCGGAGGAAGCGGGCAACGTCGTCTGGGCGCACTGTTTGCATTTGGCATAACCATTCCGATCGCATCGGCCTGTTTTGAAATCTATTGCGAATATGGCAAGCAAGTACCTTGGCTCTTGGGCTATATTGTTGTGCTGGCGCTGTCCTTCGCGCTCTATCGTTGGGTGGTTAAAAAACGCGGATGGCAAAACCACTATCAGGACTACCGCGCGCTTGCCGAGGCCTTGCGTGTGCAGACAATATGGGCCGCAAGCGGTATTCCGCTAGCGGCATCGGACAACTACCTACGGCATCAGGAAGACGAAATCGGCTGGATCCGTCTGGCGCTGAGAGGTCCTTCGTTAATGGGTATTGGAGCCGCCCTGCGGATGCGCAGATGCCGCATGCATGCAACCGATGCGCGCCCCCAGAATCTGCGCACCACAATCCATGAGCGATGGGTCGTGGCGCAGCGGAAGTACTTTGCCACCCGCATCGATATTTATGATCGGGCCGTCAAGGTCAGTGACAAATATGCCAAGTTCTGCCTTATTGGGACATATGGCTTTGCGGTTGTTCTGGTTCTTGTGCAGATCGTCTGCGGGGGCGCGTTGCCCGAGATGATCCCCGAGTGGCTGCGGGAGGTTCCCACCGTTCTGATCGGGGTTCTGCCTGCGGTTGCGGCTTTTTTCCTGATTTTCAAGGAGGCGCGTGCCTACGAGGATCATCTGCACTCCTACAGCCAGTCTTTGCTGGTGTTTAAAGAAGCCGCCAAGCAGGCGGCTCGCATGCGCTCGGCGGAGCACATGCACCAGTCCGGGGCAGATGAGGCGCATGCGGACTGGGAGGACCTGGTGATTGCGCTAGGACGACAGGCATTGATGGAAAATGCAATTTGGATACAGACCCACCGGGCACGTCCAGTTGGCTTTAAAAGCGGCGGCTGAGCACAGCCTGAAAGTTAAAACCCCTTTAAACAGTATATATAAGAGATGATTATGATTAACCCTGACCACAATCACCCTATCTTCATCAGCCATTCATCGCGTGACCGGGAGACGGCGGACCGTCTTGTCAAGGATCTGGAACGGCGTGGGATTCCGTGCTGGATCAGCTCGCGTGATATCGGGCTGGGGGAAGATTATCAGGGTGCTATTGTTACCGCACTGGAAGCCGCGCCCGCCATGCTGCTGCTGTTCAGCACCAATGCCAACAATTCGCGCGAGATCCCGCGCGAGCTTTCGCTGGCCAGCGCACGCCGCAAGCCCATGATCCCTGTCCGCCTTGAAGATATTGTTCCAAGCGGAGCGCTTGAATATCAGTTAACCAATGCGCAGTTCATTGATCTTTTTCAAAATTACAATGAGGCCATAGAACGGTTGTGCGCAGCCCTGCGCAGGCAGATCAGAGCCGCCGCCGAGGGGGATGTGCCGGTCGAGGTGGAAGCGACTGCCGTGCGGCTTCCGCGCCGTATGTCCGGTAGCCGCATAGGGTTGATGGGGGGTGGAGCCGCCGTTATTGTTGCCGCCGCTGCTGGAGCCTTTATGTGGCAGCAAAAGTCAGGCACTCAGGCACCGTTGCCGCCCCATCCCGCAGCGATTGAAGCTGAGAGCGCAGCCGCAAAAATGGAGCCGCCAGCCCCCCGGAGTGCCCCGGCAGTCACGCCTGCTGTTCCCGAGCCAGACGCCCAGAAGCTTGCGGCAACAGTGCATTCAACGGTCGAATCTGCGCGCCCCCCCGCTCTGCCTGCGCCACCCGCCGCCCCTGCTCCGCGTACGCCAGAACCGGCTCCCACTCACCCTGTTGCAACTCCAGCGCAGATTGTGCCGCCAGAGGTTTCAATGGCCCTTCCCGAGCCAACACCTATGCCCAAGGACCCGGCGCTGCCAAGCCTGCCAGAGGCGGCAAAGGGTTCGGCTGGTTCTGGCCCTCTGGTCCGGATTGTGGCGCAGTTGAGCGCAATCAATCCCTCTGCGCGGGAAAACGTGCTTGGTCAGGCATTTGACATGCATGAAGAAAAACTGTCAGGCGAGCAGGCGATCGCTCTTTTGGAAGGCATAACGGGCGGGTCGCGCTACAATAAGCTGCATGACCTTATAGATCATATGCAAACGCCCCTGAATGTTCCACAGGCTCTGGGTATTTTGAATGCAAGCGGTGATTCCCGCGTAGGTATGATCCAGCAGCTTGCCCCCTTGCTCCCCACCACCCTTTCTGGTCCTGACCTGGTGGCGTTACTTGGGCGCACAACAGGTGGAGATCGGTATAACGGGCTGAATGCGCTTGCGCACAATGTGTCTGATCCGATTGATACGGCATCCGCGCTTGCAATCTTGCGGCCAAGTGGTAACTCTTGGGTTGGTATGTTGCAGCTTATGGTGCCTTTGCTGCCCCGCCCCATGCAGGCGACTGACGTGCAGCTTCTTCTGGGACGGCTCGATGGAGGAGATCGGTACAACGCAGTCAATGCGCTGTTATCCAATATGCCAGATACAGTGTCTGTCGAAAATGCGCTGGCGTTCCTGCGTGGGAGCGGCAACAGTTATGTTGGTGTTCTGCAACTGCTTGCGCCACATCTACCAGATGGCCTGAGCGTACCACAGTTGACCGCACTGCTTGGCAGAACAACAGGTGGCGATCGGTACAATGCGCTGAATACGATCACAGGACATGTGCAGAACAATGTAAAGGGGGCCGAACTTGACGGGGTTCTGCATCTCCTTTCGAACTCCTGGGTCGGGGGACTTCAGCTTATTGCAGGCCATCTGGCCGTTCCGCAGGATGGACCATCGCTTGCTGTGCTCATGGGCACTGTCAGTGGGGGGGATCGATATAATGCTCTGATCGCACTTGCTCCCGTTTTGCCGGATCATCTTTCGTTTGATGAAGCGGCGATGATCCTGCATGGCATGGGGAGTGCTCAAGTGGGGGCAATACAGATTATTGCCCGCCATTGCGACCATCTTACCGACGACCAGCGCGCTGCCCTGCTCACGGGTCTTTCGTCCGGCGAGCGGGCCAATGCATTGCGGGCATTCAGTCAGGCAGATTAAAAAATATCGGTATCCTCTGGTTTTTTGCATAATAATGTTCTGGGAAAGCTTTTTGCTCCGCGCCGCTTTTTCAACTGCCTGAAATAAACGGCACAACCCGTTATCGACCGGGTTAATCCCGGTCGATAGTGCGCCTGGTTCGGGGGGGGGGGAGATGGAGGATTCTAAGAACCTCATGGTATCGAGGTTAACGCCGGTTTGGTTGCAAACACCACGCCATCGGGAACGTAAGCCTGCTTCAGGCGCTTACGGTTCGACGTCCAGTCTTTTACAAAGGCATTGTCCTTCGCAGTCCTGTGCCATGTATGATCGCGCCATTCGTTCCAAGATATGGTCTGTATAAAAAGCGCCATCTGATCGAAAGCATGCTCGCAATCCACATCGCAGACTGAAAAACAGATCACACATGGCAATGCGATATGACTGCGGCCCTCATAACTTCAGGTCCACAATTCATATCGCTTCTGCTTTACCTTCTATCTCCGACAATACATCTTGAGCATAGATTATTTTCAATAATGACCGCGTAGAGTAAAGCTGAACGTACGGGGTTCACCATAAATCATGCCATCGTAAAACCCTGCCTGCCGGACATAGGTGCGATCGGTAAGGTTTGTAATGTTGCCTGCAATATCCAGCCAGTTCGCGACACGGTAGCGGGCCATGATATTGATAAGTGTATACCCTTTAACCCGGAGATTGGATGCATCATACTTGCCACCCCCAAGAGGACGCCCCGGGTTGGTTGTCCATTCCGTGCTGGACTGGCTGGATACCCCCCCACCAATGGTAAGATGATGCAGTTTTCCGGGGAATGTATAGCTCGTTGTCAGACGCACAAGGTGATGCGGGTCCTGACGATAGCTCAGGCCTTTTTCGTAAAGATAGCTATACCCAAAAAAGACATTCCAACCGGGCAGCAGTTCGCCGGAGGCATCAAAGTCGATCCCTTCCGTTTTCACGCCGTTGACTGAATCATAAATGGCCTCACCCGTGGTAACGTTTGTGGTACCTGTTGCCAGTGCTACGTTGCTCTGCCGGTTAAGATAAAAAGCCAGAGATGTATTCAGGCGCTGTTTGAAGAATGCCCCTTTCAAACCCGTTTCATAGCTCTTGCCCATAACCGGATTGAGAGGTCTGTTATCAGAATCCCGCAGGTTTGACTGAGGCGTATAGACGTTTGTGTAGCTTCCATAAATCGACATGGTTTTGGTAAAATCATAAACCATACCGGCATAAGGCGTTAGCACTGCATTCTGCTGCCCTGTGCTGGAAGAGCCGGAATACTGGTTCGCCTTGTTATAAGTGCCCTTATAAGCCTGATAACTACTGATACGCCCACCCAGAATAAGCGACAGCCCCTTGGCCAGCACAAAACGCCCGGATGTATAGGCACCATAATTGCGAGTAACATCAACTTCACGCGCGTGGGTACGATGCGTTACAAAGTTGGGGTAAGAACCATCCCATGTCTGCCAGTTCGCAATGGGCAACCCGGTCGCTCGGTACTGGCACCCTGAATACGGTGTAACCCCGGCAATGGAGCAGTTCCCCAAGGCATTGTTGAATGTGTATTGCGTCAGCTCATCATTATAGCCGTTAAAGCCGAACACAAGCTGGTGCTCATGCCCCAGGAAATGCACCGGGCCAGAGACATGCACGTCAGCATTGTCGCGTGCATCTTCATACTCGGCATGAAGAGCGTTCAGATAAGCGCCTGTGCCGTCCTGATTCCAGAAACCACCATAGGTTTTCCGTGTTGCATTGTTAACTTTTGCAACACCAAGGTTGTTATAGGAACTTCCCTGCGTACGCATGTACCCAGCCTTCAGGTGCCAGCCGGCTGAGAAATCATGGTCATAGTTAATAAAAGCGGTGTACTGGTCGCGGGTGGCCTGGCTCCAGTCTGCCGCAGGGTTTGTGCTGCGGGAGAGGTTTGTTTTTGTCCCATCAGCATACCAGATTGGCACGTTTGTCCCCCAGGATGCGCCATCATTTTGGGTTCGTTCATACTGGAAGCCAAAATTAAGTGTATCGCGCGAGGATATGTCCGCCGTAAAGTTTGCCAACGCGCCAATACGGTTAACGTGTTCGCGCACACGAAAAGTATCCGTATCATCCCACGAAAAAACATACCGGCTGCGGATGGTGCCCGAGTGGTTTAATGGCGCATTCAGGTCCGCCATAACGCGGTGTTCGTTCCAGTTCCCCAGCCGTAACAGGCCATTGGCGGAAAATTCGCGCTGCGGTGCCTTACGTTGCAGGTAAATTGTTGCGGATGGATCCCCCGTCCCGCCCAGCAGACCATTGGCACCACGGACAATCTGCACGTTGTCGTACAGGTCCATATTCATGGACGAACCCACACCACCAAAACTGGTTGAGGCATCAATCTGCATGCCATCAATCTTGTAGTTGGTAATATTAAAGCCACGTGCACGGTAGGTTGTGCGACCGGCATTATCGTTGGCATAAGAGGTAACACCGGGGGTCGTGTTCAGAACATCATCAAGGCTATTGATCTGCTGATCATCCATGACCTGCCGGGTCATGACGGTAACGGTCTGTGGTGTTTCTCGCAGGCTTAGCGGTAAACCGGTTGATGTGCTTGTTTCCGATGCCGTGTAACTGCCGTGGTCCCACCTGTGGGCCTTAACCAGAATACTCTCGTCCGCCTTGGAAGCGACATTGACGATGGTCTTCTGATTTTTGTTCGCCTTTACCGCTGGGGTTTTGGGGGCGTCCGCTTTTTTTTCCAACACTTCGTCTGAAGTTGTCTTGTTATTTGTATTATACGCCGCGTCTGCTGCCTGTGCAGACAATGCTCCCCCCAGAGAGAGGAATGTCGAGGCCAAAAGAGCAGTTACGCTGAAAGATGTTACGGGACGGAGTGTCACATCAAGGTCCTACCAAAGATGTTAATGCGAGTAGTTCTCATGTGCAATGCACCTAGCAGACCACCGCCCCCACCCAAAGCGACAAAACATTACAATTTTTTTATCATTCTTAATGATTGAAATATTACAACTGCGCGGACAATGCCTACATACGCAGCATTTGGGTCTGTGCTGCATATAACATTTGCGCGACACATGAATTGTCAGATCGCAAGACGTCATTGGGATGGTGTAGACTGGGCGATACCGCGTTACGCCCCATGGTTTGAGACGCTGGAAGAACGCGCTGTGTCCTTCGATTCGGTGCACATGCAGCGAGCCGGCGTCTTTGTCAGCCTCGATACCGATGGCACATTGCTGGTCGAGCGGGGTTTCGTTCTGCCCGAGGATGGGGCATATCGTAAGCTCCCGGCGACTGACGCCTTGCTGAATACTTCTGGTCTTGTTCAGCTATGAAGCATGAGCGATTTAAGAGATAGGGACGC
>NZ_CAWUEO010000006.1:0-30724 GCF_963921165.1 Acetobacter zythi
CCAAGCACCAAGCACCAAGCACCAAGCACCAAGCACCAAGCACCAAGCACCAAGCACCAAGCACCAAGCACCAAGCACCAAGCACCAAGCACAGAGAAAACATGAAATCTTTTAAGAATTAAAAGAGTTTTTCAATTCTTTCTGTCAGATTTTTGCGTAGCGCCACCCGCCACTGGCGGTAATGTCCCGGCCACTACGCGCTACGGCCTCGCTGCATAAAAAACCACAGACCTCGCTCCCATCAGCCAGCGATATTTTGCCTATGGCCATAGGCTGCGGCAGGGCCGCTACAAAGCGGCCAAAACCTGCTGCATCCAGTTCATAAACTTCCACTTCCAGACCGGGGCCAACAAAGCTTTTTTCCCGCACCAGGCCGGGTTTGGGGGGAGTGGCATCTGGCAAGGCAAAAAGGCGGTAATCCGCTGCCGTGCGTGTTGTTGCCCGCAGGATTGCGTGCTCTTTTTCCAGTTGCCAGTGGAGTGGAAACCCTTTGAGATGCGCCCCAACAACCGCCAGCAGCACATTGCCCGGCGCAGGCACTGGAGCATTTTCCACTGATGGCAGGACAGTATTGCGGAACACACCGCTGGTATTATGCGCAGCCGCATGGAAGCGCCCGGCAAGGGCTGCCAGATCATGGTCGGAAAAAGCCGGACCAATGAATGTGACGCCAAAGGGCAGACCATCCGGGGCAAACCCGGCAGGGACCGCACAGGCCGCCATGTCCAGCAGATTAACAAAGTTGGTGTAGGTTCCAAGCATGCTGTTGGCGGCAACAGGCTGTGCCAGCACCTCCTGCCTGCTCACCACGCGCGGAGCGGTGGGCAGCAGCATGACATCAAAATCATTCCACATGCTGTCCGCCACCTGTTTTAGCAGGTGCTGGCGGTAAATCCCCCTGAACACATCGGTCGCGGAATACTTGGTGGCGCCATCCATAATGGCGCCAACTGTCGGGTCCATATCCGCCCGGTGGGTGTGATAGAAGTCCTTAAGAGCAGCCAGACGCTCCACAACAAACGGACCACTGTAGAGCAGTTCGGCTGTTTCCTTTAACGGAGCATAATCCAGTTCAACCGCTGTGCCGCCCAGTTCCACAAGCTGGCGGATTGCGCGGTCATACAGGGCTGCATTGGCGGTGCATCCATCAAAAAAACGGTCTTGTTTGCGCAAGATGCCAAAACGGAATGTATCAGACGCCAGCCTGCGTGGTTCCATCGCGCGCGAATACGGTGCCCGTTTATCGGGGGCAATGGCAAGGTGCTCAACCCGCCAAGCATCCGCCGCAGATGCCGCGAAAACAGAAATACAGTCCAGAGATTCACAGGCAGGCACAAGCCCATACGTGCTGAGCACCCCGCGCGAGGGTTTGAGTCCCACAATATTGTTAAAAGCTGCGGGCACCCGCCCCGACCCCGCCGTATCGGTCCCCAGAGCGAAGGAGACCAGCCCGGCGGCAACCGCTACGGCAGACCCGGAACTGGACCCGCCGGACACGTGGTCCGCACTGAACACACAATGCGGTTGCCCATAAGGGGAGCGCATGCCCACTAGCCCCGTTGCAAACTGGTCAAGATTGGTCTTGCCAATAACGATCGCACCGGCGGCTTCCAAACGGCGGACAACCTCCGCACTTTCTGGCGCATCATAGGCAAAGGCCGGGCAGGCCGCCGTTGTGGGCAGGCCCGCAACATCAATATTGTCCTTAACCGCAAACGGCACCCCGTAAAGCGGCAGATCCGCACATGGCAGCTTTTCCAGTTCCGCCGCTCTGGCGTACAGGCGTTCGGCTGGCACAAGGTTAATCCATACTGCGGCATCCACGGCGGAGTATGCATGCACGCGCGCCAGAACCTCTGTTACAATATCTGTCGGCGTCAGTGCCCCGCTCCGGCAGGCACTTAAAAGATGGTCGATCTGCAACATATCTGGAAACGTCATAATTTTTCGTCCTTGCCTACAGGCTCCGCCGTGCATGTATTGTGTGGGGTCAGTCCGTGCAGACCACCATAATCCGCTCACCCCCGCGCACCTCGCGGCCTTTGCGGCAGAGAATGTCCTTCACCACGCCTGTTGCGGGCGAGATAATCTTCATTTCCGTTTTCATGGATTCAATAATCGCCACGGCATCACCTGCTTTTACGCGGTCCCCCACGGCGACCTGAATCTGCCACACACTACCGGGAACGGGGCTATCCACGCCCATATACCCTTCAGGCAGAATGGTCTCATCAGCCTGCGTTGTGTTTGCTTCTTCCTCAAACGTATCAAGACCTTTTGCAATCCAGTCCTGACGTTCCGCCTCAAACGCTGCCTGCTGGCGCGCGCAGGCCTGAGCAATTTCCTGCTTATTGGCCTCCAGAAAAGCACGGTATTCTGACAGGCTGAACTGCGTTTCCTCTATCTCCACATCAAAACGACCGTAAGGGAAGGCCGCACGCGCCTCCATCAGTTCATCATGCGAGACGGGGTAGAAACGGATCTGGTCAAAAAACCGTAGCAGCCACGGGGTGTTTTTGTGGAATACATCGGTCGTACGCCATGTGTTCCAGACTTGGGTTGTACGCCCAAAGAGCTGGTACCCCCCCGGCCCTTCCATGCCATAAATGCACATATAGCTGCCGCCAATACCCACAACATTGTCCGGGGTCCATGTGCGCGCGGGGTTGTATTTGGTTGTGACCAGCCTGTGCCGTGGGTCAATAGGCGTGGCGACAGGCGCCCCCAGATACACATCCCCCAACCCCATAACGAGGTAAGAGGCATTGAAAATAATATCCTTAACCGCCTCTATGGAATCCAGCCCGTTAATCCGGCGGATGAATTCGATATTGGACGGGCACCACGGCGCATTCGGGCGCACCAGTTCCTGATACCGCTGCATGGCCAGCCGTGCCTGCTCATCATCCCACGAGACGGGGAGATAAACTATCCGGCTGGGCACAACAATATCATCCTCCCCAGACGGCAAAGCCTGCTCAATAGCGTGCAGCAGTTCCAGCAATGCAGGCAGGGGGAGCACCTGCGGGTTGTAATGGACCTGTAGCGAACGAATGCCGGGGGTGAGGTCCAGAATACCCTCCACCGCATTGGCTTTAAGCCGCTCCAGCACAAGCTGCACACGCAGGCGCAGGGCTATGTCCAGCTCAGGAGGGCCAAATTCGAGCAGAAGGTAGCAATCCCCCGCACGGCGGTAGACAACG
Source organism: Acetobacter zythi (assembly GCF_963921165.1). Taxonomy (NCBI): domain Bacteria; kingdom Pseudomonadati; phylum Pseudomonadota; class Alphaproteobacteria; order Acetobacterales; family Acetobacteraceae; genus Acetobacter; species Acetobacter zythi. Next base: position 3,204 of record NZ_CAWUEO010000006.1, read on the forward strand.
GGAATCTCCCCTTCCGAACGGAACAGAATGGGGCTGTCCCCACAAATGGGTTCGGGCTGGAACGCCACACTGAACGGCTGGGGCTGCACACGCTGGAAACGCACCTTATCGCCCGGGTGCAGTTGCCCCATTTTCCACAGTTCATCGCTTGTCAGAACCGCAGGGCACACAAAACCACCCAGACTTGGCCCATCCGGGCCAAGCAGGATAGGCATGTCGCCTGTAAAATCTATGGCGCCAATCGCATAGGCGTTATCATGAATGTTGGAAGGGTGCAGTCCTGCCTCCCCGCCATCTGTTCTGGCCCAGCGCGGTTTGGGGCCAATCAGGCGCACACCCGTGCGCGCGCTGTTGAAATGCACCTCATATTCGCTGGAAAAGAGTGTTTCGATATCTTCATCCAAGAAGAAATCCGGCGCACCGTGTGGGCCGTACATAACTCCCAACGTCCATGTCCGCGTAAGTTCCGGGCGGTCTTCTGGAGCAACTGGCGCGGGCGCGGGGGCATTGGCCGCAGGTTGGGCAAGGCGCAGCACATCGCCGGTGCGGAGCTGGCCGGTGGCATGCCCGCCAAACTGGCCAAGCATGAAGGTTGCACTGGAGCCAAGGTACAACGGAGCATCAATGCCACCACGCACGGCCAGATAGGTACGGTGCCCCGCCCCCTTGATCTGGCCCATGGCCAGCACCTGCCCGGCCTGCACGGCAACCGGTTCCCAGTATGGCACGGCCACACCATCTAGCGTTGCAGGCATGAACGCGCCAGACAGGCCGATAATGGCTGCGGTGTTAAAGCGCAGCACCGGGCCGGTAGCCGTAAACTCCAGTGCAGGCACGCCTTGCGCGTTCCCCACAATCTGGTTCGCCAGACGGAAGTTCCGGTCGTCCATTGGGCCACTGGGCGGCACGCCCACATCCCAGTAACCCACGCGCCCCGGCCAGTCCTGCACCGTGGACTGAAGCCCCGGAGCAATCACTTCCACTGTGGAGGGCGTGTAGGCAAATCCGTTTAGCAGCCCTGTAAAAACCTGCCCCGCACGCACGGCTTGATTGGCCGTAACTGCCCGCAGATAATCCAGATTGCTTTCCAGCCCGCTGATCCGCGTTGTGGTAAGGGCCTTATGCAGGTTGGCAAACGCTTCCTCCCTTGTGCCGCCTCGGGCAATGACCTTGGCCAGCATGGGGTCATAATACGGGGTGACTTCGGTCCCGGTTTCTATCCAGCCATCCACGCGCACATCCGGAGCAAAGCTGACCTCGGTCAACCGCCCCGTGGAAGGACGGAAGTTTTCGGCTGCATTCTCGGCATAAATCCGCGCTTCAACCGCCGCCCCTTTGGGCACAAGGCTGTCCTGCGCGGGCAAGACCAGAGTGCCATCGGCCTGACGGATCATCCACTCCACCAGATCGATCCCGAAGATTTCCTCCGTTACGCAATGTTCGACCTGCAGCCGTGTGTTGACCTCCAGAAAATAGAACTCTCCACTTTCCGTATCGTAAATAAACTCGACCGTTCCGGCTGATTCATACGCAACAGCGGCACACAGGGCGCGCGCGGCATCGCGCAGTCCTTTGCGTGTGGCGTCGGACAGGCCCGGTGCTGGTGTTTCCTCAATCACCTTCTGGTTGCGGCGCTGGAGCGAACAGTCCCGCTCCCCCAGAGTGAGCACATTGCCCCGGCCATCGCCAAACACCTGCACCTCTACATGACGTGCGCAGGCAATGAATTTTTCCAAAAAGACGCGGGCATCGCCAAAATTGTTGCCCCCCATGCGTGAGACAGCAGCAAAGCAGTCGCGCAGTTCGGCATCGTTATGGCAGATCTGCATGCCAATACCGCCACCACCCGCCGTGCTTTTGAGCATGACCGGATAGCCAATGCCTGCGGCGGCATCCAGTGCGTCTTCCACACTGTTCAGAATATCCGTACCCGGCAAAAGCGGCACATTGTTCTGCTTCGCCAGATCGCGCGCGGTGTGTTTGAGGCCAAATGCCCGCATATGTTCAGGGCGTGGCCCCATAAAACGTATGCCCTGATCAGCCAGTTTTTGCGCAAACTCGGCACGTTCGCTCAAAAAACCATAACCGGGGTGGACCGCCTGCGCGCCCGTGCTGGCACAGGCCTGCAAAATGGCATCCATGTTCAGGTAACTGTCGCTTACTGCGGCAGGGCCGATCAGAACGGATTCATCGGCTTCCAGAACCGGCGGTGTAAACCGGTCTGCCTCGGAGCACACGGCAACAGAGGCAATACCCATCCGCTTGAGTGTCCGGCCAACACGGCGCACGATTTCTCCGCGGTTGGCAATAAGAACCTTTGTGAACATGGCAGGCTGTCCGAACTGTCAGATAGAAACAGGGTCGCCGATAACGACGCGAATGGGGGTCGGCACAAAGCCGTTACAGGGGTTGTTGACCTGTGGGCAGTTGGAAATAACAACCAGCGTGTCCATTTCCGCCCGCAGATCCACATAACCACCGGGATCGGACAGGCCGTCATCAATCACCAGTTCCCCATTTTGCAGAACTGGCACATTCATGAAAAAATTGACGTTGTTGACAATATCGCGCTTGCTCATGCCGTATTTTTCCACTTCCAGCAGAAAGTTTTCGCGGCAGGCGTGCATGTATTTTGTCTCATGCCCAAAACGCACCGTGTTGGATTCACAGCTACAGGCCCCAGCCAGTGTATCGTGCCGTCCGCAGGTATCGTCCACCACGGTCATCAGCACATTGCCTTCGTTGGAATACAGGGAAGTCCCTTTACCAATATAGGCCGCTCCCTGATTCAGCAGCGTATCCTGCGCGCTATAGCGTTCATGGTAGGCATGGGCATTATAAAAAAGAGCGTCCACAGCCTGCTGGCTTTCCAGATCAATAATCCGGATCACCTGCCCTTTACGCACAAGCCCCGACCACGGAGTGCGTGCGGCTACATGCTGATCAAGAACAATGTTTGAAAAAATCTTGCTGATATCATGTTCGGACATAAATCTGGCTCCCTGATCAGGCAAAGAGAATGTCTGTATTATCAAACCCGCGCCGCGCTTCCTCACAAAAGGTCCGGCACAGATCATCCGCCGCCGGTGCGGGGGCCTGCCAGCGCACGACCTCTACCGGTGCGGGAGAAAAATGCGTATCCGGCGCCAGAGGGTGCGGACAGTTGGAAACCGCGACAAGCAGGTTCATCTCGGCCCGTAGGTCCACATGATCCCCCGGCTTTACATCCCCTTCCACCCACTTGAAACTCCCATCCGCCTGCGTGCTGATATGGGAGAAAAACGTAATGCAGGAGGCAACGTCATGTTGCGCCATGCCGTATTTTCCTGCCGTCAGACGCAGGTTATTGCGGGTGTTCCGCAGACCGGCAGACCCAAAATTACGCTGGTTGCTCTGCGGTGTGCTGCCCCCCACCAGCGTGTCGCTAAACCCGCAGCTATCGCCAATAATGGATGCCAGCACACGCCCCATGTCAGAAAACAGAACGCGGCCAGTGGTCAGGCATGTGGTCCATTGCAGCTTGATGGTATCCCCCGCATTGTACCGCTCGCTCAGGTCATCCGCATTCCACACCATGACTGACACGCCATGATTGCCCGCTGTATTGATCAATCGCAGGGCCTGACCACGGGGAACAAAGGTGCTCCAGTACCAGCCACCGGGCACATTCTCGCGGTGCAGAATGCTGGCCTCGGTCATTTCAATTGGAGCGCTTGCAGGGCGCACGGCATTGTCGGACTGGAGCGCCTGATCCCGAAGCTGGTTATAGCGGGCCCGGTACCAATCTGGGGTTTGTTGATCTATTTGCATGAAAATCTCCTGTATTCAGGCAGGAATGCCAACAAGCGTTCAGGACGCTTCCATATCGAGTGTCAGTTCCCGCCCTTTTTCATGGACGGGTGGGATGAGGGATGCGATCAGGTGCAAACGGCCAGAAATAACACCGGGTAGGGTAATAAACTGGTCTGCTATATCCTGAAGTTTTTCCACCTTGCCCTGCACAAGCAGAACTTCGAGCGTTTGCCTGCGAATAAGGTTGACGTGAAGCGAGCTGATAACCTCTGCAAGATTTTCATATTGCAGTTCCGCAAGTTTCTGTTGCAGGTTGGTTGCGGCATTATTGTAAAAAAGAATAATAACGCCAGCCATCAGCTCATCACCGTTTTCCTGACGGCAGGCCATAAGCTCCTGATGCAGAATATTCTGGATAGCCTGAGAACGGCTGGCGTATCCTTTTTTAACCACCATGGCATCAAGCTCATGCAAAATGCTTGGCGATAGAGAAATACTGACCCGGCTGATCTGTTCCTTGGTGCTCATACTCGTATCTCCCCTACTCGACCTGATCTGTTACAAGGGTGAGGAGCGGCAGATCGATTTTTACGTCTTCCTCATCCATGTCGTCTGATATTCCAAAGGAGCGGATAAGACCCTCAAGATGCGCTTTTGTCGCCAAAAATTCGTCCGATGTCATCTGCTCCGCCCGACGGGGGCGCGATAGAGGCACTTCTATAACCTCCTCCACCCGACCGGGATTGGGCTTGAGCACAAGAATACGGTCCGCCAGATAAATGGCCTCGTCCAGATCATGCGTGATAAACACAATGGTAATGTCGATCTTGCGCCAGATCTCCATCAGGTAGTTCTGCATTTTTGTGCGGGTCTGGGCATCCAGCGCACTAAAGGATTCATCCATCAGCAGCACACGGGGGGATGCGGCAAGGGCACGCGCAATGGCCACACGCTGCTGCATTCCACCTGAAAGTTGGTGCGGAAACGCTGTTGCAAACTGCTCCAGCCCGATCATCTGGAGCCATTGCATGGCCTGCCTTTGGGCTTCCAGCCGGTCCACGCCCCCCATCTCGATCCCGAACATGACGTTGCGGCACACATCCAGCCAAGGGAATAACGTGTATTTCTGAAAGACCATGCCCCGGTCTGAACCCGGACCACGCACCGGCTTGCCGTTCATTAAAATCTGCCCGCTTGTGGCGTCCTCCAGACCGGCAAGAATACGCACCAGAGTAGACTTGCCGCAGCCAGATGGTCCGACCACACAAACAAGCTCGCGCCGGTGAACGCCAAACTCTATGGCGTCAAGAGCGACTGTTCTGTTACGCTTTTGTGTAAAAACCTTGGTAACACGGTCAATTTCCAGAACATAATCACGCTGTTTTATCTGCGCCATACGCGCGGCGACATCGGGCGGCAGAATACGGTGGTCGGGGAGCGCACGCTCTACATGATCAGCCATCAGCCATTCTCCCTTTTCCACGTAAACAGTCTGCTGCCAACAACCCCAAGGACCATATCCGTTCCCAGCCCAACAATGCCGATCAGGGCCATGGCGGCAAAAACATTGTCAAAATGCTGGTAACGGGCCTGCTGCGTAATAAACCATGTAATGCCGGATGATGTACCAATCAGTTCCGCCACAATCAGATATGTCCAGGCCCAGCCAAGCAGAATACGCTGATCCCTGTAGAGGTCTGGCAGAATGCCCGGAATAACCACCCGAAAAAGCAACCGCAGCCCTTTTGCGCCCAATGTGCGCGATGCCTCCACAAGTGCAAAGTCAAGCTTGCGGGTTGTATTGGCAATAACAAGAATTTGCTGGAACAGGGTGCCTATAACAATAATGGCAATCTTGGGGGCATCGTAAATTCCAAGAATAGCAACGGCAAGAGCACCAAAGGCTGGGGCTGGCAGATAACGGAAAAAATCAACAGAGGGTTCAACAAGCCGCGCAACAGCGGGAATGGACCCGCACAGAATACCCAGAGGCACCCCCATGACGGAAGAAATAACAAATCCCCAGAAGATAATCCGAATACTATGCGCAAAAGCCTGCGTAATGGAATGTTCCGCGCCAACCGGGACCGAGGACGTAAACGCATGCACAAACGCGCTCAGCACCTCCCCCGGAGAAGGAAGATAAACCGGGTTGGTTGGAATACCTTGTGGAACAGGCTGATGCTGGTCCTGCATTTCCTTGACCGCATGCAAAAAATCCACGCGGTTCATTCTCATACCCGTTTCCAGATACTCCTCACCACCGGGGTCCGTAATCAGGACCTGAGGATGCCAGACAAATGGCAGATAACTAACTGCACTCCATAGGAGCAAAGGCAGGAGCACCGCCAGAATACCGAATACATTCCGCAACATCCGGTCTGTCCGGCCGTATAGCCTCCATGAGGCAAGGAAGCCCTGCATAATGCGCTCCTGCTCTTTGTCGTTATTGAACAGCTGCGGTAAAAGACGGATCAATATAGCTGTCTATATTCTGCGGTGATTTGTAAACACCTTGCTGAACATTAAACGCATCCGAAATTTCGGTTGAACCGTACAGGGAGCCAAGCCCTTCTTTTTTCACAAAAACGGCTTTTCCATCCGCAAGGCTCAGCAAATGTGTGCCTTTGAGGAAGCGTTTGTAAGCCTCTGGCGTAACACCCGTACGGGCTGCCATGATCCGCAGGGCATCCGGCTGTGTTTTGGGATCGTTAATGTATGTTACAACATGGTCCCACACACCAACCAGACGCTGCCACTGGTCATGGTTATCGTGCAGGGACTGAGGGTCTACCGCAATGGTGTCATAAATCAGTCCGGGCACTTCGTGGGAGGTAAAGACCGGCCGCGCTCCGGGCACGGCATGCAACGCCTGACCCGAGTTTGGCTGCCATGCGGCAATGGCTGCGACCTGCCCCGAAGCCAGAACCTGCGGTGTTTCATTCGTTTTTGTATTAACGAGCTTGACATCTTTTTCGCTCAGGCCCGATTTTTCCAGCCCTTTAAGCAAAAGAAGGTGGTCCACCAGCCCCTCTTCCACCGCAACGGATTTGCCCTTGAGGCCCTTCATATCCGTAATGCCGGGCTGGGCGACAACCATATCATTGCCATCGGAATAATCGGTCACAAGGATCATCTCGCCCTTATGGCCGTTTGCACCCGTCACCAATGCATCGCCATTGGTCGCCATAACCGCATCAAGCTTGTGCGCGGCAAATGCGTCAAGCGAGGCGCTGTAGTCAAACCACTGGAAGTCGGCATCAACATGCGCCTCCTTCAGCCAGCCTTTATCAATGGCAACCTGCCATGCAACCCAACCCGGCCAGTCACTGTAACCAATTTTCAACGATGCAGCAGACGCCGATGAAAGGGAGACCGCGGCACAAACACTGGCGAGCAGGCCTTTGCGAAAAAGCGATGAAAAGCGCATGAGGGAGGACTCCAGTAATACGAATTGCAAAAACCGTATTAACGATACTCACCACAAACGCTCATTCGTTGCAATCAAAAAATGTTCTCATATCAGAACCAATTCAAACGGGCGGCAACGCCCCATATCCGCCGGAATACACCCCTTACCCAGCGGTAACGCGGCCTTCCCTAACCGCCACCCTGTACACGCCATACGCCCCTGCCCGCAGGCAGAACACACCAGAGCGGCATGTAGGCTGTGCAGGGTTTACGTGAACGCCCGAGCCTAGAATGCTTTTCTTTCCAGCAGTTCCCGTGCGGCACGGCTGTGCGCCATGCTGCCAACATTGCGCAACTGGCTGCGCAGGGCGGACTTGCCCACAGGAGCAGGGGGTGCATTGTGGGTGGCCATATCCGGCAATGGGGCTAACAGCAGGGTGGACGCGCCATGTTGCAGGCTTTCCATACTGTCATGAATAATACGGGGTGTTTCGGTTACATCATACATATGGGTCAGGTCCATCTTGTGGCCCAGCACAACATGCACATCCACCTGAGCCTGATGGCCGAACATATCATGACCGACAACTTTCAGGTCCAGCGTGCCTGCCGTCATATCGTTCTGAGGAGTCCCGTTGAACACGCGCCCCACGGAATTGAACGACATCCAGTTGGGCAGGGCGCTGCCATCTGCCATGGATGCTTGCAGTTCCAACTGCATTTCGGTGCCGTTGGACGTAACAAAAGCACCCATTGGCACTTCCGTACCAAACTCCCCCTCCGCGCTGATAAAGCGATAGACAGACGACCCCCGCACCCATGTCTGGTGGGACGCGGCCAGACTGCGCTCGAATGAGGATTTGAACACGGTCTCAACCGCGTTCTGGGTAAAGGTAAGCCCACTGGGGTTACCACTTTGCATAATATCCGGCAGCGATGGCAGGCCGTGCGGGTGGGCATTATCGGGTATGTACGTCTTCAGCATGACCGCATCGTGCGAGAACGTGCTTGCTGGGTCCTGCATTTTGGAAACAGCATCCACTCCAGCCTGCACCAGATTGCCAGACTGCACCCCGTGGCTTTCAATCAAAGCCACCTCAAGCCGCCCCGGTGCCCCCACATAGCCAGACACGGGTAGAAAGCTCAGCAGTGTGTCCCTTGGCAGTACCAGCGCGGATGCGGACGAAATGGTGGTGGGGTCAACCGTTGTCCATGTTTTGCCACCATCGCTGGAATAAGCCCAGTTCCCTTGCGTTTTGGGGTTTGCCGCATCGTTAATAATGGCAACACCGGCAAGAGTATTGGCCACAGACCCGGTTGGGTTAGCAGCCGAACGCTGCTGGTCCGCCTTGTCGGAGAATGTATGGTCAAACAAGGCTCCAACCGTCTGAGCAAACGGCGCTGCAAGGTTAACCGGCCCGGGCATGACAAGGGTTGCCGAACCAGAAGCGACCGGCGCGTCATTAACTGCGGCAATAACGGTCGTCAGGGGCACGGAGGCAACGCTTAGGGCCGTATTTCCACCCGTTTGCGACACATCCACCCCTGTTTGCGCCGTGTTCAATGCAGACAGGTCCAGCCCGGTTACGGCCACCCCCTGACTATCATGGTACACCGGCACATCGGCCGAACTGTCGATTAAGATGGCGCTCAGTCCTAAGGGCTGACCGTTAAAGTTGGGCGCAGGCACAAACTCAAGCTGTGCCGAGGCGGAAAGAACCAATGCATTGGTGGTTGAAACCCCTGCGGGCACATCCTCCCAGCTTTTGCCGCCATCGGTGGAATATTGCCAATGCCCCTGATCGGGCGTTGCCAGATTGGCGGTAATGGCAACCCCGGCCAGTGTGTTGGCCTGCGAACCCGTTGGATTATTGGCGGACTGCTGCTGGTCTGCCCCATCGGAGAACACTTTGCCAAACAGCGTCGCTATGGACTGGGCTGGTCCGGGTGTATCTTCCGTGCCTGCAAGCGGGGGTATGCTGCCTGTGACAACAGGTGCGTTGTTTGTAGCCACAACCTGCAACGCGAGCGATTCAACCGCCTTGGAATAGGGCGCACCATCGGTGTTAATACCACTCCCCAACGTGCTGATACCCGGTAGAGCCGCGAGCGCTCCATTGGCGACATGATCGGACTGATCCCACGCCCTGAAGGTCAGGGCATTGTTAAGTGTGCCGTTCCAGTTGGTCTCGGTCGGTTGGAAATAGATCCGGTTCTGCCCGGCGGAATCCGCAACAAGATGCAGCGCATCCCCCGCGCCAAGCGGGGTTGTTGCCCCCGCCCCGGCAAAGGCCGTCCATGTTCTGCCACCATCGGTGGAGTATAACCACGTCCCAAGGGTGCCGGTGCTTGTGCCATCGGGCTGCCCCACTGTTGTCTGGGCATCTGTAATGGCTATGCCGGGCAGAATGCCCTGCCCTTTTGTAGCGCCAGTCAGATTTGCGCCATCGGGGTCTGTTACGTTCGCGGGGCCATTTGTGGCCGTATTCAGCCCGACCAGATCGGCAACAGCAGTGCCCGCGCCAATATCGGGGCCAACAGGGCGCGCGCCATCCTGCTCGGCCACAGTAAACGTGGGAGGGTTGGCGGGGTTCAGCACAGGTGAATTATCAGCCGCCAGAACGGTTATGGTGCCATTGGTACGCACCGGATCGGTTGCGTTGTTCTCGTACAGCGCAATCTGGATAGTGCGTGCACCTGTGGTCGGTTCGGCTGACGCATTATAATAGGCCACTTTTTGTAACGCAGCCTGCCACTGGGCCAGCGTAGTGGTGCCATCTGACTTGATTACCAATGTGCCATCGGCGGTATTGGAAGCACTCAGCCCCGCTCCGGCAGCAATATAGGGCACAAGAACATCTTCCCCCGCCTGCCGATCCGTAATCTGGATAACGGCCTGCTGGATGGAGGTGGGGCTGGCCCCGCCCGAGGCATCCTGCAAGCTCAGACCCGGATCAATCGGTATGGCTGTACCCAACGGACTGCTCGGGTTATTCAACTCCTGATAGGTTGTGGCAAAAGAGGGAGGAGGAATATCCACAGCCGACAACAAGGCGGAACTGGTGGCCGTGCCCACACCCTGCGGGCCAGATGTTGTGGGGTTATTATCACTCAGCGTAGCCCCGATAATAACCTTGCTCAGCCCCGGAGCGCTGCTGCTGCCTGTGTAGGTATAGGTATAGGTCAGCCCGGCAAGGGTCTGGCCTATAAGGGCTGCGGTTGCATTGGCGTTAAAGGTAATTTGCAGCTTACCCCCTGCCTGAGCCAGCAGGCCAACTGTCTGGCCATCAACCTGCACAGTGTTGCCTGCAAAAACAACACCTGTATTGCCCGTGCCCGACCCTGCAAAACTGTCTTCCGCACTGGCATGAGCAACGTTGCTGACGTAGCGCTGCACGGTCAGCACCGTGCCATTGTAGGAATCACCACTCTGCCCTGTCTGGCCTTGGGCTATCAGCTTATCAATTTCGGCATCAGCTACTGTCACGCTGCCGTTGCCAAGGGCCACAGGCTGGCCATCGGCATTGCCAGTCACGGGGATTGCACACCCCCAGCCAATACTCCCACCCGATACCAGCCTTGGTGCGGTGTCGGGCATAGCGTAGGTCATGTTAACATTGCTGATCACCAGCCCACCGGCCGCACTGATTGTGGCAGACGCATAGGAAAGCGTGTCTGATGTGCCAGACAATACGCCATACCGATTGGCAATCAGGCTTTCCTGTGCGGGCAGTCCGGCCTGACCTGCGCTGGGCACACTTATGGTCGCAACTGTGGTGGGCGTGCCATAAACCGCGACCAGTGCGGCATAACTGCCATCCGTAGGATTTGTGGTGATGGTCTGTGCAAAGTGGGTGGTACCGCTGGTTGGGGTGAGCTTGAGGGCAACCCCCAGCCCGGTATCCAGCCCGGCAGTATAGGTGCTGGGGTCGTTCCCCAAATCCTGCCAGACCCGGCCCGAAACAGCGGCAAGGCCCATAGTCACACTGGTTGTATAGGTATCGACCGCCAACGTGCCTGACCCGTCACGGCTCTGGGTGGCGCTCCCCGTGCCACTCCCCTCCGTTACTCCCTTGAGGGACAGCCATGTGACGGTTGTTGTGGATGAGGCCGCCCCTTGCGTTTTGTCCGCCAGAGCTACGGTATAGGTAAAGGTCTCGGTTGCTCCTGCGGCAAGGGTCATTGTGCCGCTTACCGCATTGCCCGCAATGGCTGGCGCACCACTGGCGGCACCCGGCGTAACAACATTGAGCGAACCGGGCACATAACTCTCGTTACTTGTGGCCAGCGGGTCTGTCAGCGCAACACCATAGGCTGTGGCATTGCCTGTGTTTTTGAGCGTTTCCGTGTACGTAACCGTGCCTGCGTTATAATCAATGGCCGAGACATTTTTTGTCAGTGTTACGTTGGGTTCCTCCACCGTCTCACTCACACTGGCAGTGTTGGAGGTATGCCCCTCGGACGTCACCTGCAATGTCGGGCTAAAGGATTGACCACGCACGTTGGCGCTACTGTTGTTAACGGTGGCCTGCATATCCACCACAGCGTAAACTGGGGCCGCCTGCCCTGCATTATCTGTAACCGTGCCGAGGTTAATGCTGAGTTGCCCGGTGCTGGCATTATAAGAATAATAGGTGCCGGGCGTTTGCAACACATCCGACAGCAAAGTTGTGGCGGCTGTGGTCTCGGCCGCGGTTTTGGCATCTGCCGCATTCGCCACAACCGTGAGCAAACCGGAGGTGGACATGGCAAGGTTTGAAGCCTGCATTGTCGTGTCCGGGCTGACCAGCAAAATTCTGACCGTATTCGGGTCGAGTGTCATGTTCGGCTGGAGCTGGAAGTTTAGGGTTACATCAGCATTTTTCCCCTCCGGCACGCTGGCCACACCGTGCAGGCTGAGTGTATCCCCCGGCACCACATTAGCACTACTCAACGGGTTGGTCAGGCTGGGTGTGTTGGTCTGGGTGCCATTGGCCTCACCCACAATCCACAGATCAGCACCCAGTTTGGCAACGGCAGGCGTGGTGTTACTGGCGCTGAACGTACCTGTGACAGGGGTTGTGGCTGCGGTGACACCATCAATATCAGGGTCATTGGGAGCGGAGGTATAGGTTCCGCTGCCACTCACGCTAACTTTGCTTTCCGCGGCAATATCATTCGCAACCTTGCCGCTTACATAGTACGTCACACTGCTATGGACACTGTTATGGCTGGCCAGTCCACCGGCCTGGGCCACGCCCTTGGCGATCGCGGTTTGCAGTGATGCCTGATCGGAATAAGAGTGTCCGTCATAAAAATACTTTATGCTTGTCTGATCCAGATTCTGCTGTGTGGAGCTTACCTTCAGATCATAGGCTGGCACATCGGATATATTGTTGATTGTGACCTCATAGGTCAGTGCTTCCCCACTATAAACGGACTCAGTACTTGGCAGCACCGTAGCGGTTGTGGGGTCGGTCGGGGTTGTGGCGCTGGTTTTTTCGGCCGTAATGGTCTCGGCCAGTTTGGGATCATGCTCGACCACAGTCGCTGTGGTTGATAGCGTTTTGGAGTCATTCTGCCCTGTTGTGTAATGCAAAGTGGCGGTCTGGTCTCCAGTTTTACCATCCCCCCCCATACTCCCGTAAGTAACCCCGTAGGTCAGCGTTACGTTGCCATCCGTGGTGCCATTGTTAATAACACTCTTGCCAAGGTCAAAGGTCACGGTGCCATCACCGTTATTATGTGCCGTGGTTGAAGACCCACTGCCCAGCGTAGCGCCATTAAGGCTAACGCCGCCCGAGCCGTCCACATAGGTGGCCCCCGGCGGCAGGGCCACCGTAACCGTTACATCCCCATCTCCATTACTGAGCGTACCCGGTGGCACGGTCACCGTTATGGTTGTGGTGCGCTGCTCCCCCGCAACAACAGTGTTGTCATTGGGGCCGCTCCCTGTCTCTAACCGCAAGGTCGCGCCCGATGTATCCGTAACGGATGTATCCGGCACGCCGTTTATGGTTGAACCACTGACATTTTGCGATGTTGTGGGGGCCTGTGTGCCAATGGTGGCGGTATCGGTCAGGTCGCTGGCGGCACCACCAAGCGGGACATTGTTTGTAACAAGGTCATGCCTGCCATTTGCAATGTTGGTATAGCTCACCACATTGGCCGCCGCATTCAGGGTCGTATCCGGGCTGGTGCCCACAGGCAGGGTTACGTCGTAGGTTATTGTCAGGTGGTCAGTGTTTGTAACGGTGCGGCTGGAATCTCTGGTCTGGGCGGCCAGCACCGCACCACTTGCGCCATCAACCCCGGTTACGGTGGACAGGTCCAACCCGGCAGCGGAAAAATACGCCGCAGTCTGCGCGGTATCCAGTTGATAGCTTTTGCCATCAGCCGTTGTAACCGTAACGTTGCTGGCGCTCAGGCTGGCGCCATCCACCACAGGCGTACTCCCCCTGACGACCAGATTATACATTCCGCCATCGCCGATATTGGCAACCTTTGTTGCCACGCTCACGGTCTCCTTTCCCTGAGCGCCGGTTACGTTCTGGTCATCGGCTGCGGCAAACACGCTGTTCGTGCTGGCACTGCCGGAGCCATCCGCTGTGTAGGACACATCCGTTGCAGCAACACCGTTATTGAGCACCGAGACAATGCCGGTTTTCAGCTCCGCCTGAGGGGAGCCGACATATTCTGGCAAAATAACCGATGTGGTCTGCGTGGCCCCCTGACCATTGGTGAAGGTTGAAAGCTCCTGACTGGTCATGCTCAGTCCATTTTTAAACGGAGCATCGGTCGCACGCACCGTAAACAGCAACGAAACGGTCTGGGCGACATTGGTGGAAGTCTGGCTGGAATCCTTGAGTGTGAAATCCAGATCGTTTGTCTGGCCACTTGCCGTGGCACTGCCAATACTCACGCTTGTGAGCGGTGAATTTGATAAAATATACGTGCCTGCCGCAGCACTCGCGATATAATCATTGTCCGACTGACCGGATACCTGAGTAAAGGACGACCCGCCCGATGCGCTGGGGTCCGTTGTATTGAACAGAGGTTCGGGGAGGTAGGATGCCAGATGCAGCCCGTTAAAGGTCCCGGTCTGCAAGGTGTACGTAACCTGATAGGTAACATTGTCCCCAGCCCGAATGGTGGGAACTCCATCCCCGGCAGAAACCGACTCACCATTGATGCCCACCACGGTCAGGGTTGTTTTGCCCTGTGGCACCTCAAGACTGGTGCCTGATTGATCCGTCGCTGTTTCCGCCAAGGTTTGTAACGTGACGGGATCAAGCAGGGTTACCTTGGCCGATACGTTGGAGACCAGATTGTCCGCCTCGGTCACTGGGGTGGTGGTGGTGCTGTATTGCTGGCCGGCAGTTGTATAATAAACCAGCTGTCCCTGAACGCCTGCGGCCATAAGAGCCGCACTGGGGTCATTTGCCGCAATATTGAAGGAGATGGCAGTCGTGCCATCGGCATCTTTCGTCAAGGTGTAATACGGCTTGGTCGCAGTTGTACCATCCGCGCTAGCAACCAGATCAATCTGATGCGGCCCATTTGAATCGGTATAGGTAAAGACAGGCGTTCTGGTGGTATCGAGTGTTTGCCCATCACTGAGCTTGCCGGTTATCACCAGATCCTTGGAGCCATAATACTGCGAATTCTCAACCGATACGGTGTGCCTGATCGTATCGGTTGGTAGCACCTGCCCCTTACCACTCAAGGACAAAGTGGTAACGTCCTCCGCTGATTCCTGAATGGCAAACGCTTTAGCATCGAACTCGGTATCACCCGAACTGGTTCCATTGCCACTGATCTTGACCAGTGTTGTATGGTCTGCCGAGCCAGAGGGCGCGGTCCAGCTATCGGCAGTATAGCTGAACTTTAGCTGATCTATTGCCTTGGGCGCCACATTCCCGCTGGCATCTGCCTGAAGAATGGTGTTCCCCGCAGCGTCTTTGAGGCTAACATAGGTTGGAATATCCAGCATAACCGCCCCTGTGGTGGTGCTGGAAAGGCTCGGCAGGGTCAGGGTTAACGTGCCACCTGGCTGGCCCTCAACTATTGTGGACGCAGTGGGCGTTAAGGTGTGGGAGAGGCCGGAACTGTCCGTATAGCTGATTGCACCCCCCGTGTAGATGACCTGGTCAGGCAGGGTTATGGTAAAGGTAGGGTTGGCAACTGCCTCTGCACCAGCGGTTACGGGAGCGGGCGTGACTGTAATATGGTAATGGTTGATATATTCTTCGGTGCTGGCCGGAGTGCTGGTCGGGCTTTCACTCTCACCCACGCTGGTTGAGACCTGAGCCGTTACGCTGAGCAGATCGATCGAGACCTGACGGGTGGCATCACTCCCCTGAATAGGGGTGGAACCTGTGGCCGAGTTCCCATCTTCATACCCGCCCGCGGCACCGATCAGCACCGCATGGCCGCTGGTGCTGCTTAACTGGCTGATCTGTGAAGAATCGCTGGACTCTGTGCCAAAAGTCGCAAGCATGGTGATGGTCGGCTGCCCGGAGGTATAGCTGCCAAAGGGCAGGCTGGCCACATACATGGTATCCCCCGCCTTAAGCCCGGCGGGGGCTGCTGCCCATATGGACTTGTAATACGCCCCAACCTGCCCAGAATGGCTTGGGTCATCATCCACCAGCTTAATGGCCTGCGTGGTCAGGGTCTGAATAACATTCCCGCTCCCATCAACCATCTCAAGCTGTTGCAGGGGCGTGTTCTGCTGGGCATTGGTGGGGGCAAAAATTTCCACATAGGGAGAATAACCCGTTGCCCCGCCTGTGTTCTGGAACTGTATGGTTTCTTGAAAAGTCCCGCCGAGCAAGGCGGTATCGGTTTGGTCCGCATTCCCCACAAAACTGACATCTGCCGTAGGTGTGCCATCCAGAACATGGCTGTAGCCCGCCATAGCCGTGGCTAAAAATGGATTGTCCACCGCGCTGGCCGCCATGCCCGCCGTCTGCTCCAGCGTCCAGTCCCCGCCAAGCTGGGCCATGCCGGTCTTATCAGTCGATGCAGCTATATCTGCCCCTGTCAGGGTATGCAGGTCATCCACCAGAGCCTTGCCGTCCGCCCCGGCCCCAACATCACACCCCCAAAACAAAATCTGCCCGCCTGAGGCCAGCGAATCCCCCCAGCCCGTAATCTGGGTGCTGCTGGCCATAACGGTGGCCGCGTTAATGGTGCTGTTTCCCAGCTCTGCCTCGCCCGGCTGCCCATAGGTCAAAAAGTTGACTGATTGCAGGCCATGCTGTTCGGACAAAACTTGGGAGACAAGCGCCATGCCATCCCGGTCGGGGGACACCACCACAACCCCGACAGTGTCCGGCAAGGAAGCCGTTAAGCCCTGCCAGTCCGCCACGCGGGAATCCACAAATACGACTGATGTTAACGTATCCGCCTTTGCGGAGGCGCTATGCCCCTGCGCATTGACTGCGGGTGGTGTATCCACCGCCATATTTGTAACCGCGGCGGCAACCGAACTCTCATGCTCGCCACTCTGGTCATGATGGTGGTCATGATGGTGAGCCGTATGAGCAACGCTTCCATCAAAAAGATAACGCTGTTCAAGAATCAGGCGCATTTCAACCACTCTCTCTACGATACGGACCATATTGGGGCAGGATATCACCAAAAACGCGGTGGAATTCTGATCAATTGTTCATTTTATGTATGAATTTATACTGCAAAATCATGGTTTTGATCAGAAACAATTGTTTGGTTTAACCTAGAAAATTAAGATTAGTTTAATTATGACATTGACGCAATAGTGATCAATAAGGCAATAGTGCGGCTTCTGCTTTTATCTTCGCTGCACATGCGCCGCACCGGGCGGCTTATCACAACAAATTTTATGTCGTTTCATACAGAGCGGTTTATTTGAAAAATGACTAGATATAGCCCCCCGCACACACGATCCTGCACAATTCTGTCCTCCATGGCGGTCGCACTTCTTTTTTTCACCTCAGCCTGTGGTGTCCGCCCCAAACCCCTGACACTGAGTGACCATATTGCCCGCGCAGATGCCGACCGCGCTGCGGTGGAAGCTCATTATGTGCCGCTTAAAGGCGACCTGACCCTTGGCACCGCAATCGCACGGGCACTCAAATACAATTATGATTCACAGCTCGCCAAACTTGAAATCACGCAGCAGGAAAAACAGGTCGATCTATCGCTTATGCAAATGCTGCCTCATCTGGCAGCCGATGCAGGCTATACACAGCGCAGCAACAACAACGCGGCGGAAAGTATTGACTGGTTCAGCAACCAGCGTTCGTTGGATTACTCCTATTCCGAACAACGCGCGCATGGCGCGGGTGATATCAGTTTTTCATGGAATGTCATGGATGCGGGGATCAGCTATTTTTCCGCGCGCCAGCAGGCTTACCGCGCCCTTGTCGCCGTAGAGCGGCGCAGGCGCGCCATTAATGATCTGGTCAAATCTGTTACCACCACCTACTGGGAGGCCGCAGCCGGGCAGGTCATGCTGCCGCGTCTGGAACCGATTATCAAATCGGCGGAAACCATGCTGGCCGCCTCGCATAATGCTGCAACCGACCATCTGCAATCCCCTTTGCAACTCCTTGATTACCAGCAGAACATTATCCAGATTCTGGGCGATCTGCGCCGCATTCGTGATGAACTGGTCAGTGCGCGCATACAGCTTGCCTCTTTTATAGATGTACCGCAGGACATGCCCCTGCACCTGACAACCCTGCCACAAACCGTGCAGCCCATTGCCAGCCTGGATACAGCAAAGCTTGAACGCGTAGGCCTGATCATGCGGCCAGAACTGCGCATGGAAGTTTACCAGCAAAAAATTGCCCGGCAGGATGTGTACAAAGAAATCCTGAAAATGATGCCCGGCATTGGTGCAATCGGTAACGGGAACTTTGATTCCAACGCCCTGCTTTACCATAACATCTGGGGGCAGATTGGTGTGCGCGGCACCATTAACCTGATTAATCTTATTCAGGGACCGCAGGCGATTGCGGTTGCCAAAAGCAGTGTGCAGATTTCGGAAATACGCCGTATGGCTCTGAGCATTGCAGTTCTGACTCAGATCAACCTGAGCGTACAGAAATACCGTACTGCACTCGATGGCCTACAAACCGCGCGTGAGATCAACACAGTCAGTCTGGATATGGAACGTCTGGCCGATGTGGCTGCAAGTGCAGGCGCACAGTCCGAAGGCGACCGGGTGCGCCACCAGATGGCCGCGTTGCTAGGCCAGCTTTCCTACAGCCGTGCTCTGGCGCAAACACATCAGGCACTCGCCAATATCTATGCTTCGATCGGGGTCGACCTTGTGCCTGCTACGGCAGACATTCAGGATCTTGATCATCTGACCGCTCAGGTGGAACACTCCATAGCCGGATGGCAGGCGGGTAAGCTGCCCGATATCCATCTGGCGGAAGGTACCGCAGGGGCAGACCCAAAAACACCCGCCACAAACGCCCCGGCGGAGCAGCCCTTGGCAATGGACCAAACGTCCACCCCACCTATGCCGGGCTAAAAACTCCCTCACGGTCAAATCAGGCGGGCGTGCTGGCGCGCTCCCTGCTTTGATGGTCTTAAACCCTGCATGCCAAACCGTTAGCCCCATGAGGGCATTTTTGAAAAACGGCTTGCTTTAGCTTAGTGTTTGGAACTCTGGTGGCTATAAATTTTTTCACCCACTTGCTTGCTGTTTCGGCCGTCTCAGGCTTTTTCCTGTCCTCGGCGCAGGCAACAGAAACCGGGCCGGACACATCCTCCGCTCCAGCCCTGCCCGCTCAGGTTGTATCACCCTTTGTGCCGTCTACGGCTCCCGCACAGGGTATGAATACCTCCCCGCCAGCCGAGCTGAGTGCCCCCCCAATACCGGCTCCCCCCCTCCAACCAGCCTTTGCGCCATCTTCTCCCAATGCGGTGGAAGACCGCCCTGCTGTGCAGATAACAGCCCCCACAAACACCCAGATCAGTGCGGGTATGGCGGGACAGTTGGTAGAATTCCCTTTCCAAGATGGCGACAGGTTTCAGACAGGGGATGTGCTGGCGCGCTTTCAGTGTTCCCAGCAGGAAGCCACTCTTGCCCACGCCAGAGCGGAATATGTCAAACACCGTGGGTTGCTGGACGTACAAACACGCATGAAGGCACTTGGCCAATGGAGTGTCTCGGACCTGCATTCGGCCGCAGCCGACCTGCAGGCTGCCAATGCAGACCTTAAAATGGCTCTGGCTGTTGTGGCGCAATGCACAATAGAAGCGCCGTTTAACGGACGTGTGTCCAACCTGATGGTGCATAACTATCAGTATCTTTCCCCCGGCACACCCATGCTTGAGATTTTGGATGATTCAGCGCTTGAATTATCAATGCTCGTCTCCTCCATAACATTACGGCACCTCCAGCCCGGTGCTACGTTTCAGGTCTGGATTCATGAGACGGACCATACGTACGATGTCAAGGTCACCCGCGTTTCGGGCAAAGTGGACCCTGTTAGCAAAACTGTAAAAATTTACGCGCAACTTGTGCAGCCCGCCCCAGACCTTTTGCCCGGCATGACTGGCAGCGCCATTCTGAAAAACTAGGAGGGTGAACACGCCTCCCCCTCCCGGTCATGCCAACATGGCGCAAGATGTCCGCCAAGCTGACCTGCTCCGCCTGTCTGGTGTTCTGGAACTATGCGCAAGGCTTGGCTCCTGCCCTGCGGATGAGCTGGATTTTGTCCTGCTCAACGAAACATCCGCACTACTGCGTTACAGCCAGATGGCTATCTACGACACAACACCGGGCTGCGTAAAAGGTGTTTCAGGTGTCGCTGTTTTTGAATCCTCTGCGCCCTATGTGCACTGGCTTAACGCCGTTTTCAAACATATGGGGCCTACACAGGACACCCCGCGCGCACTCTCCCCCACCGATCTGCCCGAACCTCTGGCCCAGCAATGGCCACAATGGCTGGCAGCATCCGCCGTGCTACTCCCCCTGACCTGTCGGCAGGGCAACATAGGCCAAGTTCTTGTTGCGCGCGATGATGTCTGGACAACTGCCGAAGTGCGCCTTCTGGGCATTATCTGCGACAGCTACACGCAGGCGCGGGTTCTGGCAGCCTTACCCCGCGTATCCATCTCTCCGCACCATACCAGACGGAAGTGGATGCTGGGCGCTGGTGCGCTACTGCTCGCTCTAGCGCTTTTTCCCATTCACTCATGGGTTCTTGCCCCGGCCGAGGTGGTGCCGGTCAATCCCGTTTATGTGCGCGCCCCTTTTGCCGGAATTGTACGCCAGATTAACGTCCCGCCCAACGGCACAATTACGGCAGGAGCAAGCATTGTAGAGCTTGAGCGTGGCGAACTGCAAAGCCAATATCAGGTTGCCAGCAAAGCATGGCAGGTCGCCCGCACAGAATATGATGAGGCCGCACAGGCCGGAATTTCCGACCCCAAAGCACGTGCACAGGCCGCACAGCTACGCGGGCGCATTGACGAGCAGATTGCCCAAATGCGTTATCAGGCCGAACAGTTACAAAAAACATCCATTCCAGCACTTATAACAGGGCTTGCGTTATATAATGACCCATCGGAATGGGTTGGGCGGCCGGTAGAAGCCGGGGAGCGTATTCTCATGGTGGCGCCGGCCCTGTCCCACCGGATTGAAATCCACCTACCCGTAACGGAAATCGGCCATTTTGAAACAGGTTCCGCAGTGCGGTTTTTTGATAACGTACACCCTGACCAACCTGTGGATGGGCACCTGATATTTGCCTCCTACAGTTCCAGCCTTACGCCTACGGGCACACTAGCCTACACATTGCGCGCCGACATGGCGCGGGACATGCGCATGGGCCTTAACGGCACAGCACGCATTTACGGACCACGCCATATGCTGATCGTATGGGCGCTACGCAAACCACTGGGGGTTCTGCGGCAATGGATGTCGTTCTGAACCCCCAAGCCACACCCCCTCAGCCATGGCCTGCCCTGCGCGATGATCTGGAGTTGCTGCGGGGGCCAGTTTTTGCCGGTGTTCCCACATGGACCCTCTATGACCCGGCACGGCACCGCTATATCCGCCTGGGCTGGATGGAAATGGAAGTTCTCCAGCGCTGGCAACTGGCCGATGCCTCCGCCATTGCGGCCGATATTACCGCGAGCACCCCACTACGCCCAACTGCGCAGGATGTTTTGTCCATGCTTGCTTTTGCGCGCCGTGCAGAGTTGACCACAGCAAGCCAGGCATCCGACAGCGCACATCTGGCCGCACGGGCCAAACCTTCAGGAGCGCTCAAGTGGGTGTTGCACCACTATCTGTTTTTTCGCATACGCCTCTGTAACCCCGACCGTTTTCTGGGCCGTTGCGTGCCCTTTCTATCTTGGATATTTACACGTCGCTTTTGCCTATTTCTGGCAGCACTTGTTCTGTGCTCCGCATTGCTGATTGGACAGCAATGGGCAACATTCAGCCAGGAATTTGCCCGGCTCCTTACCCCCGAAGGCGCACTAGGAGTCGCCTGCGCGCTGGCATTGAGCAAAATTATTCATGAATTCGGCCACGGAATTGCCGCCCGATTTTACGGATGCCGGGTTCCTGCAATGGGGGTCGCATTTCTTGTACTCTGGCCCGTACTTTGGACAGATACAACAGATGCCTGGCGCCTCCGCCGTACGCGTGAAAGGCTGATCATAGACTGCGCTGGCATGGTGGCAGAAATTACACTGGCAGCCTGCGCATCCATACTATGGAGTATTCTGCCCGATGGCTCCTTGCGCGATGGTGTTTTTACACTCTGCAGTTCCACATGGATATTGACCCTTTCGGTCAACCTTAGTCCGCTCATGCGGTTTGATGGCTATTATATTCTTTCCGATATGCTCGGAATTCCCAATTTACAGGAACGTGCTTTTGCCTGGACACGCTGGAAAACCAGACGATTCCTGTTTGGCAACAACAGCGCCCCGCCCGAACCCTTCTCCCCCGCACGGGGCCGTATGCTCCTTGCCTATAGTTTTGCAAGCTGGACCTACCGTTTTTTCCTCTTCACGGGTATTGCACTGGTTGTCTATCACGCCGTGTTTCGCGCATTGGGGCTTATGCTCATGGGCATTGAGCTGTGGGTTTTTCTCGCCCGTCCCATTCTCAGCGAAGGAAAAGAGTGGTTTAGGCAAATGTATTCCAACCACAGCAATTGGCGTGCCCGCACAACGGCCATAGCCGTAGTGCTGTCCGGGCTACTTATGGCCATACCATGGGCTGGCAGATTGCATGCCCCAGCCTTGTTCCGCGCAACCGAACAGGCAGAAATTTACACGAACGATGCAGGCACCGCCACATTTGTACCGCATGAGGGCATGCATTTTGCCAAAGGGCAGATCATTCTGGCATTACGCTCGCCTGAACTCGAACATGACGCCGCCGTTGCATCTGCCCGGCTTGTATCCCTCAATGCCAGTCTATCAGGGCGTGTTTTTGACCCCACACAGAACATGGCGCTCAATGACACCATAGACCAGATCGCCCGGCAGGCAGCAGAGCAGGCCCGTGTGCAAACAGCCATATCCTTTTTGCAAATACCAGCTCCTTTTACTGGTACTCTGGTCGATGTCCCACCCGACCTGCATGTGGGAGATACCCTGCATCATCATGAAAAAATCGGTACGTTACTGAGCCAAAATGGCGCTGTTATCGAAGCCTATATTGGTGAGCAGGATATGGACCGGTTTACAATTGGAGCGGACGCAACGTTTTACCCCTCCTCAACTTTTCTGGCACCCGTGCAGGCGCGTGTTACGGCCATTTCAGCCGCCTCACTCCCCGAACTGGACTCACCCGAATTGGCATCGGCCTATGGGGGGCATGTTCAGGTGCACAAAACACAGGAGGCTCATCTGCAACCCGACCACGCGACCTACAGAGTGAGCCTGCACCCCGAAACCGCTCCCTCAGACCTGCCCCAGCGAACCACGGGCATTGTCTGTATCCACAGCAGTCCCTTATCCACAATTTTACGCATCTATCGCAAAACCATAGCTGTTTTCATGGGAGAAGCAGGTTTTTAAGAATGGATTTATAACGGTTTTGTACCGCTCAGAACATGCTTATGCCAGCCTTGCCGCGAAAGAGAGAGGGTTGATACCGCCCAGATATGACCAAGCCTTCACAGCGGGACATTTCCCATGAAAACGAAGCCAATATGGACTGCATCAACGATGACCGACCAGGCCGCGTGTGCCAACAACACGCTCCAGAACGCTACTCGAATCAAGTTTCTCGATCTGGTCGCCGAACTTGAACCGCTCGAAGATGCGTCGTGCCGTATCGGAAAATCCGTTGATACAGCCGCAGCCCCTGAACTGCCTTTTGGCGGGATCAAGAATTCAGGCTTTGGACGTGAACTCTCTTTTCTTGGTATCGAGGAATTCATCAATCGTAAGCTGATCCGCGTTGCCTGAACGTAGGCGAACGCTGTTTCCTGCTCCGGAAAAATCCTTTCCGGGGCAGAAAAGGACTACTCGTAAAGTTCATTACCGCCTGCAGATCAAGTGATACTGGGGAATGGTATATGTCTGCTTTGCGAACCGTACTATTAGACCCTGTTAGGTATTGAAGATTGTCCCTCTATCTCGGGCATGACGGAAAGCAATACGGCGCAGATTTTCAGCGACGAAGCCTGGGTGGTTTGGGAACCGCTGATCGAAGCGGTGCGCCCGCGTGGCAAGACGCCGCTTCATTCCTCGCTATCCTTCCCCTCGCCGCAGCCGCCGATTGGATCAAGATCGAACAGAATCTAGACTTTATCCTGCAAAGTTATGTAAAAGGCATTATACAAAAGAGATTCTCTGGATATCAGGAATCGTGATTGCGAAATTCATTATCTTCGGGGTTTTATCAGGTTCGCAGCTTCGCTCTTTTAAAGACTTGATGGACTGATTTTAACCCGTCAATGATGAGTATATGCTGCACGTGCTCTTTGTTGAGGACGCAGGCATTATAAAGAAAGATACTGCAAAGCATGCACCATATCAGACACAACCTTGTCGTCTGCACGTTCGGGTGTGTCCTGATGATGGGCTGCTCTCACTCACAGCCGAAAGATGCCGACACGGTTTGCGCGCTCCCTGCCACACACCCGGACAGTCACGGTCATATCTTGACCACTGTTGGAACTGAGCTGGGTCATCTGGCACCTATGGCGCTCTCAGCCATACCTGGCATGAATGGAATAGGTGGCCAGGCGGCGGGCATGGGGATGCAACAGGTCACGAACCGTTTTGGCATGGACCATTCCCGCGAGATGGTCAGCAATGTCCCCCTTCACGCGGAAGAGAACGAAAACCTCGACCGACGCACGATACCATCCGCTCCCTGCCAAGCGAAAAAAACCGTACAACCAGAGGTTAAAAGTCAGGACATTAAATTTTCTGAAGAAAAGTAAATCCATATAATAGCAGGGATTTTGTGGCGCCATAAGAATGGCGCGAAATGGCAGAGCATCCCCGCTGAACTGGCCCCGTGGTGGCGAGCGGTACAGCTTTTCATCCGCAGGGCAAAACTCGACGTATGGGAACGCCTGCCCGAACGGGTTCAGGAACAACACGGAATGGCGTTCGGAATGACTTTTCTGGATGGCACAAACATCAGGACTCATCACAAAGCGGCGAAAGCCCCAAAAGAGGGGCGTCTTTCGAAGAGCGAGGCCATCGTGAAGCACTTGGCTGCTCTCGCGGAGGCTATGCTCGACAACCTTCCGCCATTCCCCTGTGGGCATCAGGAGTCAATCATGAGAACAGCGTGCACCCTTGCCTTGGGCATGGCAGTTATCCTGCTCGATGCCGGGTGGTCCCGCACAGCTTGCGCAAGGGACTTTATCCATCCAGGCGCGCTCGATTCCACAGCCGATTTCCATAGGATGGCACAGACAGTTCACGACGGAACACAACCCCAAGCCTTGGACTTCCAGAAATTACGAACGAATCATCATGACGCTCCCGGGTACACACCTCGCCCGGTCACAGATATCGTCCGGGGCCAGATTCCTCCTCCCGAAAAGCAGAACTATGCACTCCTGTTCAATGACGCGGCTGCCGCCTATGCTCTGGCGCTGGACTGGCGGGTCAGCGGGGATGGGTCGCGCGGCGCAGCGGCTGCCCGCATACTGAACGCCTGGGCAGACATGCTTCAGCATATTGGCGGATCCTCCGACCGCTTTCTGGCATCAGGTCTCTATGGTTATCAACTCGCCGTAGCAGCGGAGACGTTGCGCGGCTTCCCCGGATGGTCGAAAACGGACCAAGAAAAACTCAGCAATATGTTGCTGCGTATTTTCGTGCCGATGAACCAGGATTTTCTGGTGCGGCATAACAACACGAAGATAGATCATTACTGGGCAAACTGGGATCTGGCGAATATCGCCTCGCTCATGGCAATCGGCGTATTCGCTGATCGGCGCGACCTCTACGAAACCGGGCGTGACTACTATCTGCACGGGAAAGGCAACGGCGCAATCAGCCATGCCGCATGGAAGACCTACCCCGGCGGCCTGGCCCAGTGGCAGGAGAGCGGTCGGGACCAAGGGCACACACTGCTTGGCATCGGACTGGCTGGCGTTATCTGCCAGATCGCATGGACTCAGGGCGACGATCTCTTCGCGGCGGAAGACAACCGGCTTCTGGCTGCAGCCCGCTATGTCGCACGCTATAATCTGGGACAGGACGTGCCTTATACGCCTTACCGTAACAGCGATACATTCCAGCCAGTCATCTCGGACAAGGCGCGTGGTCTCTCCCGTCCCGTCTGGGCGCTGCTCTACGCCCATTATGTGCAGGAAAAACATCTCGCGGCACCGGAGATCGTCGCCATGCTCCAAAGGGAAGGCGTGGAAGGAGGTGGGGGCGATTATGGTCCCAACAGTGGTGGCTTCGACATCCTCGGCTACGGCACTCTGGTCTTCACGCGTTGAGGTCTAAATCGCGTTCTTTACGTTCTGTTGTGACCCTACTGCTGTCATCTGCCCTATCCCTGTTCATGCCAATGAGCGCAGGACTTTAACCCTGCAGAGGCCGTTGAAGCCCCAGGGGCACCGCTACCGGCCCGTTCAAGGGAGAAGATTCCCCTCCCCTGACGTGTCTCCCGTCCCGTGCATAGTCGGCTTGGGAAAACATACTCATTCACGCAGCTGCCACGACGTTCCAGCCGCGCCCGCACGCTTTCGCGCGTTGTTTTTATAGTTTCGAACTGTACAGGTCGCCGGGTTTTCTGCTGGACGACCATGGGCTCGATGACGCACCTGACCGCTGGCAACGATGTCACCGATACGTAGGCTGACAAGATTACAGCCTCTGAGCTTGCTATCAAGCGCAAGATCAAACAGAGCCTTGTCTTTGATACGCGGCTCGCTCCCAAGCCAGAACCGAATAGCCCAGACGTACTTTTCTTTGAGCGCCCGCTGGGCGCCAACCATTTTTCCTGCATTCCAGGGCACGGACGCCTTCAGCGTAGGTGATGGAAAATGTGTTTTCTTCTCCATGATACTTTCTCCTGATTAGGCTGACGCCACATCACGCTATGCCCCACGACAATCGTGAACCCGATTACAATGGTGCCACCTGAAAACTGCTGACGTCTATCATGAAGCTGCCATCCGCTTCGATCCCGAAATAGCACGTGATATCGTCTGGCGCGGCCTGTTGCAGGGAACGGATGGCCGCGACCCGCTCCGGAGGAGTTTTCGTTCGCGCCACCCAGCTTTTGAAATCCATACGCAGACGATGCGTCCCGATGGTCTGAAGAACGAACCCCGACTGTCCCAGCAAGGTCGCCCATTCGGCTACTCTATAATTCCGAATATGCGAGATGTCGCGCAACAGTTCCATCGACTGAAGCCAGCTATCCAGCAGGGCGGAAGGAGGAGCTGTCACATCAATGAACAAAGCCATCCCTGATGGGGCCAGCACACGTCGTGCCTCCCGCAGACCTGCCAGCGCATCAGACCAGTGATGGGTCGTAAAGCGGCAGAAGATGCCCGGTCAGACGCCCCAGCAGGCTCTGGAAACCCTGACATGGGAAGCGGCCGCACGCACCTATCCCGAGGAGATTCCGGACGAGGTTCGCAAAAGCCTGTACCACGAACTCGCCCTGATCGGGCGCATGGAATACGCGCCCTATTTCCTGACTGTTACTGGCGGACGTCGGGAACCGATCCTCCGCAGACACCACAGCCAGCATAGACTCTGGCAGTGAGCGCCTCGTCGTCCGATCGCGCAATTACCACTGAACAAAGGGTCATCCAGCAGGAATCACGTTATCGTGATAATGCCACGTTTTAAGCACTAACTACGCTGCGCTTTCACTC
>NZ_CAWUEO010000007.1:0-24413 GCF_963921165.1 Acetobacter zythi
CGTCCCTATCTCTTAAATCGCTCATGCTTCATAGCTGAACAAGACCAGAAGTATTCAGCAAGGCGTCAGTCGCCGGGAGCTTACACCTTCCGCTGCGTCATGAAATGATAACCCAGACAGTTGGACATCCCGCATGCAGGTGAGTTTTGGGATGCGCAGGAATGCGACATCCATACCATCAACGTCAAGTAAACGGCTGTCCGTATAAAGTGGGGCAAATACATTATCGGGCTTATGTCCAACCGGGACTGCCCACTCGTTTAGGACAATGATACCCCTGCGTGGTTTGAACATCTGACTTTCCCAGAGGCTCAAGAGATACTCAATGTCGCCCGGCTGTGGGCCGCACATAAATATGCCCGTAACCGGAAGGCCCATAGCATCAGCTGCTAGGACCAGATTGTCCTCATTAGCCCATTCCTCAAGAGTGCGATCACCACCACCAACGTCAATAATCAGAGACGCCTTCTTCTCAATGGCAGTACTAAACGCATCTGTGTACCAGCGTTTCAGTTCACCGCTTTCTTCGCTGGTTGGACGGGGGAAGCCAAATTTGTCGAAGATCGTCGAATATTGGGAAATACCGCGATTACGTACATCCCCATCGGCCAGAAGAACTGGGCGTCCCGCATAAATTGCCCGCTCACTAAGCGGGCCGAGTATCGTAGAACCACCAAGGTTGCCACGGCCAGCTTTGATCGCAGATATGTTTGGATTGATTTGAACTGTGTCAGTTCCGGGTAGTTGGTCTGCTTTTCTAGTCATCTCTGCCAATCCTTGTTCCATTGCACTTTGCAATGGAACAAGGATACGCGGACCAGTTGTGAATACGGTTACTTGGACCTGTAGCCGTTACCGAGCTTCATCTCCATCCACGAAATCATAGCTTTAATGACGTTGGTTCTTGTTCCATGGGGGATTGCTTCGAGCATGGGCATACAATCAAGTGCCCATTCTCGATCAGTTTCATAAAATGATCTTCGTGGCAGCCCCGGCATTTGTTCAAAGTCAATATTCCCGTCCGGCCTACGGCCGGTGGCAGATAAGGGCATCAAGGCTTCCAGCGGGAGGTTCGCGGGCATCCCTTCGGGGCGTGGTCCAACATATGGCGCAGGCAATGGAATGTTACGTGCGTCTCCATATCGGGGAGCCTGTTTTTTCATGGTTACGTGTGCGGCAACCTGCCCGATGGTTACTGGAGGTGGAGTGACCATGGGGGGCGTATCGATTAATTCGCCCTTGGGTGTTGTTTGCGATGCCCTCATGTCCGGGAAAAGGACTGATTTGCTACGCTCACGGCTTGCGGCAAGACGGCGCTCTTGGACACCTTCATCGGCCCTGAGCATAGCGCTGCGCAGAGTTTCCCGGTCATTCTCCAAAGTTCGTTTGTTCGCTAACGCCTCAGCGCGCTGAGCTTCCAGAGCGGCACGCTTGCTGGCATCAGCTGCGGCCAACTTCTTGGCAACTGCGGAGATAGTCTTCCTCACGCGGTACCATGTCTGTCTCGCGCAATCCTTAGAGGGGGCTTCGCCATGAACATTCGTTAGCCCCGCCTGAGCAAACCAATGACATAGCTTTTCCCAGTTCATCCGTTCTCCAGCGGCCTTAGCGACAATGCTGTCATGGTGAAGCCGGAGAAAGCTAAACAGCGGCGAGTGACCTACGCCGCCGCCGACTAATGGCAACATGCTGTTGATGTCGGGCGTCAAGCATTCACTCATTTTAAGCCCTTTCACAGCACCTGAAGCTAAGCCTGAGGCTCAGGCATAAAAAATCGAAAAACATGCGCAGAAGGCCGCTGACGCTCTCCGGCTGCGCATCCCGTGCCTATCAGATTCTTTTCTTCGAGACAATACTGTCTCACTTCTGTCGAATTAACGCGACAAAAGCGTGACAGTAAGAAAGCTTTTTCCATATACAAATGCAAACCTTTCGGTTTGCGCTTCGCGCTATCGCCATGAGGAAATGTAGTTGTCACGACATCTGGGGCCGGGCGGGGTGAAAACCCACTTGAATGCAGCACTCGACAAAGAACGGATATGGCCTTCGAAGTCCCATATAGAGCGTGTGTTTTCAGTTGCAATACCAATCCGTAATACGATAATGTCATTACATTATGTAAGGAGAAAACGATGGCTGGACCATTATCTATTCGTCTTGACGACAGGTTGCGTCGGGAGCTGGAGCAGGAAGCAAGCTTTCAGGGTATTCCGCTGAGCAATCTGGTGAGAGACATCCTGAGTGCAGGAGCCAGAGCCGCCAAACGGCAACGTATTCATCAGGATAGTGCTCGGGTCGCCCATTATGCGTTGGAAACGCCCGAACGGCTGACTCTCTTTGAAGAGACCGGGGGAGCTCATAGCAATGGCTTCTGATCGGCCTGTTGCCAGCACGATGACATTTCGTCCTGGTCAGATCGTTCTGGCTGATTGGCGTGGGGATGCACTTCCGAAAGAACCAAATAAGCGCCGCCCAGCCGTTGTTGTGGAAGATGATCTGTTTCCGGCCGAGTGGCCGAATGTCATTCTTGTCCCACTGACTGATGATGAGGGATTGGTCATCCCCGACCTGAGTGTCAGGCTTGACCCCTCACCTGAGAATGGTTGCTCTAAAGTCTGTTGGGCTGTTTGTGCGCTTGTTACGACGACATCCAAATTGCGCGTCGTGCCGACGGATAGTTTAGTTCGGCCTGAACAGTTGGAAATGATGCGTAAACAGATCGCATTCCTCATCGGGGCAGATATTTAACGACTTGCCGCTGGCAAACCGTATTCACAACCTTACGCATCATACTCTTCCTTTCATATTGGAAGGAAGAGTTGAGAGTGGTCGATACAAGTCAGCAAAAAATAGCAGATATTTTGGTGACGCTCCTGTCAAAGAGCGATGTCATAGGGATGGATGTCAAAGATATCCTGAAGCTGCTCAGCCCAGCAGATGATGACGATGAAAGTGCTAAAATTTCTGAGGCACTGTCTCAGATGGCTAACGCCATTTCTGGGCTATCTGATACACTTAGTAGCGTACAGGCGTCAGTCGATGAACTGGTCAGAGTCACCAGATCAGGAGGACTGGCATGATTACCTTCCGTAAATTAACAGCGAACGGGGCTGGGAAGCTCATCGTGGCTTATTTGAGGGAACATCAATTAGAACCAGAAAATGATGTTCGTACCGATCGTGATCTGGAAAAAAACACGGAAAATGGAGAGCGGCTGAACTCCTATTATACCGGCCGGGAAGGGAAAGGAGCGTGGGCTCCCAATATTGGGGCTCACATTGCTGATGCTTTGGGTATTGATACCACCAAACCGCCAACGGATGAGGGTATGGCAAGGCTCTTTGAAGCGAAAAGAGCTGATACAGGAGCGGCATGGAAAAATACTGGTAGAAAACGTGAGATATCTGGGTTTGATTTTACAGCTTCGCCAGATAAGTCTGTCACGCTAGCTGCTGAGTTTGCTGCGACCAAGGCAGAACAAGCTCTGATCTGGCAGGCGATTCATCTCGCCAATGATCGTGCACTTCGCTTGATAGGTTCAGAGCTAGGTCTTGCACGCAGAGGTTCTGGAGATAAAGCCTTTGAGGAAGAAGGCGAAGTAGCATGGATTTCTTTTCGTCATTATACAGCTCGCCCAGCCCTACATATTCAGGATGGTGAAGCTGGGGCAACGGCCTCAGTGGAAATCCCTGTGCCTGGTGATCCGCTAGCGCACATCCATAACGTTATGCTTAATGCTGTGGCGACAGAGAGTGGGCATGTTGGGTCACTAGACAGCGCGCGCCTGACCAAAGTGACGGCTCATCTTTATGGGGCATATTTTCAGGCTGAGCTGGCGCAGGAACTGCGAAAGCTTGGTGTTCAGGTTGCCCCAGATGCCCGTGGAAAAGCAGTCGTGATTGAGGCCATTCCTAAGGCAGCCTGCGAGGCTTTTTCTAAACGGTCGAGGCAGGCAGAACAGCAGGCCAAGGCCTTTGTGAAGCGTCAGGGTGGTAATTGGAACACCATGACGGCTGATCAGAAATTTAAGGTGTTGCATCAGGCCAACCTGGCATTCCGGTCCAAAAAATATGATGGCACCAATGACCGTGAGATTTGGCGAGAGCAGGCCAAGGAAATGGGTTGGGAGCATAAAACGGTTCTCACCGATGATAAGCCTCAGGAGCTTACCCAGCAGGAGCGGTTTGATAAAGCGTATGAGGTTGCAGCCAAGCTGCTCGCTGAGGAGTTCCAGACTGCGGCAGTTCTGGATAAGAACATGTTCAGGGTTCATGCCGCTCATGGATTGATTGCGGCAGGTATAGCATCCAGTTCGGACATCGACCGTGTGGCGGAAATGATCGAGGAGCGGGGTATCCTTGTGAACGGCGAGATAGTTCTCTTCGTCGAGAAGGAACGTGACCGCCTTGTGCAGATTGCGACAACAGCGCAGGTGACGCTTGAAGAGGAAATGGCGGATCTGGCTGGCCTTGCGGCCAGAACACAAACTGGGGTGTTGTCGAACGAGCAGATTGCAGCGGCCATTACGCGTTCGGGGTTGGATTTTGAGCGCGAGCCAGATCATGGCAAGGCTCAGCTTGCTGCCATCTATGCAATGGGGGAGGCTGGTCAGCTTGCCTTTCTGACAGGTGTTGCCGGAGCAGGTAAAACGACCCTGCTTCAGCCATTGGTCGATGCATGGAAGGATGATAGACGGCGGATGGTCGGAGCGGCACTGGCATGGCGCCAGGCTGACGCCCTGTCGGATGCAGGTATTGAAGAGCGCTATGCTCTTGCACCCCTTCTGAGAAAAATTGAAGATGGTAGTCTTAGCCTCGACTCAGGCAGCGTTTTAGTTCTGGATGAAGGAAGCCAGATTGCGCCAGGTCAGATGTTACAGATCCTGCGTTACCAGCGCGAAGCAGGCTTCGCTTTACGCATTCTAGCCGATCGTGAGCAAGCTCAGGCGATTGAAGCAGGTGACGCTGTGGAACTGCTTATGCGTGTACTTCCCAAAGAAGCGCAGCCTGCTCTTCTTAGCACTGTTCGCCAGAAAACAGTCCGCGAGCGTGAAATCGCTGGCTTGTTTCGAAGCCCCGGCCGAGACCTGACACTTTCTGAAGCAAAGCAGAAAGAGCAGGATACTCAACGTGCGCGTCAGGCGATCGATATGAAGCGTAAGGATGGTACGTTTAGTCTTGTCGGTGGCGATCACACTCAGGTTGTGGAAAAGATCGCAGACTTCTACCTCAAGCGCCGTGACATGCTGACGGCGGCCGGGTCTAAACGTGGGATTACAATGTCAGCCCCCACCAATGAAGATGTCATGGCACTGAGTATTGCCGTGCGTGAAAGACTGCGCATTCGGGGCGAGATTGGAAAAGAAGAGATCGTTCGGGCAGCCCTAGACCAGAGAGGGGAGGAATATGATCTGCCCCTTTCTGTTGGTGACAGGGTGCGTCTTTTTTCACGGACGAACTGTCTGGTCCGAACAAATGACCGCAACCGTTGGCGCCAGTTGGGGAACAATGGTGATTTTGTCGATGTGAAGGGGTGGACTGAAAAAGGTATTGTTCTGAAGAATGGAAAAGGGGTTGAGGGTTTTGTGCCATGGGAGCGACTGGCTGACCGCGAAACCGGACGGATCAAGTTGGGTTTTGGCCATGCCATGACCATTGATGCAGCTCAGGGGATTACTTCAGATGAACATATTAACGCCATGCCTCGCGGGACCGCAGCAGTTACGGGGTTCACGGCGTATGTGGCCGAGAGCCGTCACGTTCTGACCTGCTGGACGAAGATAGCTGAGGCTCCGGTTACAGAGGCAGAAACCTTTTCCCGTCCATTAGGGGATAAGACACCTGTGACGATTGAAGATATTCTGAACCGTATTGCTGGTGACATGGGCAAGCACCCGTATAAGTCACTGGCGATAGATCTGGAAGGGGTCGAACTGAAGTACCAGAATGATCTTCGTCGCTGGATTACACAGGCTCACATCAATGAGAAAGCAAGGCAGGAAGGAAAGTCTCCCGGTGAGAAGCAAAGAGCACGCCAAGCAAGTCGTGGATTGCGAGCGATAACGCCAGAACAGTGGGATGACGTAAGTCGCAAACTTCGACGTCAGGCCTACCAGACCCAGAATGTGGCTGAGGCGATCAAGAAATCAGTTGATGGTCTGAAATATGACCAGCAAGCAGTGCGTGCCCGTCAACAGGAACAGGTGCGCGACAGAGGAAGAAGTCGCAACGCTGAGCCAGGTTTGTAAAGGTTCGGGCGTCGGCGTGATGGTGCGATCCCCGCTTGCAACGTGCGAGGATGCGTTGCGCTTTACGTGAGGGTAGAGAACGTGGAAGAAGGAGGGAGCTGATCGTAAAAATCCACCCTCATCGCCACCTTGCCCATGGGGGTTACAAAATGAGGCTGCAGCGGCTCGATCAGGCCGGGGGTGGCGGGTGTCAGCAGAAGTTCAGATGGAGGGGCCAGATAAGTGAGCTTCAACTCCCCTTCAAGCACACGGACTACGCCCCACACACCTGCCTTGGTATTATGGCGCGTGCGCAAGGCGGCAGGTAGCGTGTCCTGATCGAATACGGGCGTGGAGCGATAGGGCAGGAATTCGGTCATGGGTATCACTTTTCAGGGAACAGCGCCTCAAGGTGCTGTGTTGCGCTGGGGCATGGCCCGTTTGGCATAAAAAGAGAGTGCAAGCTGCAAGCTTCTGGCAATGTTGGCTGCCTTGTCTTGTAGAATAGCGGCCACATCTGCTGGCATGTGCGTGGAGGTGGTCTCACCCCACAGCGCCAGCCACCGATCAAACAGTTCTGGCGTAATCCGGTCACGGTGCTGCATATGCACGGGCACCGGCTGGCCTTTGTAACGCCCGGTACCCAGCATGACGGAAGACCAGAAAGCAGTTAGCGTTTGCAGGTGCTCAGGCCAGTTGGTCACAGCATCTTCAAAAATGGGGCCAAGCTCAGGGTCTGCGCGCACACGTGTGTAAAAGGCGTCTACAAGTGTTGCCAGTCCGTCTTCGTTTAGTGGCAGCCTGCTCATAATATGAGCCTCCTTAACAGCCTGATGTTGAGCACAGTCTATCTGATGCGACTGGCAGAAAGGTTGCGCCAGCGCAAACCCGGCACGCCTCTAACGCACTAGAAATAGGGTGAGACTGGCAAATATGGCAATCTTCCCAAGGAGGGATGGATGAACGAACTGGCAATTGCCCGGGCACTACACGTGATCGGGGTCGTGATCTGGATTGGCGGGGTCTCCATGGCGACAACAGCGGCTTTGCCTGCCCTGCGCTGTGGTGTGTTCGGGGCGGACAGGCTTACGGCTTTTCAGGCTTTTGAGCGCCGTTTTGTGTGGCAGGCGCGCGGTGCTGTGGTTCTGGTCGGGCTGAGCGGGCTTTTTATGGTCATGAAAATGGACCTCTGGGCACGTTTTTCTGAACCCGGTTTTTGGTGGATGCACGCCATGGTGGCGTTGTGGCTGGTGTTTGCCATTGTTCTGTTTATTGCGGAGCCTCTTGTTCTTCACCGGCGCTTTAATGTCTGGGCAAAGCGTGACCCGGGTGCCGCTTTTACCGCCTTGCATCGCGCGCATATTGTTCTGCTGGTGCTGGGTCTGGTAACCGTTTTTGGTGCGGTGGCGGGTAGCCATGGCTGGTCGCCGGTCTGATCGTATGCGTGGCGTAATACCCTGCGTGGCATAAGGGGTGTATGGGTCATGGCATGTCTGAGCAAAAAACGCCTTCGCAGAATACGGTCAGGGCTATATGCGCACTGGGTCTGGTAAGGGGGTTGCCGTCCGAAGTGGCAGCGCATGTTGCGTCTTTGGCGCGGGTTGATGTTCTGCCCGGTGGGGCTGGTGTGTTCACGCAGGGAGCGGTGGCGCAACGAGCTTATGCGGTGCTTGTGGGGGCGGTGCGTATCCGCCAGATCGGGAGCGATGGCGCGCAGGCACTCATGCGCATGATTGCACCGGGGGAGATGTTTGGCACCGTCGCGCTGTTTACCGAAGGGTATTACCCGGCGGACGCTGAAACAGCGATGCCCTCGCATATTGCAAGCTGGTCAAAAGCGGATTTTATGGCGCTGACCATGAACTCCCCGCAAATTGCGATCAACATTATCGGCATGGTCGGGCAGCGGCTTGCCAATGTTCAAAACCGCCTGCGTGAAATGGCAACCCAGAACGCAGAGCAGCGTATTGCCCATGCCCTGCTTATGCTGGTTGAGCAGAGTGGGGCCGTGCAGGCCGGGGTTTGTAAGATTTGTATTCCCCTACGCCGCAGGGATGTGGCGGAACTGGCGGGCACAACGCTCTATACCGCCAGCCGTCTGCTGGCCGCGTGGGAGAAGGGGAGGCTTTTGGCCCGCTCCCGCCAGATGCTGGTTGTGCGTGATGCTAATAAGCTGCGCAGAATTGCGCAGGGCGGACTTCTCTAAAAACATTTTGAATGGACTGTACTCTTTGCAGAGTGTCTTGCTGCTGCACGGTTTGGGACCTTGCGCGGCCTGTGTGGCAAAAAACAAACAGCATCCAGCCAGGATGTAGCCTGCGCATAGAAACATTTTGACATCGGAATGATATGCCGTCATCCTTGGGTCAGATCTGGTAAATGTCAACGCTGGCATTCGATCCATAAGGTCATGATGATATCTACATTGGGGGCCAATGATGGCTTTCGTGCCCATGGTGGGCGTGCCTGACTTTTAGTCCGGCACTAGGTATTAGTGTTATGGATAGAGGTTTCCTCAAAGCTGGTAATCCCCGCACTCTTCTTGCTGCTTTTCTTTATTTTGATGTGTCTTTCATGGTCTGGGTGCTGCTTGGGCCGCTTGGCATAGCCATATCGCATGACCTGCACCTGAACTCCGGCCAGAAGGGGCTTCTGGTGGCCATGCCTGTGCTTGCAGGCGCCTTGCTGCGGGTTGTTGCTGGCGCACTAGTTGACCATTATGGCCCGCGCCGTGTTGCCATAGGCATGCAGTTCTTTGTTATTGTGGGACTTGCCGCTACGTGGGTGCTGCCGCCACACAGCTATGCAGGCCTGTTTCCCGTAGCTTTTGTTCTGGGTGTGGCTGGGGCTTCCTTTGCTGTCGCTCTGCCTTTGGCATCTGGCTGGTATCCTCCGCATTATCAGGGTACGGCACTGGGTATTGCCGGGGCTGGTAATTCCGGCACGGCGCTTGCCTCCCTGTTCGCGCCCGGGCTTGCTGCCCTTTATGGCTGGACCAACGTGTTCGGGCTGGCTACGCTGCCGCTTGTTCTTGTGCTGTGTGCCTTTATCTACCTTGCCAAAGAACCCCCCCGCCGCCCGAGTGCTGGCCTTGTGGCGTGGCTCCCGGTTTTGAAAAAAGCCGATTGCTGGGCCCTGATGTTCTTTTACGGCGTAACATTTGGCGGCTTTGTTGGGCTGGCCTCCTTCCTGACCATCTATTTTAATGACCAGTATGGCCTTTCCCCCGCAGTGGCTGGGAGCTGCACCGCGCTGGTGGTGTTTGCAGGTTCCTTTATCCGCCCGCTGGGTGGTGCCCTGGCAGACCGTATTGGGGGCGAGCGCGCGCTGTGCATACTCTATGGGGCCGCAACCATTATTTTTGGCCTGATCGGTTTTGGGCTGCCTACGATCTGGCTGGCGTTCCCCGCTTTTTTTGCAGGCATGCTGGTGCTGGGTCTGGGGAATGGTGCCGTTTTCCAGCTTGTTCCCACACGTTTTGCGCAGCAGGTGGGCATATTGACCGGGCTGGTCGGCATGAGCGGTGGGGTTGGCGGGTTTTATCTGGCCTCCTCTCTGGGAGCCGCACGGCAGGCAACGGGGTCTTATAGTCTGGGGTTTCTGGCCTTTGCCGGTATCGCTCTGGTGGCTCTTGTCTGCGTCTCCATCTGCCGCAGAAGCTGGAACAAACCAGCCGATGCACATGGGTCTGACACGACCGGCCTTTCCGCAATTTCCTGATCTTCCTTTCAGCCACGGATTATGACACGTGACCTTGAACAAGAATCGCGTGCGCCCCAGGTGCGCCCTTTTTCAGACCTGGCCAATTTCGGTTCATGCGGCTGTGCTGCTGGGCATTGTGGGGATACACCCCGCCTTGGCGCAGATCGCCAGCGCTCCCGCGCAGGATACAGTCCCGACTGCACGCCAGACCATTGTGGCGGTGGAGAAAAATAACACGCCCAAACCTGCAAAAGCGGCGGGGCACATCCCCCATACACAGGATTGGGGGGTGTTCAACGCAGGCAAGCAGGCTGCCAGCGGCTTTGGAACAATGGCAGGCTTTGGGCAGGTCCGCTGGGCCGAGGATTGGAGCGATCTCGCAAACGTTCCGGTATCAAAAAGAAACAAGGACTGGTTCAATCGCCTTAAATACATACGCCTGAACACCACAGGTAGTATCTGGCTCTCCCTGAGCGGGGAGGAGCGGCTACGCTATGTGTTTGAAAACCAGCCCATGATGGGCACCGCAGGCAAAACCAACGCCAACCGCGTGCTGTTGCGCAACATGTATGGTGCAGACCTGCATCTTGGTGAACATGTGCGTGCATACGCCGAGTTTTTGTGGGGTGTGGCCGGTGGTTCCAATTACTACGGGTATCAGGCAGGCACACAGCGCGAGCGGCTGGACCTTCAGCAAGGGATTCTGGAGGTAAAGGGGCATTTGCTGGGGGCGAGCATGGGGGTTATTGGCGGGCGGCAGGTGTTTGTAGATGCACCGGTTTCCATGCAATCAGCTCGTGACCTGCCCAATGTGCAGCAGACATGGGATGGTGTGCGGGGCTACGCGGTGTGGAAGTCTTTCCGTGTTGATCTGTTTGACTTCATGCAGACCAATAAAAAGCCGATTGATGTGTTTGCAGATGGCACAAGTTATAATGCCCGCATGTATGGGGCCTACACATCCACGGCACTCCCATCATTTTCTTTTATGAAGCAGAAGAGTCAGCTTTTTGCGGATGTGTTTTTTCTGGGCTATCTGTTTAACGGTGCCAATGCGGCCCTGCCTCTTGCTAAGGCAGGCAAGACGGAAGCAGGCTCTACCCGCCGAGATAATATAGGCGGGCGTCTGTGGGGGAACGTCGGCCCGTTTGATGTTAATCTGACCGGGGTTTTTCAGGGTGGGCAGTTTCGCCCCGCGCAAAAGGGTACGCAAACCCGCCCGGTCCGGGCATTTGCAGTTAACGGCAGTATTAGCTGGAATGCAAAGAACCTTCTGGGGAAACCCTCTTTCGGTATTCAGGCCGATGTGTTTTCCGGCGGGAATTACAACAGCAAGAATGGTGCAGTTGGCACTTTTGCAACACCGTATGTCGCATTGCCATATTATAACGATGTTACACTCGCCCTGACATCCCAGAACCTTGTGGGGGTTGGCCCGCTGATTACAGCCGCCCCCAAACCCAACCTGCGCCTGAGGCTGCACGTGCCTGCCTTCTGGCGTGAGAGCACACAGGACGCCATTTACGGAACAGGCAAAACCTATGCCTGGCGGAATAACCTGCATGGGGGCTTTGTTGGTGTTTCTCCCCAGGTGCAGGTTGCCTGGAGTTTTGCCCCACATTTTACATGGACGCACGATATTGCAGGTTTTGCCTCATCCCACGGTATGCGGGAGGCCGGGGCCAAAAGCGGTATGTTTTATATGCAGACCATGGAGTTCAAGTTCTAGGTCCGTATGCCATGAGCCGGGGTAGCTTTTGGCGTGATATGTGGTTCCCTATTTATTTTATTTCGTGTAAGGAATTAATTGGAAGCATCTCATAACAGTTACCGTCAACGGCGGTGGTAACGGGTTAACGGCGAGTTGTTCAGGGGTCAACGGCGGCTCCTTGGCCTGAACAAGGCGTGTTTGCACACAGTGCAAACGCAGGAACCGTTCCATAATGGTGCAGCGTTTTTCCCATTCTGTTTTCTGTAGCATGCGTTCTTCCCTGTGTGCACGCCTCCTGCGGGGGCGGTTGCCCGCTTCCGGGCAGCCATGCGCGCATATGGGCATTTGCGTTGCCACCCCCTGTTCCCAAATTGCGAGGAGTTACTGACCATGGCCACTACCGGCACTATCGTTATCATCGGCAATGGCATGGTGGGGCACTACTGTGCAGAACAGCTGGTCATGCACGGCCTGCACGAAAATTGTGCCATCCACGTATTTGGCGAGGAACTGCACGATGCATATGACCGTGTGCACCTGACCGAATACATGACCGGGCAGGATGCGCTGGCTCTGCGCCTGCACGCGGAAGATTTTCATGCAGCACATGGTATTACCCTGCACCGTGGGGTGCGCGTGAGCAGCATAGACCGGCAGGCACAGACCGTACACAGCGCAGAAGGCGCTTTGCATTACACAACCTTGATTCTGGCAACCGGTTCCACTCCCTTTGTGCCTCCGGTGCCCGGAAATACCGGTACGGCGGGGCTTGTTTACCGGAATCTGGAAGATCTTGACCTTATCCGCGCAGCA
Source organism: Acetobacter zythi (assembly GCF_963921165.1). Lineage (NCBI taxonomy): Bacteria > Pseudomonadati > Pseudomonadota > Alphaproteobacteria > Acetobacterales > Acetobacteraceae > Acetobacter > Acetobacter zythi. The sequence continues at coordinate 12,453 of NZ_CAWUEO010000007.1, forward strand.
GCACAGGGTGCACAGCACGGCACGGTTATTGGGGGTGGTCTGCTTGGGCTGGAGGCCGCCAATGCCCTGAGAATACTGGGCCTGCACACAAGCGTTATCCAGCTTGGAGGGCATCTTATGTCTGCCCAACTGGATAAGGAAGGCGGGGATGCGCTCAAATGCCGGATCGAGGCATTGGGGATAGATGTGCGCACATCCCACGCCACAAAGCAGATTGTGCCGGGGCAGACCTGCCGGCACCGCCTGATTTTTGCAGACGATACGTTCCTTGAAACCGATATGGTGGTGTTTTCCGCCGGTATTCGTGCGCAGGACCAGCTTGGGCGTGAGTGCGGGCTGGAGGTGGAAGCACGCGGCGGTATTGTGATTGATCAGAGCTGCCGCACGTCAGACCCAGCTATTTTTGCCGTTGGGGAATGTGCTTCCTGGCAGGGGCAGGTTTTTGGTCTGGTTGCGCCCGGCTATGCCATGGCCCGCACGGTTGCATCCATTCTGGCAGGCGAGGAAGCCGCTTTTACCGGGGCGGATATGTCCACCAAGCTCAAGTTGCAGGGCGTGGATGTGGGCTCCATTGGCGATGCCTACGGGGCAACACCGGGGAGCCGGAGCTACCGCTTTATAGGCGAAGCAGATGGTACCTATAGGCGGCTTGTGCTGTCTGGGGATAGTAGCCGTGTTCTGGGTGCCGTGCTGGTGGGGGATAATTCGTATTACGACACCATTCTCCAATACGTGCAAAATGCGATCAAACCCCCGGCTGACCCGGCAGCACTTATTCTCCCGCGTGGGGAAGGGGCGGAACTGCTGGGGGCCGATGCCCTGCCCGATACGGCCATGGTCTGCTCATGCCATAACGTGACCAAAGGAGCGATCTGCGCAACAATAGATGCCGGATGCACTGATCTGGGGGAACTCAAGCAGACCACAAAAGCCAGCACAGGGTGCGGCGGGTGTGCCGCCCTTTTGAAAAGTGTTTTTGAAACAGAACTGGAAAGCCGTGGCATTACGGTTGATCGCAGCCTGTGCGAGCATTTTTCCCATACCCGGCAGGAGCTGTATTCTCTGGTCCGGGTGCACGGTATCCAGACATTTGAAGAGCTGATGCAGCAGCATGGCCATGGCGGTCTGGGGTGCGACATCTGCAAACCTGCGGTTGGGTCCATTCTGGCTTCGGCTTGGAACAAGCCTATAACCGACCCGCTGTATATCCCCCTGCAGGACACGAACGACACGTTCATGGCCAATATGCAAAAGAACGGCACCTACTCGGTGGTGCCACGCATAGCTGGGGGGGAAATTACACCGGACAAGCTGATCGTGCTTGGTCAGGTTGCAAAAAAATATGATCTCTACACAAAAATTACCGGTGGGCAGAGGATCGACCTGTTTGGCGCGCAACTGCACCAGCTGCCAGAAATCTGGACCGAACTGCTCGATGCAGGGTTTGAAACGGGGCAGGCTTACGGCAAGTCCACCCGCACCGTAAAATCATGCGTGGGGAGCACATGGTGCCGTTACGGTGTGCAGGATAGTGTGGGCAAGGCCCTTGATCTGGAAAACCGCTACAAGGGATTGCGCTCGCCCCACAAACTCAAGTTTGCGGTTTCTGGCTGCACGCGTGAATGTGCGGAAGCACAGAGCAAGGATGTGGGGGTTATCGCCACAGAAAACGGCTGGAACCTTTATGTCTGCGGTAATGGCGGTATGCGGCCGCGCCATGCGGAATTGTTTGCAACCGACATCGATTCAGAAACTCTGATAAAATATATAGACCGTTTTCTCATGTTCTATATCCGCACGGCCGATAAACTCCAGCGGACTTCTGTCTGGCGTGAAAATCTGGAAGGCGGGCTGGATTACCTCAAGGACGTGATCATCAACGACAGTCTTGGCATTGCCGAAGAACTGGAACGCCAGATGCAACTGGTGGTGGACCGCTACCATTGCGAATGGCGGGACGCACTGAGCGACAAGGACAAACTCAAGCGGTTCCGCACATTTGTAAACGATGCCCGTCCAGACCCCAATATTCGCACTGTGGCCGAGCGCGATCAGGTCAGGCCCGCTGCCAACCTGCCCGAGACAGGGAGCCTTGCAGGCCCGCAGGCATGGACGGAACTGTGCGCGCAAACGGACCTTGTGGAAAAATCCGGTGTGGTCGCATGGTGCGAGGGTAATCAGGTTGCCCTGTTCTATGTTCCGGCCACGCAGGCGGAGCCTGCCTGTGTGTATGCGCTGGACAACCATGACCCGTTTTCGCATGCCAATATTATTGGCCGTGGGCTGATAGGGGAGATCAAGGGGCAGCGGGTTGTGGCTTCACCACTGTATAAGCAGCACTTCCGTCTGGAAGATGGCCAGTGTCTGGAGGATGCATCGGTCCGGCTGCGCACATGGGATGCACGGCTGGTGGACGGCAAGGTGCAGATCAGGGTGCGCGCCGGTCAGGGCACGCCTGAACTGACACCTGCCTGACGTGGCCATGCCTGATACTTCATTCCGTTCTGTTTGCCCGTATTGTGGCGTAGGGTGCGGGATTATTCTTGATGTAAAGGATGGAAAAATTGCAAAGGTGCGGGGTGATGCCGCGCACCCTGCCAATGCCGGCCGTTTATGCACAAAAGGCAGTTCGTGCGATAAGCCCTTATATGCGCAGGAGCGTTTAAAAACGGCCTTGTTGCGCCCGCAACGTGGGGCGGATGCCGTGGCGGTTCCGCTTGAACAGGCTATTGGCAAAACGGCAGCAAGATTGCGGAGTATTTTGGATACACATGGGCCGGACGCAATTGCGTTTTATGTGTCTGGTCAGATGTCTGTGGAGGCACAGTACCTTATTAACAAACTGGCAAAAGGGTATGTTGGAAGCCAGTATATAGAATCCAATTCCCGCCTGTGCATGGCAGCGGCAGGTACAGGCTACAAGCTCTCGCTTGGGGCAGACGCACCACCGGGCAGTTATGAGGATATAGACACCGCCAACCTGTTTTTTGTCATCGGGTCCAATATGGCCGATTGCCACCCGATCCTGTTCCTGCGTCTGATGGAGCGGAAAAGGGCCGGGGCCAAGCTGATTGTGGTGGACCCACGCAAAACGGCAACGGCGGAAAAGGCGGACCTGTACCTGCCCATCCGCCCGGGAACAGACCTGGCCTTGCTGAATGGCCTTTTGCATATTTTTGTTGAAAATGGAGACATAGACAAACAGTTTATCGCGCAGGCAACCCGTGGGTGGGATGCCATGCCTGCATTTCTGGCAGAGTATGCGCCCAGCACTGTTGCCGAAATAACCGGCCTGCCTGTTGCAGATATTATGACCGTTGCCCGCTGGATTGCTCAGGCCGGGGACTGGATGAGCCTGTGGACCATGGGGCTGAATCAGAGCGTTGCGGGAACATGGAATACCAATGCGCTATGCAACCTGCACCTTGCCACAGGCACACTGTGCAGGCCTGGTTGCGGCCCGTTTTCCCTGACCGGCCAGCCCAACGCCATGGGGGGGCGCGAAATGGGCTACATGGGGCCGGGGCTACCGGGGCAGCGCAGCGCACTGGTGGCGGAAGACCGCGCGTTTGTGGAGGCGCAGTGGAAGCTCCCCCCCGGCACCCTGCGGGATGTGGGGGGCAATGGCGCCATTGCCATGTTTGAGGCCATAGAAGAAGGCCGCATAAAAGCCTGCTGGATTATCTGCACCAACCCTGTGGCCACTGTTGCCAATCGCGGCCATGTCATACGGGCATTGGAACAAGCGGATTACGTGGTTGTGCAGGATGCCTTTGCAGATAGTGAAACCACAGGATTTGCCGATAGTCTGCTCCCAGCTGCCCTTTGGGCAGAAGCGGATGGCGTGCAGGTTAATTCCGACCGGACTATGACCTTGGCACAAAAGGCGGTTGCTCCACCGGGGGAAGCACTAGCCGACTGGGAGCTTATAGCCCGTGTTGCGTGCGCCATGGGGTTTGAGCAGGGTTTTTCCTTTACCTCTGCCGCTGAAGTGTTTGCTGAACTCAGCCGTTTTACAAACCCCAAAACTGGCTATGACTGTGCCGGAGTGAGCTATGAGCGCCTGCGCCAGGGCCCGGTGCAGTGGCCTGCCCCTGTGGGGGACACGCAGGCCCGGCACCCGGTGCGCTATTTACCAGCCGGGCAGGTGCTACCAGTTTTTCCCACCCCCGATGGGCGTGCGATTTTTTACGCGCGGCCATGGATGCGCCCGCAGGAATGGCCAGATGAGCAGTTCCCCTTTGTGCTCAACAGTGGCCGACTGCAACACCAGTGGCATACCCTGACCAAAACAGGCCGTGTTGCCAGCCTGAACCGCCTGAACCCCGGCCCATTTGTGGAGGTTTCGGTGCAGGATGCACAGTTACTTGGGTTGCAGGCGGGTGATCGTGTCAGGGTGACCTCCCGCCGTGGGCATATTGTTCTGCCTGTTCAAATCAGCCAGCGCGTGGGGGCGGGGCAGTGCTTTGCTCCATTCCACTGGAATGACCGCTTTGGCCCGGACATGGCTGTCAATGCGGTTACGTCGGATGATGTGGACCCGCTCTCCCTCCAGCCCGGCTTCAAGCTCTGTGCCGTTAAGCTGGAGCGGGTTGCGCCAGATGCCTTGCCGCCCACAGTCCCCCGTCAGGAAGAAGGAAGTGCCCCTATGCCGCTTGATACCCTGATGCGCCATTTCTCCCTTGATGATCCAGACCTCCAGCCAGATTTGCCCGAACAGGCCAGAATATGGTTGAAAGGTTTTCTGGAAGGGTTGCGTATGGTGCCCCCGCAACCCGGTCTGGTGCCGGATGTACCGGCATCCGCCCCCCTGCCTGTGGAGGCGCGGAGTTATGTAAACGGCCTACTGGCGGGCCTGTTCAGCCGTGTGGGGGAGGCATGTGCCCAGCCTCTTCCCCCAGATGCTCTTGCCGTGCGGCAGAGCATCCGGGTTTGGTGGGCATCGCAGACTGGTCGGGCGGAGGCGCTGGCCGCTACCGTGGCTGTCTGGCTGCGGGAGGCCGGGTATACGGTGGAACTCGCCTGTCTGGATCACTGCAAGGATGCGGACCTCGGGCAGGGGAAGGCGATTTTTGTTGTCTCCACTTTTGGGGATGGAGATCCCCCCGATTGTGCAACCCCATTCTGGGACACCCTGCGTGCGCGTAAGGAGGCACTGACAGGCCTCTCCTGCGCGGTTCTGGCGTTGGGGGATTCCTCCTATGCCAGTTTCTGCGGGTTTGGCTGTGCGCTGGATGGCCGCCTGCGGGAGCTGGGTGCCTGTATGATCATGGATCGCGTGGACTGCGAACCGGATTTTGAGGATACGGTAGAAGTCTGGCGTGGCCAGCTTCTGGCTGTGCTGGACAGCACAACACCTCCAGTGGCCCCACCTGCCGGAGGAGAGGCCGCACCCGCCACCACGCTGCCCGAGCCCAGAGTTGGCACAAGGGATGCGCCGGTTATTGCCCGCCTTGCACTGAACGAACGCTTGTGTCAGGGCGCTGCCAGCAAGGATACACGCCGTATTGGTCTGGACCTGGGCAAGAGCAGCCTCGACTGGAAGCCCGGAGATGCGCTGGGGATATGGCCCTGCAACGCAGTAGAGGTTGTCAAAACCACTCTGGCGGCACTGGGCCTGCCAGCGGACACTCCCGTGACCCTAAAGGGCGCAGGCACCGTTGGGCTGCACGATGCCCTGTTGCGCCATTTTGATCTGGCACGCCCCAACCCGGCAATGCTGCACGCACTTGGCCGGACCGAAGGCGGCTACCTGCCCGAACTGTTGCAGGCGGCCCGCCTTGATGTTGCAGCGCAGGATGTGCCCGCCCTGTTCCGCAGGATGCAGCCCCGGCTTTATTCCACAGCCTCTTCCCCGCTCGTGTCGGGACGGGTGGTGGAACTGACTGTGGGCGTGAATAACGACCCATGGCCCGGTGTGTGCACAAACTGGCTTGCCGGGTTGCCCGCCGGGGCCGATGTGCCGGTTTTTGTTCAACCCACAACGCATTTCCATCTTCCCGCAGATGGCGGGACGGATGTGATCATGATCGGCCCCGGCACGGGTATTGCGCCATTCCGCGGGTTTTTGCAGGAGCGTGAAGCCCTTGGCGCAACAGGGCGCAACTGGCTGTTTTTTGGCGAACGGCACGCTCAGGAAGGATTTTACTATCAGGAGGAACTGGCCCGCTTTGCGCATACCGGGTGCCTGACACGGCTTGATACCGCATTTTCGCGCGATCAACCCAAGCGGATCTATGTGCAGGACAGGATGGAGGAAGCCGGAGCAGAGCTATGGAACTGGTTGCAGGCCGGGGCTTTCCTTTATATCTGTGGAGATGCGGCGCGTATGGCGCGTGATGTGGATGCCGCATTGCGCCGTATTGTGGCACGGCATGGGGCCATGCCAGCAAGCCAGGCAGATGATTATGTTGCCGGGCTGACCAGAGGGGGCCGCTACCTGCGAGATATTTATTAATGGATAAATATCCTGCCCCATCCCCCATGCGCACTCCCATCAAGGTGCTGGTTGCCGATGAAAACCCCGGACGGGCAAAGGCGTTGTCCGATACGCTGCTGGCGGACCCGTCGCTTGATGTACAGTCCGTTCCTATAGGCATGAGCCTGATAGAAGCCGTGCACCAGTACTACCCCGATGTTGTGCTTGTGGACATGGCCCGCGCAGACCGTGATGCGCTGGATAGCGTGCGCGCACTGTCTGTTCCAGCACTGGAACGGCCCATTGCCCTGTTTGTGGATGAGGACGATGTGGACCTTATGGAAACCGCGTTTGATACAGGGGTATGCTCCTACAATGTTCTGGATGCCCCCCCGGATGATGTTAAGCCGCTGCTCCGTGCAGCCATTGCGCTCTATGCGCGTTTTCAGCGCACACGGGCGGAACTCAGTGCCGCACAGCAGGAAATTGAAGAGCGCAGGATTATTGATCAGGCCAAAAAGCTGTTCATGAAAAATGAAAAAACAAATGAAACACAGGCATATCGCTGGTTCCGAGGGCGGGCGATGCAAACATCCCAGCGTATTGTCACCGTGGCCACCCAGTACCTCGCCGCTCAGCAGAAAAGCGACACACCATGACCAGACCTCTCCGTATCGGGTTGCTGCGCCTGTCTGATAGTGCGCCCGTTATGCTTGCCCATAATGCGGGCCTATTTGCACAATACGGGCTTAGGACGGAACTGGTGGTTTCTCCCTCATGGGCCAATATCGCAGATGGTATGGTCTGGAAAACACTGGATGCAGCCATTATGTTTGCGCCACTGGCCATGATGACCTCTTTGGGTAGGCGTGGGCATATGCCAGCACTCAAGCCCCTTGCGACGTTAAGTTATGGGGGCAACACAGTTATACTGCGTGGCACCAACCCGCTGATGGGCCAGTGGCCTACGGGGGATAAGGGGCGTGAGGCCTTTGAGACATGGCGCACTACAATCGGCCGCCGTCCAAGGCTTTCTGTTGTGCATATGTATTCAACCCATTTTCTAATCCTCAAGCGGTTTCTGCTATCCATAGGGGTGAACATGGAGCAGGATATTGAAATTCAGGTCATGCCCCCGCCTGATATTATCAGCGCCCTGATGAATGGTACCATAGATGGCGGGTGTGTTGGTCCGCCATGGGGGACAGAAGCATGCCTGCAAAACCTTGCTTTTCTAGCCGGTGGTTCTCAAACCGTTATGCCCCGCCATATTGAAAAGCAGTTTGTTGTGTCACAAGGCGCTTCTCAAAATCAGGATGTTTGCAAAGCAATTATCAACGCGCTGAATGATGCCATGATTTTTTTACGCAATGCGGAAAACAGGCAGACTGTTGCGCATGATCTAGCTGCACCGCTGGAAGAAAAAGGATTAAATCTGCCCGAAGCCGCAACCCTTAAAACTTTGAGTGGTGAAGGCTTTACAGAAAAAACACATTATATCCATGGCCATACAGAAGTAGGGAACGTGGCGTGGATGCTTGATGACATGCAGGGGCTGGGCTGGATCACTGAAAAGGAACACGGTTTTCTGGAAGAAAAATGGAACGCGCCATTGTTGTTTTAAGCAATGATGGCATAAGGTCTTACGCTGGTTTATGCTGCTTTTCTTTTTTCGGTCTATAGAACGCTGTGCTTTCCGCAGGGCGCACAGGGTATTCTTGCTAAAATTGTCTGGAGCAATCGTCGTACCATCGCTCATGGTAGTAAAGACTGACACCCCCCCATCCAGACCAACCGCAGACAGAGTGGATAGAGCCTAGTCTGGACTTTCGCGCTTCCATTGGACGGACGCGAATCACTGCCTGACACATCGCGATACCGTAATGTTACGGTATCGCGTAACCACGACATCTCCCGTTCGAACGGCGTCAGTTCTTTATACTGCATGTTATACGAAATTGATCTGCCGGTGGTAGCCTTGTCACCAGTAACGTCGTTGTTCTAACGCCAGATTATAGACCATCCGGCAGGCTTCCGCGATTCGCCCGAGCGCCTCTCGCCGCATGGCATCTGGACATAGCCGGTAAGTGTTAGCCTTGCATTGGATCAAGTTCAAAATATACTATATTTGAAATGAAAGTATAAGAAGAATGATCCTCATATCCCCGTCCTGAAGAACGGGGTTTTACGATTCAAAGGATAATTATCGAGGTCTGGATAGGGACCATTGCTCAGATTATTGATCTCTAGAGGGGATTTGGCATTTTCAGGCTTATTGGTGGTGAGAAGTTTTTAATGTCCACATTTGTCGTTCTTTGTGTTCCTTTTAAGCGACGCAGTGAGGCGCAGACAGGAGGTGCCATTTTTGATGGGACCGAAAAATGCTGGAAAGCCTCTCGGGAGCACCTGGCAGCGTTGTTGCCCTTTGTCCCCTACCGTTTCAGGCCGGATAGAAAGCCGCCATATCTGCGACCATGGATGGTGCCGCAGGCGTTATGGGGCCGTAACTTGCGAGCCTTGCTGGCTAAGGAGGACTGGGACCGTATCCGCAAGGATGCGTATGACCGTTCTGGGTCGCGCTGTCGTGTGTGTGGTGGTCGTGGCCCAAAGTGGCCGGTCGAGGCGGATGAAGGTTGGCAATATGACGACACCAGCCGGGTCCAGACCCTCAAGGGCGTGATTGGACTTTGCCCACGGTGTCATGAAGTGCGCCACTGGGGTAAGACCATGTCTGCCGGCCGACAGAATGAAGCGCTGGAGTGGATGGCAGAAATTAATGGCTGGACACGTTCTGTCGCTCAACAATGTGCTGATGATGCCATGCTTCAATGGCAGGACCGTAGCCGGTTTCTAGACTGGAAGTGCGACATCAGTTGGGCCGTGAAAACATATGGCGTCACACCGATAGAAGAGGGTGACGCCATAGCACAAAAGCGCAATCAGTCATTTGTTAGGCAAGCGCGCGAACAGTACGGTTCTTCAGGGGGGCTAAGCAGTTATATCCACCACCTCTTCCATGGGGATTAGTTTAAGAATTTTGCAAACTGATTTGATTTAACGCCTGAGACACCATATTCCGGGCCGCTGCTTCTGATGCTCCAGTACGGATTTCGAAGTCGACGAGTGTCGCATAAAGCGATTTGTCCACATGAGGATTGATCATGACGACCCCACCACGGTTGCTTACAGGAAGGGGGGTGGACCGGTTACGGAAAAGACATTCGAAGGGGACGTAAGGGCGCACCGGAAGAGGTTCACCGAATAAGGTCAGTGAATCATCCTCGGGGAAGGTGTTCCCTTGCGCAAGCTTGCCTAATCGCTTGTAAATTTCACCCAGACCACCTTTGAGGGCGGGCAGGTGGTTTTCGTCAACCAGATCTTTTCCATCACACAGGCGCTCGAAAACCATCCGGTCTTCTGCGCTGTTGTTAGCGGTTAGAGATGGCGAGGTCTGGCGGTTCGCTGAGTGCATCATCAGGGGGGTGTATATTCGGTTCACTCCTGAAGGTTTGATTCCAGCATAGAACAACCGCGTGTAAATCCTCTTCCCCCGGAAGAGAATAATTGCCTGTCCCTGCCTTAATCCTTGGATGTCACTCCAAGAGATACGTTTGACTTCGCGGATATCGGCTCTCATCTGATCGGAATAGACGCCCATAACTGGAGCGTTGTCGTAACCTGAGAGCACGCTGACCTGCATGGTGCCCCCTGCCTGTTCGACCCATTCCCTTGTCGGACCGGAATCTTCAATATTTTCAAAAATCTTGAGTTTAGGGTTTCCGAGGAGGGGAGCTGCATCATCTTTCCCGAGAGTGGCATATAATGATCCCACTTCCTGGAAGGATAAGAACATACCGATGTTGAGTTCTCTGGCCTGTGCGAGCATGACGTTAACGTCTTTGGTCGCGAAATAATTGAACTCATCATAAATATGGAGATAAGGCGTCTTTGCCGATGAAGGGCGGTTTGTGACCAGATCCTCGTAATCCCCTTCAATGGAAGCGCCCAGTGCGGCGGCCATGGCATAACGCTGTGCTGTGATGACTGTTTTGCCGATGGCAGCGTTGGTGCTGCGATCGTTTTCCAGAGACGGCAGTAGTACAATCAGGTTGCGTCTGTTGTATTCCACATCATTGAAGTCAACGTCAGGCACATCACAATTGAAAATATGACCATAGGTGGTCGTCATCATTGTGAAGGTTTTGGCAAACCCACCTACGACATAAGAATGCTGTTCGCGTACTTTGTCCTGATTAGAGGCAGCCCCTTTATTGGCGGAATAGCCGCCAGTTTCTTCGACATAGGCCCGGACAGGAACAAGCAGGGCCTCGGGAAAATGCTCGGGCAAAGGGATGGTCAGTATTTTTTGCGTGTTGAAGTTGAAGTAGGAAAACCGTCGGAGCTGGTTTTTGGTATCCTGTGTACCGACAAGATCAATCAGGCTTTGGATGCTTGAGAAGTTCGCGCGAATGGTAGCGGCCGTAATGGGAATACCAACATGGTCGCGCATCCAGACGAAAATCTGGGACACACTTCCAAAAAGGGCTTCCGCACGATCTCTGAAATGGGCGGAATTCCCGCCCTCTTTTTCTTCAGGAAGGAAGAGAGTACGCAGCAGTTCGGCCATCCCTTCGGCATTGACCGAGGAAAAGGGGTTCCACGTGTTGGTTTTTCGGTCTCCACTGGAGACAAGGAAATTGATAATCCGTAAGTTGGCTTCTACCCCCCATCTCCGTTGCAAGGCTTGCAGCGAGAAGACGAGGTTGTTGGAAGCTTTGCCGTCAATAATGGTAAAACCAGTTCCCTGTGCCAGTGCGCTGCACAGCAGGCTGTAGATAAACTGTGTTTTCCCCGAGCCTGTTGCGCCGGGCAGCAGGCCGTGCATGGTCAGGTCCGTGCCTGCAACCCATGTCTGCTGCCCGGTATTTTCGTCCCAGCCAAGGAGCCAGTCCCCTTCTGCCTTGCCAGGGATTTCGACACCGGGACGTTTGGGGTCAGGAACTGGATTGCCGTAATCCTTGCGTGACGAACAGGCAGGAATGCGTAGTGGCATTTTCGTGCCGCGACTGAGCACATAGGCCGCGTATCCGAGTGAGAGCGGCACAAGTGCTGTCGTCAGGGCAGGGACTGAAATAGCTAGAGCGGCAAAGGCAACAGGGCCGATGGCCGAGATTTCGGATGTCAGAGCCTCATGGAACTGTGTCCAAAGTGTTCTGGTATCGCGATACGCAATTCCATCACGTTGTTCGTGGCGGTCTTGCGGGCCGTCCATCCGGCGACGAATAGAGCCCATTGCGTTAACTCAGACCAAAAGCGGAATTAGGACTTTCTTCTGGCGGCTGCTGCATTGCCGGCTTCTGTGGTGAATCCGCAGGAGCAGGCATGATGGATCTTAACTGAGGATGCCCTGGCCCCGGCTTCTGAATGATCAGTTTTTCGATGGCAGGGTTTGTATAAGCGTAAGCTCCCGGCGACTGACGCCTTGCTGAATACTTCTGGTCTTGTTCAGCTATGAAGCATGAGCGATTTAAGAGATAGGGACG
>NZ_CAWUEO010000008.1:0-24159 GCF_963921165.1 Acetobacter zythi
GTCCCTATCTCTTAAATCGCTCATGCTTCATAGCTGAACAAGACCAGAAGTATTCAGCAAGGCGTCAGTCGCCGGGAGCTTACAAATTTTTGGCATACTTGCGAGCATGTAAATCATCAATTTCTTGTATCGGATAGGGTTGGCATCGCATGATAGATTCAACGAAGCTTGTAGGGTTTGATATTCCTAGTCTCCTTAAAATCATACCTTGCATTGGAGACTGTAAGACGGAAACAATAGCTAGAAGAGCAATTGCTTGTGCAATTTCTTTCCCAGCATTGCTGCCAAAAACATCAACAAGCTCTGTTTCAATTCCTTCAAAAGGGATTTCGCGCGTCGAGGACTGGTTAGTGCGCACGCATATGAATGGCTGCGATGCAAGCTCAACAATACGCCGTCCTGCGGTGCGTGTTTTATCGCTCATGGATTCATCTGCGATCAGTTTAACGCCAATGTCTATAGCTGCTTTACGATAAGGAAGCGCGGCTCTGCTGTTGAGGAGAACTATCCGAGCGTGAACTGTGGCCATAAGGGCGACAAGAGTAACGCCTACGATTAGCAGAACGACAGAAAAATTCATTTTTCCTTTCCTCCTGCATTTTCCAGTAAAAGATTAATAAAGTGAGCTTTATTTTTCTCGCTTAGAAGCGAGGATGAGATGGTGTGAATTGCATATTTTTTCACATCCCCCGCTATCCTCGCTGCTTGAATCTTCCATGTGCAGGTAACGACGATCAGTACGATAATAATTGCTGTTAAACAAACTAGCAACAAAGATATTATCGGATCACGATGAGCAGTTTCTAAAGCTATGGTTTCTATCGTGGGCCACATGCCTTCTGTAGGCTGTCCGAGGGGTGACATCAATAACTTTATTCCATTTAAACTGCATCGCTTGAAATCATTAGCATAATAAATTCATCAAGGATCAAAAAGTGCAGGTGACTTGCAATGTCAGCAATGCATATCTCAGTTAGAAATAAAGCCTACCATGATAAAAAGGTGCACGGATTTTGCACGGATTGATGTGGCGTAAGGTGGCCTGATATGGACCAATATAAACTGATAGGACGCTTATTATTTTGGGATTGTTTTCTGTAACCCGCAGAAAACTAGGGCAAACCGTGGTGGGTGCGACAGGGATTGAACCTGTGACCCCCGCCGTGTGAAGGCAGAAAGAAGCAAAACATAACCCATTGTTTTTTAATGGTTTATGCAGAAAAATAGTTGGTTTGGCTCTACTTTGGCACATATTAGAGCCCGAGCCATTCTTTTATCTCGTCACGGTAAGCGTCGGGCATTTTCTTCGCATAGCGTGTCACCATGGTAATAGTTCTCCATCCGCCGTCATCTTTTAAGCGTAGGAGGTCTTTGTGCAGGCAATAGTGCCATGTTGCGAATGTGTGCCGTAAGCAGTGAGGCGTTAGGTCTGGAACAAACTTAGTTTTTGCCTTGTCTTTCCCCTTGGGTATCTGCCAGCATGTCATACCCTGCCTTGGTAATCTGGCACACGTCGTCCGGTAGTGCTTCGGGCTCCTCTGCAGGGAGTTCTGGCTCGTAATCTTCCTGCTCGATGGCATCGGTGCTGTGCGTTGTGGCGGGTGCAGTAGTGGCCTTGGTTGTGGTGGCAGGTTTTATCACCACATCCACCACGCGGCCCGCATCCATCCAGTCATTCGCGGGCACAATGGCGTAGGCGCGTTTGTGTTTGCTGCGTGGGGTTAGCGGTTCCTTGCGTTCGACATAAACCCAGCCGGTCGGCAGCTTTGGTAGTTGCGCCATGGAGCTGTATTCCAGCAGCATGGCCGGTTCATCACCGTTTTGAATACGGTCCTGCACGGCTGCAAGCTGGGCAGCCATAAACCCGGCAATATCGCCTGTGGTGAATTGCTCCGGTGATCCCGGCTCAGCAAACAAATCCTCCTCAAAATGCACGCCGGATTCCGCTACATCAAATATGGCGCGATCCTGTGGTATCCGGTGTGCCGTGCATTCTGCGCTGACCGATGCCCATGTTACGCCGTGCGGGTAGTTGTGGCGCTCAAAGGCTGCAATCTGCTGGTCATGCGGTGCCTGCGCAATAATGCCAAGGGTCCGCCATGGCGGCAGTTGTTTGCCGGCCATGGCGTCCAGCAGCCGGGGGGCAATCTGGCTGAGAATACTGATCTGTTGAATGTACCGATCAGGCATCCCCAAAGATGCCCCCGCAGATTGCAGCGAATATCCACCCTGAATCATCTCATCAATGTGCCGCCACACGTCCACAGGATCAGTCGGGAGACGCACTACGTTTTCCGCCGCCTGTGCCGCTTTACTTTCCAACTCGCCCATAAGTCGGATTTCGGCGGGCACTTCTGCCAGCCCTATCCGGCGTGCTGCGGCAACACGGCGGTATCCTGCAATCAAAACGTACCCGCCGTTTGGGTCGGGCCTTACCAATATGGGTTGGAGCACGCCGAGTGCTGCAATGCTGGCCTCCAGTGCGGCATCAGCAGTAGCGCAAAGGCTCGTGCGGCGCATATTGCCATTTTCCTGTATGTCATCCAGGGCAATCAGCATGGTGCTGCTCCCTGTTGCGGGGTTGCATCGGCCACCCATGCGCCCAGCAACAAGGCTTCCAGCCGCAGGCGCAATGCATCTGCGTCCGCTGTGCAGGTCTGGCGGCCGCGTGCATTGCCATGGGCTTTTCGGGCGTGGTGGTCCAGCGCGTAGGCTTGCAGTTGCAGGCAGCGGGCAACGGTTTGCTGATTTTTGTCCAGCTGATTAAACAGGGCTTCAGGGTCCACAATGTTCATGGGGCATTCCCTTTGCATGGGGGTGGAACATGGGCTGGCGCAGGCACAACACGCCGGGGTGCTTCATCCATTAACTGGCGGGCAATGGCATGGGCCTGCTCCGCAAGGTCGGGGGCACCGTTAAGGGCGTGGTGGCTGGCCAGCTCGCGGTACGCATCCGCCGCAATCAGCAGGGCATCAGCGGAAAAGCGAGTTACACGCAGCAGCAGTTGCGCAGGCGTGCGGTGGCATCGTGGGAGGCGGCACTTCATGACGTGAGGTCCGGCATGCGGGTGCCGCTGTTGCCAGCAGCACCCGCGCCTTCCATCATCGGGCTTGCAACAGACTCGATGAGGAAACCAAAATGAGTAAGAAACTGTCCCCCGAAGTGAACGCGGCGCTTATTCAAGCTGCGGCAACTATTGCATGCAGGGAGCATCAAGTAATGGTGGAAGATTTTATTGAAAAAGAAACTACCACCAAATTTGTTAGTCGATTTTCCGTTATATGCACGCCAGCCTACGAAGAGCTCACTTCGCGCAAACTGATATTTAAA
The DNA here is from genome assembly GCF_963921165.1 of Acetobacter zythi. NCBI lineage: Bacteria > Pseudomonadati > Pseudomonadota > Alphaproteobacteria > Acetobacterales > Acetobacteraceae > Acetobacter > Acetobacter zythi. Next base: position 3,331 of record NZ_CAWUEO010000008.1, read on the forward strand.
CTTTTCTCCACTGCGTTGGATGAACTGAAAGCCAATGCGCAGGCAGGCATGTTTGAGCTCGAATAAAAGCATCGCTTTACAACCTTAAGGGCGCAGAGCGGGCGGTAGTTTTTCCAGAACGCCGCCCAGCCCGGCTGCTTCAAGCTGCGTTTCAAGCCGCGCTTCCTTGGCGGCTCTTTCTTCTTCATTCAATGCAGCGACAACGGCAAAAACCCGCTCGCCAAGCACTCCGCAGTACTCGCAAGGGCTGGGGTCCAAGCCGCGGGTAGCCAATGTGGCCATAAGTTCCTGCGCACGAATGACCCGATTTTTAACCGCTGTATCCAGCCGTTCATGTGGGGTGAGCGTTTTTTTGTGTGTGGTCATGGTCATCACCCCTGCACTTCGGGTGAAGACTGCACGCTATCGCTTGCTTGGTCGGTGGCTGGCAGAGTCTGGGGCGCCATGATCGAACCCGCCACAATTTTTTTCGGGATCAGTGCAACGTGCATCGTGGTCCGGATTGTCACCAGTAGCCGTGTGCAGGTGGAATTCCGGTTTTTGCGTGTTCGTTACGTGCAAAAGCGCATTGCCGCAGGCAACAGGCGCGTGCGGCGCATTATGGCCAGTAATGCCCGCCGGCAAGCTAAGGTCCAGCGTTGGATAAAGGAGCTGTGAATATGGCAGATGGTGGATTGTTTGGTGATGTCAGCCACCAAACGGGTCCACGGACCTCGGGGGGTGCTGGATAGACAACATGGAAGGATATTCCATGGGCTCCCTGCTATGGACCATTGAGGGGGCAAAAAAGACTGGCAACAGCCTGCTAACGCATGCCCGCACAATTTGTGAGCAGGCCTTGCAATGGCTACTGGATGAAAAAATTGTCGGGAGCATTACGGTGCAAACCTCGTGGCTGAACGCTACAGCCTTGAATATCGGCATCCGGCTGATCAAGCCCGATGGGTCCGATATCTCTTTCCGGTATGCGTGGGCGTGGAAGGAGCCTGCGCGTGCCATATTCTCAAAAAACCCTTTCTGAACTTCAGGCGTCCTCGTGGAGTGATATTGTCTCCAGCAATATCATGCGCGGCGTATCAATCTTCCCGCGTTCTGTTCTCAACCGCTTGTCATGGATGTTCTCCAATCTGGTCTGGGGAAACTATGACTATATTGGATGGTGCTACCGGCAGGCCGTGCCTTGGACAGCCGAGGATGAAAATCTGGACGCATGGGCGGCGCTCCGGGGTGTTTACAAAAAAGATGCTACGGCCGCCTCTGGCACAGTTCTTTTTTCTGGCTGCACGCCGGGCATGGAACTGGAAGCAAACACAGTAGTCTTGCGGGCCGATGGGCTTTCCTATTTCACCTCATCCGTAGCTGTTGCTGGGTCAGATGGCATACTGAATGCTGAGGTCACTTGCGATACGGCAGGGGCAGATGGAAACTGTGATAACGGCACCGGCTTTGCTCTGCTCACCGCTCAGGACGGCATACCAGCCGCCGGCATTGCATCAGGCAGTTTTACCGGCGGCGCAGATGCAGAGCAGGATGGCCCGTTCCGTACCCGCATGCTCAAAGCCTATGCCGCGCGTGATGGCGGCGGCCGGGCAGATGATTATGTGGAATGGGCCACTGCCGTAGCTGGTGTAACACGCGCATGGTGTAACCCCAACGGTGCGGGCTCTGGCTCCGTCGTGGTGTATGCCATGCTGGATAAGGCGCAGGCAGCTCATGATGGCTTTCCGCAAGGAAGCAACGGTGCGGCCACAGCGGAGCCGCGCTATACAACCGCCACAGGTGACCAACTGGCGGTAGCTAATGCCATCCAGCCCAATCGGCCCGTCACGGCACTGGTCATTGTTTGTGCCCCAGCCCCCTTCCCCATTAACGTCACGCTGGCTGACCTGTCTCCCAGCACGCCAGATCAGTTGGCAGACATGAAGGCCGCTCTTGCTGATCTATATGTGCGGAACGGCACGCCATTGGGAATGACCATTCCCCAGAGTGACATTGAGGAAGCTCTGTTATCAACCGGAGCGTCCTTCACACTTTCTGCACCGGTTGGGCCTGTGGTTGTTCCTTTGGGGTCATTGCCCACTGTGGGTGTGGTCGCTTCAACATGAGTATCCCCAGCTGGTCAGCCAGCCAGATTCTGGAGCAGTTCAAAAAGACAATGCCTTTCGGTCGTGCATGGCCGCGTGAAGCGGGCACTGTCTTGGACGGCGTTTTATCTGGCTTCATGCCCATGGCAGAGCGGGTGATTAACGATGCACGCTCTATTGTGCCCAATGTTTTCCCGGCAACAGCATCGTACCTATTGCTGGAGTGGCAAAAAACGCTCGGTCTGCCAGACCCGTGTGCCGGCGCTAACCCCTCTATAGAGCAACAGCAACGCCAGGTTGCTGCACGCATGGGCGATGCAGGCGGCTCATCCATAGAGTATTATGTACGGTTTGCAAAAACACTTGGTTATACAATAACCATTACCGAGTTTTCAGCAGCCCGTGCAGACTTTCTACGCGCAGATGATCCTGTTGCAGATGCCTTCTGGGATTACGTCTGGCGCGTAAATGCCCCGGCCACAACAGTAAATTACTTTAGTGCAGATGCCTCCTACGCAGACGAGGCATTGGCAACATGGGGCGATGCAGTTCTGGAGTGTGAAATATCGTCCCGCGCTCCGGCCCACACCAGAGTTTTCTTTTCTTACGGATAAAATCATATGGTTTACCGAATAGACGACGTAACGGCAGTATCTGCCCTACCAGCGTTGCCGACAGATAACATTGGCGAACCTGGCTTTTTTACCGGTGGTTCCACAACGGGGCAGTCCCCTACCCGGGTGCGGTTCTGGTGGCTCAACATGGTGCAGGAGGAACTGATCAATATTGCTCAGGCCGCCGGTATTGTTTTCGACAAAACAAAAAATGATCAGTGCATTACGGCCATTAAACAGCTTATTTCCAGCGTGGTCTCCAGTGCTGTCATGGGCGCTCCGGCCGTAATGGGTGAAGGGGATGTGGCGGGAAAGCTGCTGTATTACGCTGCCAGCCAGAAAGTGCCTGTATTCGTCTATGGTACGACCACCGTTGCCTTGGTCACAACTACAGCTTTGGTCACTATTCTTCAGGGTTTTCTTCCCTTGGCTGGCGGCAACGTCACTGGCTCCATGGATTGGGGCAGCAAAACGGCTGCGGCTACCCTTACGCACCGTTACTGGTCCGCCGGTCCTCCAGCTGAGGGTGATGCAACGCCAGATGTCACCCTGACCATAAGCGGCGGCACACCGGGCACCCCCAATAAGGGCAGTGTGGCGGTGGCCCTCAAGGAACTGGACTTTAGCAGAGCGGAGCAGGTTCTGGTCCCTGATGTGACGGACTTCGCCACCAAGCAGGCGTTGAGCGCAAAGGCTGCCGACAATCGCTACCCGGCATCCGTTCCCGAGGAGGGTCAGGCGCGCGTTACCAGTCTGGTTCAGGATGACAATGGACGCACGTTATCCAATGGAACGGCGCTGGCCAACCTGGCAGACCTGCCGACATCTGGCGTGATCCCGGCAACCGATACACTGGGGGCCGTTTATTGGACTCTGGTTGGCAATATCCTGACGCAGTCATTTTTCCTGCCTGCTGCGTGGAATGGTCAGTACGTTCCATTTCCGACGGCTTACCGTGCAGGAACAATACCACAAGCGGTGTTATCTATGAGTATGACCCCCAATAACTATACGGTTGTTCCCAATTATTTAGGCAAGCAAGCAGACGGCGAAAATAACGTCACGAACCTTGGGTTCACGTTCGAGAATATCTACGGAATAGGCGGGGGTGCTGTTGTTCAGAACCTGCCTACGTCTGCGTCTATATGGGTAAGGGGAGAAGTATAATGGCAGGCACTTACCCGAACAGATATTACGCGCAATACGACACCAGTGCCGCCCAGCCAACGCCCGTTCTGGGCTGGCTGGATATGAGCATTTATTCCGACACCAGCGGCTTTCCGCCTGCATCCGACCTGCTGCCGATTACACAGGCGCAGTTTTCCGCGCGCACGGCGGGGCCTTATGGCGTAAGCAATGGCGCACTGGTTCAGTATGCACCACCCGCACCTGTTATTCCGCTCAAAACGCAGGCGCAAACAGCGCAGGCATGGGTCCAGCAGCAGGCCAGTCTTGCCGCAGCCATGGGCGAAGTTTTTACAGCGGATATGAAAGCCTATGTGAAGGCCATTGCCGCCATTGCGGACGGCACAGACACCACCAGCACGGTCCTGCCTGCCCAGCCCACGGATGTGACGACTACAGCGTAACCATCTCAAAACTACCGACCTGATCTCAGGAAACCTTTAATAATGGTTTTCTGCAACAGACAGTAATGTACAGGCTGGCGGGTAGTAATTACTCCTTTGTGCACGAAACCTGATCGTGTGCAAAGGACTGCCTGACAATGACTACTCCGCCTCTTGATGGGCAACAGATCAGTCTTATTTCACTCGACCGCAGGATAACTGCAATGGAGGCCATATTTGATATGGATCGCCAGAGCCGGACTGTGTTTGAAAACAACATGTCTGACCGGCTGGCTGCCATGGATGCCCGGCTGGCAGATATTCAGGAACAGAAGAGCCTTAGAAATGGAACATTGCGTGGCATTGTCCTGACATTATCGTTTTTCGGTTCCGGGGCTGGAACAGGCCTGCTGCTGATTATCAAAGCTCTGATCGGAGGCGCATCATGATCGCGCCCGGTCTGCATATCTCTCAGTTCAAGCTGCTGATCATACGCACGACATTGCAGGAAATCGGCTTGGCTAGCGATGCCGCAGTTAATCTGTTGCTCGGTACGGCCCTGGTGGAAAGTGGTATTTATTTTCTACGGCAGCTGCGGGGGCCAGCGCTCGGGTTCTGGCAGATGGAGCCTGCAACACACGACGATTGCTGGCACACATTCCTGAATCAAAAAGCCGACCTGGCGCAAGCAGCCCGTCTGATAGCAGGGCGAGAAAGCCCGAGTGCATCACTGCTAATAAGCAACCTGTTCCACATTTGCAGCCGCTGCGGCGGACAATATGGAGCAGTCTGTGGATGTGCAGGGCGGTTTTCTGGTCAACACGGCCTATTCATCCGACCTGATTGATGCGCTGCGTCCTGCCGTTGCAGTGCGTAAAATGGGCGCATTGTCTGTTCCCATGCCTAACGGCAACCTGACGACCCGCAAGCAGACATCTACGTCCAATGCGCAGTGGATTGGTGAGCGCGCTGCCATCGCAACATCTGCCCCGCAGGTCGGGACCGTCACTATGTCAGCCAAAAAACTGGCGGCTTTGGTTCCGATTTCCAATGATCTGCTTCGCTATAACTCGATCCAGACCGATAGTCTGGTCAATAATGACGTGACCCGTGAGGTTGCTCTGGCAGAAGATCAGCAGTTCATCCGTGGCGCTGGTTCGGATAATGCTCCTACTGGTTTGCGCTACCTCGCCAATGCCAGCAACATCATTGCAGCCAACGCCACGGTCAACGTGCAGAATGTGCGGAATGACCTTGGTAAACTTCGTCTCGCGCTGACCAAAAACAATGTGCCAATGCTGCGGCCGGGTTACATCGTCAACCCCACGCTGGTAGAATTTCTCTCCCAGCTCCAGACATCTACGGGCGCTCTGGCCTTCCCGGAAATTGCTGATGGGCGCATCGGCTCCTTCCCCTACGCCAGTACCACATCCGTACCGGATAATCTGGGTGCGAGCGGCAACCAGTCTGAGCTTTATTTTGCTGATTTTGCACAAATCATGGTGGGGGATGCATTGCAAACCACCCTGGCAGTCAGCACTCAGGCATCATACGTGGACGGTGCAGGCGTGACACGCTCCGCTTTCCAGAACGATGAAACGCTGATCCGCGTTATCGAAGCGGTGGATCTGGCAGCTCGATACGATATGGCCATTGCCGTGCTGACGGGTGCGGCATGGTTCCCTGGCGCAGTTGCAGGAGAGTAATTCATGAAAATTGTGACATTTACCGCTCCGTGTAGCGGTATTGGTGCGGTGTACAACAAAGGTGATGTTGGCCGTTTTCCTGACAGTGTAGCGGACGCCATAGTAGCGGCCAAAAAAGGCACTGCCGAGCCGGTTCCTGACGATACAACCAAAAAGGGCGCGTCCTGACGGTCTCCTCACGGAGGCCGTTTTTGTTTGGGGGTGAAACATGACTGTTTCCGTCGTAACGCCCGCCGCGACCACCGATCTTGTCGATCTGGAGAGTGTGAAAGCCTACCTCCAGATCACGGATAACACGCAGGACGGGCGGTTGGGGCAGCTTATCACGCGGGCATCTGGCAGCTTTGTGGATTATCTGGGGCGTCCTTTGGCGCTCCAGACCTACCGAGAACGCCAGACCATTCAGGGGCGCATTCCGGGCATTAACCTCTCCAATGGCCCTATAGCTGCCATACTGTCTGCCTCGGTCGATGGGGTTGCGTGGACCGGCGCGCTGGATGAATGCGATGTTGAGCGTGATGGTGCCCGCATCATGGCGTCCGCCTTTCTTCCACCACGCCAACTCTGCTTTACCCGACCTGTCGTGGTGGAAATCATCTATATTGCCGGGTTCGTGTTGCCTGGCATGGATAAGTTGGCCGCGCCGGACAATGTGCTTTTGCCATGGCAGGACACTCCCCTGCTGGCTGCAATATCTGGTGGCTGTTTGAGCACTATTCAGATGTTACTCGGTGCGTCAGGTCGTGATCCGCTCTTGAAATCAGAAAACATTCAAGGCGTTGGTTCAACGTCTTACGCCACGCTGGACCCTGCAACTGGTGGGCTTTCGGCTGATGCCATTGCATCACTCAGCCGGTTATCCATCATGGCAGACTGGATGGCATAATGAGCTGGATCACGCAGTCACGCCGCCGTCAGATACGTGCCAAAGGGCGCACCATGCAGCTCATGCGGCCGGGCGGTGTATCTTTTCCCATTCTGGCATTCGCCCCGCCACCACAAGCTTCCCAACTTACCGATGGGGTTCCTGTAGCAGCGTTTATTGCTCAGGCCACAGAGGATGAGATGGGCGCCAATGGATTTGCTCCCAAAAAAGGAGACAGGATCACGGATGGCCCCAAAACCTATACGCTGACGGATGCCTCCCCAGTGTATGATGGATCAGTCATCTGCGGTTGGACCCTCGTTTCCGCAGGGGGGCAATAATGTCGCCAGAAGTCTGGAATGACGCGCACAGCAGAGCAACAGCAGTCTGCACTCTGCTGGGGCACCACCTTATTGACCCGCTCATGGTCGTGGGAGATGCCCCTGATGCAAATACTCCATACTGGACGCTGGAACTGAATGGCTCTCAGTCAGACCGGCTTGGTGTGGGGGAAATAGCAGAAGAGGAGACAGGTGCAGTGCTTCTCTCCCTCTTCATCCCAAAGGGGTATTTCACAACGCCCGATGCCCTGACGTTCATATGGCAGATGCATAGGGCGTTTCGTGCGCCCGATGCGGATATGCCATGGCCGGATGGCCTGTTTTATGATGGGAGCGACGAAGATTTCCCATCGCTTGATGGCGGCGGGAACTGGTACATTTTCACACTAACGATCCAGTATCGGTGCCAGACCGCTATCTCCTGATAATCACCAGGGGTCGTGACAATAGCACGGTCCTTTTCATCTGCTCCATATGGCCGCCGCGTGCGGCTTTTTTTGTGAGGTGAGCATGCCACCGAATTTTACGGGTGCGACAGTTGGCTTGGCTGCTGGCGCGCAAACCAATGATTCCTCAATCGACTATGCGCAGGAGGCAACCTATGGGGTCTCCCCGACAAACGCATATCAGGCCCTGCGTTTCACGGGGGAAACGCTCAAGGGCAGCACAACCCGCAACCGCCCCGATGAAATCAACACTGTTCGGGAAGCAGCGCAGGCTGTCACTACGCAGATTGCATCGTCCGGCACCATTTCCGGGGCATTGTCATCTGGCACCTATGATGACCTTCTTGCGGGGGTGATGGGCAATGACTGGACTAATGGCGCCCTGACCAACGGCAACATGGATAAGTCCTATACCTTCCGCAAGAAGTTGCTGGGCGGGTTCATCCATTACCGTGGGACCATTATTAACCAGGTCCAGATCCAGATGCAGCAGGGTAGCTTTGCGAGCATCAGCGTGGATCTGATCTCTGCCGAGGAGCTGCGATCAGAAACCGATATTGCCAAGAGCGTTAACCCTGCACCGACCGGACGTGTCTTCAATACGGTCAATAACTTTCTCAAGCTGATGATCAATGGGAAGGTGCCGGGCGGGTGCTCTACCTCAGTGTCTCTGACTTTCGCGCGTGATGGGTCGGGGGCTGATTACGGCAACGGTAGCGCTGCTGCCTGCGGTATGCGGCTAGGTAGCTACATCGCCACAGGCTCGCTGGAACTTTATTTCCGCAGCTTTGACGAATGGGACGCCGCAAAAGCCGAGTTGCAGGGGGAAATCATCATCCAGACAGCCGACAATGCAGGCAATGGATATGAATTTAAGTTCCTCAATGCCCTTCTGACGGACCCGGCCATAAACATCAATCAGAAGAACGCCACAGTAAAAGCGACCTTCAACATTGAAGGTAACCCTTTGGCGACTGGCACCACCCTGACCATTACAAAACTTCCAGTTGCAGCAGGTGGTACGGGCACGTCTGGCACAGCCGGCGGTTGAAGTCGTATTTCTCGCGGCAAAAATTAACATCACACATCAGAAAACAGGAATACTATTCTCATGGCAAAACTGAGCCAGTTTACACGCAACACCACCGCTCTTTCTTCCGGTGTGTCCGTCCAGGTCGGCCCGGCAGATGATCCGATCACCATTACTACCAGCGGCTTTAGCCCTGCTTATGCAGACCGTCTCTGGGCGCTCCGGCGTATTGCTGCCATCAAATATAATACCGGCCTGCAAGATGGCGAGCCTTTGGCAAAGCCTAATGATCTGCCCCCCTCTCTGGAGGATGAATGCACGGCCAAGGCTCTGGGGGAGAAATGTATTCAGGGTGTGAGCGGCCTGCAAAGCGAGGATGGGTCAGAAATCACTGTGGAGCAGCTTCGTGACAAGCTCTTGCTGCCCGACAACATCCCTCTCCTTCGCCTCGCTCTGGAGGCTGTCAGCAAAGCGGGTGAGCAGGCCAAAACCATGCAGGCCGAAGCGGAAAAAAACTCACAGACGCCCTGACATGGACGCTGGAAGACGCATCCGTAGCAGGGCGGCACGATGTATTTCCGCCTCCTCAGCAGGACTATGAGGCGTGGGATGCATGGATGCGCAGGGTCGAGCCTGAGCCATGGTGCATGATGCCTTGGCGTTGTTTCCATGATCTGGAAGGCAGGCGGCATTACCGTGTTGACGGATTTGGCTCTGGCATGGGGGCCATGCGTATTGTAACGCGCCCCCAGCCTCTGGTTCCAATGGACATTGCTGAATGGTGCAGCTTGTTCGGATTGAGCCATGATGAGCGGGATTTCGTAATCCCACTCGTTCAGGCCATGGACCGGGTTTTTCTCAAAATCAGGTCTGAGCAGATCCAGCAGGAAATCAGGCAGATATTCAAAGGTTAGAAAATGGCCAGAAAACCTGTTGAAAGTTTTTTTGTCGAACTGGACCGGTTTGTCACGGATGACATATCTGCCGATGCCGCAAAAAACCTGCTGATTGCCGATACTATTGCCGAAAGGGACCGGCTGATTTCCAGTAATGAAGCGGGTCGCATTTGGAAGCGAACCGTTAATAATGTGCCTGATGCTCCTGAAAGCACGTTAACGGTCGGTGGCAGCATTCTTTATAACTTCAGTTCTCTGTCGCAGGCTGTAAGGCTGGGGCTGGATGAATGCCGCCGCCGCTCTCCAGTCAAGAGCGGCGCTTACAGAGGGGCATGGATTGTTCTGTGCAATGATGCCCTTTGGGAGCATGAGCCGGAAGACCTGCCGTTTAACGCAGAAGTTCAGATCGTCAATCCGGCGCCCTATGCGCGAAAGATTGATACTGGCGGCATGAAAATGTCGATGCCTCCTAAAATTATCGAGGGCGCAAGGCAGGTCGTCAGGCGCGCTTACCCTGAAATCAATGTTTCCCGGCAGTTCATCAATCTGTCTGGACACATGGGGCGCTGGAATGCGCCCTATCTGCTCCGCCGTGATGGCGGGCGCAAAGGCAGTCGGGCAGGTCAGCCTGTCAGCTATCCCTCTCTTATGTTGCGCGATACCACCTATAGATAACCGGAACCACGCCATGTCGATCAGAGTGTCTCAGCTAATTGCCCGTCTTGATGACGATTTTAGCGCCAAGGCACGCGGCATCGTGCAAAATGCGGACAGCATGGCATCGTCCGTAGCAGGGGCGGATGCTGCGGGCCAAAGCCTGACCAGCACGTTCCGCAAAACGGGCCAGACACTGGACCAGTTTACGCAATCCACTGATGGTGTGGAAAAAGCACAGACGCGCCTTGATGCTGCCTATGACCGCTTTTCGCAAAAAGTCATGCGCGCGCGTGAAGAGTTGGAACAGGGGGCGATCAGCCAGCAGAAATACAATGATATTCTGGGAACGCAGGCAAATTTATATGAAAAGGCGGAGGCCCGCGAAACCCGTAATATCGAAACCATCCGTGCAAAAACGGAGGCCATTACCGCGCTGGCGCAGGCTCAGGCCAAAGCATCGCAAGAGTTTTACAACGGTTTGACGGGCGTTAGCGTTACCAGCGCTACGGGCTCCGACCGTTATTCTGACCTCACGTCAGCCTTTGATGATGCCGACCGCGTGCGCGCCAAGCTGGTACCGCTGGCTGCTGCCGAGCAGGATTACGCCAAGTCTGTAGATGAGGCCTCTGGCGCATTGGCCGCCGGGATTATCACGCAAAAGGAATATGACGCATATGCAGGGAAGGCCAGCAAAACCCTGAGCCGCCAAAAGGCGGCGCTGGGCGGCAACGCTGCTGCGGTCAAGCTAACCTCTTTCGAAATGGGTATTCTGGCGGACGAAACCCATAAATTTTTCGATCAGGTTCTGGCTGGCGGCAATCCGCTTCAGGCTGCTTTTTACCAGGTGCCGAATATGGTGCAGGTCATGGGCGGTCTGGATGGGGCATTAAGCCGCGTTGGGGCAGCAATGACTGGCCCCGGTGGTATTGCGGCAGCAGCAGTTCTGGCTGGCGCCGCAATTTACAAAATTGGTGCCTATGCAGAGGGCGAGCAGGAACAGCTTGCCCAGCTCTCCCAGCACCTGCGGGCCACCCGCACCGATTATGCGGACATGGCGCAGCAGGCGGAGGAAGCGGCCCGGACCCTGAAAGGCAACTCGGATCTGTCTTTGGATGACAGCCGCACGGTTGTGCAAACCATTGTATCCGTTCCGACCGTAGATAGCAGCCAGATTGACCGGCTGACATCCGATGCCCGCGACCTTGCTGCCGTTATGGGCAACACAGTTCCAGCAGCAGCCAAGACCATGGCGGAGGCCATCAAAGACCCGGCCAAGGCAGCGCAGGACTTTGCCCAGAACGGTATGCCGGGGTTCAATGCCGGGTTTGTTCTGATGGTCCAGCACATGCAGCAGGCCGGGAATGAGGCCGGTGCCCTGCGCTCTGTCCTGGACAGGCTGGAGCAGAACATCAAAGGGGCGGCAGATCAGGGGCTTACGCCTTTCCAGCAGGCATGGAAACGTCTGGGCGATGATATGGATGGCACTGGTGAGGCCATTCGCACAACCACACAGGGTATCGGTAATTTCTTTATCGCCATGGGCACAACAGCGCTCAATGTGGTGGATGAGGTCATTACAGGCTTCAGGAAGATCCCTGATGAAATTTCCAGTGTAGGAAGTTCTCTGTGGGGTGGGATCAAGTCTGCCGGGGGCTATCTGGAAGGCGGCGTGGAAAGCGGCCTTAATGCAGTTGGTGCAACCAATATGGCCCACCTTATGCAGCAGGGCAGCACGGCAAACCCTACATTTTCTGCACCCGCCACAGGTGCGTCCAGCGCGGCAGCTTCTGCGGCAGAAGCCGTGACGGCAGCTCAGGATAAACAGAAAGCATCAACCGTAGGGTTAGCGGCAGAATATGCCGCATGGCAAAAGCAAATGACTAATGTCATGGGAACGGACAGTAGTCTTGGAGGGCAGATTGACGAGCAGCGGCGGCACATAACTGCCCTTAATGCTGCCATTGCTGCGACAAACAAACTTCACGCAGCAGGCCAGATCAGCGATCAGGAATATGCTGAAAGCATCAAAAGCTTTAATGGGCAGATCCAAGCAGCCAATGTAGCACTTGCGGGTATGCGTGGTCCGTTTGCGGAGCTGATAGAGCAGCAGAACCGTGCAGCGCAGTCTGCCTCGGCCTTGACCGGCTATGACCGGGCCATGGTCGAGGCCGCGCAACAGGCTGATGACGCCGCCCGTTCCCTGTCTGGAGGCATGGCGTCTGCGAGTGAAAAAGCTGTTGTTCAGGTCACTGCGGCGCGCACACTTGCAGCCGAGTACCAGACCGGCACAACCGTCATGGAACGCAACACCGCTTTGCAACGTCAGGTTGCACAGGCATGGCTGCAAGGTGGGCAGGCCGCAACCGAGGCCACGGCCTATGTTCAGGCTTATACAGAAGCACTGGATCATTATGATGAGGGAACACCCGCCTTTGAGGAAGCGGTGCGGCGGCGGACTGCTGCGCTTGTTGGTCAGGCCCATGCCACGTCTGACATAAACCTGAGCCAGCAGACATCGGCCAATAACGACCAGATAGCTGTTTTACAGGCTCAGACCGCCTCCCTTGGAAAGAACGATGAAGCCCGGCAAAAGCTGATCAATCATATGCAGGCGGAGCAGCAGCTCCAGCGTGAAGGCCGCAGTTTGACCGAGGCGTCCTCGCAGGCATACCTCGGTAGCGTGGATGCATTGTCAGACGCCACGAATGCTTACCAGCACCAGCAGGCCGTGTTGCAGGACGTTACTGGCGAGTTCTCCAGTATGGCGGACACGATTAGCGATGATGTGACGCAGGCTTTTGTGCAGGGGTCTGGCGCAGGCGTTTCATTCAAAAGTGTTTTGCAGGGAATTGAAAGCCAGATTGGCAGCATGCTGGTCAAAATGGCGCTCATCAATCCATTGCTGAACAGCATTGATGGGGGTGCCCGTAGCACGCTGGGAGATTTATCCAACGTGCTGTCTGGCTCCACAGGCTCATCTTCCAGTTCAACCTCCTCCGGGTTCGGAGGCATGTTTAACAGCATGTCTGACTGGTTTTCCAAAACATGGGGAAGCGGTTCATCTGGGGCCAATGCTTCTGGTTCATCCGGCGCTTCGGGCTCCAGCTCTGTGGCCGATCAGGTACTTAATGGAATTGGCTCTATTTTTTCTTCGGGTGGAGGGTCCGGATCAAGTAGTGACCCCTTCTCAGGATTTTCGGGGTCTGGGAATTTTTCAGGTTCTGGTGTCTCGCCTAGCAGCAGTTTCAGCGCATCTGGCTCCGGCTCCGGTTTGTCCGGCGGATCCGCATCCAGCGGCATCATGGGGTCCATTGGTGGCGGTATAGCCGGGTTTGGCATGGGCTACAGCGTTGGAACAATGGCGTCCCATCTGACTGGCGGTGGACAGGGCGGGAAGATCGGCGCGGCTGTGGGGTCAACAGTTGGTTCTGTAGTTGGCGGGATCTTCGGTGGCCCTATGGGGTCCATGATTGGCGGGACTGTTCTTGGGGCGATCGGCGGTATCATCGGTGGTCTGTTCAACAAAACCCACTATGTCTGGGATACTGTATCTGGACGGGACGGTAAGCTGGTTATCAGCAATGTGAAAACCAAGCATGCTAAAGATAATGTCTCGGCGGGCCTTCAGAAACAACTCGATACCATCAATGCCACACTGGCAGATGTGGACATAACGGTTGGGGATGGAAACTATGGCCGGGTTGGGCATTACCACAAAGGGGATAAGAAGCGTTCCTCATCTCTGGAATCCTTGCTGCCCGGCATTGATCTGGAAACATCGGATGATACTTTTGCCAAAGCGTTGGCTGGCGGCATGCCAGATAGCGTGGGTAGTGTCAGTGACTGGTTGAGTGATATCACTCAGCTCAAGCAGACAGCCGATGCACTGGACGATCTGGGCGTGCATGTTACAAAATTCAATGATGCTGCCCATGTCACAATCGACAGTTTCTCTGGTTATACTGGAGATGTTGCTAAAATGCTGTCTGGTCTGGACGGGAAAGAAATTTCTGTTTCCGCCTTGCAAACGGAAGTCAGCACTATCAAGCAACTGCTTGATGTGACCTCCAGCGGATCGGAAAGTATTGCCAGTCAGGCGGCGGATATCCAGCGCCAATACGAGAACGCAGCCCGTGCTGCGGAGCAGTATGGCATGGATGCCCAAATGCTGATCGACAAAGGCAATACGATTGCCGCGCAGATGCTGGCTGCTGCCAAAACACAGTTGGATCAGGCGGACCAATCCGTTCAGGCCCGCTATATGGCCGCTACGGGTAATCAGGAAGGCGCTGATCTCCTTAACCAGCAGGTAAGTGGCGATCAGGAGATCCAGCAGCTCAAAGACAACTGGCGATCCTATCTGGGCGATACATACTCGGATAATGCCACATACCAGCAGCAACTGACGGATCTGGAAAAAACTCTGGCGGCAGAACGTCTGAAAATACAACAGACATACGCTGGAGAGTCTTTGGCGCAACTTGAACAGTACAGTAGTTCGGCGCTGCAATCTGTTACCTCGGTGTTTTCCAATCTCAGCAGTTATGTGCAGGGTCTGGAAACGTCCAGCGTATCGCCTCTGTCCGTTCAGGATCAGTATGGTGCGGCCAATGATAATCTGAGTTTGGATTATCAGAAGGCCATGGGGGGGGATTATGATGCCCTCTCCCGCGTCCAGTCTGATGCCCAGACATACCTCACTCTGGCTCAACAGTGGGATGGTTCAGGAACTGCTTATGCAGATGACTTCCAGAAGGTTCTGACCATGCTCCAGAGTATTGGCAATCTGGGATCGGACACGTTTACGGCTTCTTTAGCCAAGACGCTGTTCCAGCAAAACACGGATGCAACGCTTCAGGTTAAAACGGCCATTCAGAACATGGAGGCCAGCATAAACGCAACGCTCCGCCAGTTTACGCGGGTGCAAGCAGCAAAGGCAGCATAACCATGACACTCCCCAACGTTCTCATGCGCGCGCATGGCGCACGCCCGCATGGAGCGTTGGTGCTGCCTGATATTCAGCCTAAACCCACCAAAATTGTGCGCTTTGGTCAGTCGGCCTTTTCCACCGTTCGGATTGTGGAAATGGATATTGTCGAGCCGTCTGCCAGCAGCATGCAGTTCCTATATGGCCACGGTGCCAGTTCACACGGTGCCCCCATGGCGCCGGGTTTCAAGCTGGAAACACTTAATACCCTGCGCTTTTCCGATGCAGGCTTTGTTGCATCCGATGGGACGCCATACCCGCCATACGTCAGTTCTGCATTTGACCTGAACCGGTCTCTCACCCTCACGGCTAATGCTTTGGGCGGCTCCCTTTCTGCGGGAGGCATCACTCTCAGCAATATTGGTGGTCCGCTCAATGCCATGTTGGAGAATAATGTGAATGACCACCTCCCCGTGCGGATATTTACCGGGCAGAAACAATGGGATGCTATCCGCAGAATATGGTCTGATCCAAATATCGACAGCCTGACACCTGTTTTTGCCGGTTTGGGTAAAAGCTGGAAGCCAGACCGTATCAGCTTGCAGGTGGATCTGCTGGATGCGACCTACTGGCTGAGCAGCACCATGCCAATTACCATTTATGCCGGGACAGGAAGACTGGACGGCGACAGCAATGTCGTGGGGAGGTCCATGCCGCGCCTGCGGGGGCGCGCACACAACCTGACCCCTATTCTGATCGACAGCGTGAACTATGTTTATCAGGTTTCGGACGGGCCGGGAGCCATTCTGGCGTTATATGAGGGCGGGTATGCCGGAGGCATTGTCTTTGGCGGGCATGTCACTGACATTTACGCGCAGGCTCCGGCCCCCGGCACATATATAGTACAGACAGGCAGAGACGGCACATGGCTGCGTCTGGGCACCAAGCCAGTTTATGCCATAACAGTAGATGCGGACGGCCATTTCCGTTCTGGCGCAGTTCCCATCAATGTACTGGATATACTCCGTCAATTCCTACTGGAAGATCTTCTGCTTCCCGCAGCCTATATAGACCCAGCATGGAACCCAGCCTCCACGCTTGCGCCATGGCCGGGCGGATGGTTCTGGGATGGCTCATCCAGCGTTTCCGGGAAGGATGCTGTGACATCTCTTCTAAGTGGTCTGGGCATCACGCTCATGCCCACCCGTACCGGCACTCTGCTGCCAATCCTTATGCTGGCCCCAACTGCTGGGGATAATGTGGTAGCCGAATTAACCCCGGATATTATTACCGCATTAACCGGGGATGATCTGGACACCTCGTTAGATCCCCCCACATGGCGCTGGCGCATCGGATATGCCCATAATTTTACTGTGCAGGCAGCAGGCTCCAGCCTGCACCCCCAGATTACGGCTGCGCAGCAATCCTTTGTAGCGCAGCAGGACCGGGCCGCAGTCTGGTATTCCGGACAGGTCAAATCCCGTTGGCGCGTCCCGAACGATCCGGACACGATCAGCACGGCTTTAACAAGGCAGGATGATGCTGCTCTTGTTGCCCAGCGGCATGGCGCATTATGGGGCGTCAAACGCAAACTCTGGGCAGTTTCTTTGCCGCAGATATATGCATGGCAGATCGAACTAGGTGATGTGGTGGGGATTACAGCCCCCGCACCGGGTCTGGAACAGAGAGCTATCGGTCTGGTTGTGGGTGAGCAGATACAGGCTGCCAATCAGACAGTAACCCTGCAAATACTGGTATAAAACATGGAAAACTGTGGTTTCGGGTGGCAGAACCGTGTTCTGGATGCCGCCCTTGTCGCGTCTGCGCAGAGTGATGCGTTGCCGGTAGATAACCTGCGCAACCCCAGTGGCGCAGCGTCTCTGGGCTGGCGCTGTCCGCGCAACACGGCAGTGTTGACCTTGACCTTGCCACAGGCTGAAACATTCCGGGTTTTCAGTCTGCATCGCACCAACTGCATGCCTACAGCAACATTGGCCATCTCTGCTGCCTTGGGTGCGGATATGGTCTGGTCCGGGCAGACGCAGGGGTGCATAAACGGCCAGATTGTTCTGGTTGCGCCCGCAGAAATGCGAGCCGACACGGTGACTTTCACCCTGACGGATCAGGACAATACAGATGGTTTCCTGTCCATTCCTCTGGCGTATGCCGGGCCAATCTGGCAGCCCGTGCGCAATTACAGCACGGAAAGCACATCAGGACGGAACCTGGGCACAGACAGCACAACATCTCTCAGCGGTGTGTTGTTTACGGAAAATCGCTGGATACAGCGCACCCTCAAAATTGCCCATCAATCACTAGGCGATGCAGATGCTGGGCAAATTGAGCAGATCCTGCGTGCCTCGGCCGCAGGGCAAAACACCCTATTCCTGCCAGTGCCAGACGCAGGCCCGGAGTCTCTGGCGCAAAAGGCTTTGTTGGGCCGCCTGACAGGCGATGATGTCAGCAACCCGTTTGGTGTTGCAGACCGGCATTCCGTCACCCTGACTTTAACGGAGAGTTTATAATGGGCGTCCCTCAACTTGCCGATCTGGTTCTGGAAACGGCCAATGCACCCGGAACTGGCATAATTACTCTGGGCGGTGCGCCGGAAGGACGGCAGACATTTGCAGATGCATTCCCTGATGGTGGAGAGGTATACTATTATGCCTCTGACGGATCACAGACAGAGTGGGGTGTTGGCACCCTGACCGTTGGCAGCCCGAACACGCTGGTGCGCACCAAGGTCATGGGTAATCTGTTTGGCACGGACAATGCGCTGAATTTTACGTCCGGCATTACGGTCTGGTGTGAAGTGCCCGCACAATGCGCCCCATCCCTAGATGATGAGGGATTACTCCCGGTTTCCAGTAGTCCTGATTATGAAAGGGATGTCGCTTTAGGCGCGAAATCGGCTGAGAAGCGATATGTGGCGCAGGGGGCAAAAGGCCCGCAGACAATCACTGGCGATATCATCGCGCAAGGCGGTATGACCAAAGATGGCCCTATCGGGGCGGAGGCGCTGTTTGCAGCATCTGCTGGCGGCAAAGTCCGCTGGACGTTTGGGCGTGACAGTACGCCTGAAGCAGGCAGTAATGCTGGTAGCAGCTTTGTCATTTCTCGCTATGCCGATGATGGAACCATTATTGACACGCTCCTGACTATCCATAGGGATACCGGGATTGCCGAGATCAAAGATTTATCTGCATCCGGCTCCGCGAAAGTTCCTGACATCATCAAATTCGACGGTGAAGATGCCTTGAATGCGCGGACGGCAGAGGGGCGTTATGTCCGCTCTGTGCCTGCAACAGACGGCACGAACATACGCATTGTAGACGTACAGAATGATGCTGGTGGGAACCTGATTGCCACAAGGGCAGACGGCACAACGCAGAGTTATGCCCCCGGTTCTGCGGGGGTTATCCCCGCTACAGCTACCTTGGGTGCTGTCTATTGGACAAGGACAGGGAATATCCTAACCCAGTCATTCCAGATCGTTGCTGCTTATGATCAGCTTTATCAGGCGTTCCCGTTTGCGTATGCAGCAGATACCGTTCCTGTAATAACAAACGCTTCCAGTATGACTGTGGATAACTGGTCTGCTGATCTTATGGTGGCTTCTCCGGGGCAACCGACACACAGCGGAATCACTAATACAGGAATTTTGCTTCGCCTTCCCTGCTGGTTTGGTGGCGGCAGTTATGGGGCTGTTGCACAATCCAAACCCATTACCCTGAACCTGACAATTATGGGGGAAGTCTGATGCCCAGCGCTTACCCGAACAGATATTACGCGCAATACGACACCAGTGCTGCCCAGCCAACGCCTGTTCTGGGCTGGCTGGATATGAGCATTTATTCCGATACCAGAGGCTTTCCGCCCGCATCCGACCTGCTGCCGATCACACAGGCGCAGTTCTCTACCAGAACGGCAGGGCCTTATGGCGTGAGTAATGGCGCGCTGGTCCAGTATGCACCGCCTGCCCCTGTTATTCCGCTCAAAACGCAGGCGCAAGCAGCGCAGGCATGGGTCCAGCAGCAGGCCAGTCTTGCCGCAGCCATGGGCGAAGTTTTTACAGCGGATATGAAGGCTTATGTGAAAGCCATTGCAGCTATCGCCAATGGCGCAGACACCACCAGCACGATCCTGCCCGTGCAGCCCACAGATGTGATGACGGCCAACGCAGAGACAGTCTGAACTATCGCATCATCCTCACTCTACCCGCCGCCTTATGGCGGTTTTTTTATGCCTGAAAGGGATCAGATGTCTGATCTACCGATGCCGCCAGCTCAATATGTCACCCGGCCTGAATTTCTCGCCATGCGTGATGATGTGAAGCAGATTGAAAAGGATATGGCTATTGCCAATGTCCGGCAGGAAGCAGCCCAGACGGATCTCAATGGGATCAAAACGGGGCTTAACGACATCAAGGGGGAGCTGAAAACCATGCGTGGCTGGCGGCAATTCCTCCTGACTGGCGGTATCGGCGTAGGCTGGGGAGTGTTTCAGGGTATCTGCCACTATTTCGGGTTTGGCAGTGCGCCCTGATTTTCGTCCATTTCCAGTCCAGCCTAAATGGCTGTTTTCTGCGTCTTTCATCACCTAACGGGCTAGTTCTCCGTTATTCCCCACAAACAAGCCCACTATCGCTTATAGCGACAGTGGGCTTTTTCATATCCGGACAACCGAATGAATGACCCGATCAACATGGCAGCAGATCTGTGCCGCCAGTTTGAGGGGCTGCGTCTTTCCCCCTACCTTTGCCCAGCCGGTTACTGGTCCATTGGCTACGGTAACCGCTTTCTGGCCAACGGGGCCGCCGTGACAGCCAGAACCGCGCCCATTACGGCGGAACAGGCAGACGCCCTGCTGTTGCTCACGCTCCGGCGCATCCAGACCGAACTGCACCAGCTCGTGCAAGCCCCACAGCCCCCCGGAAAAGAAGCAGCGTTGCTGGACTTTGCCTTCAACCTTGGATTGTCGGCTCTGGCTGGGTCCACGCTGCTCAAACTGCTCAATTCTGGCCACGACATGCAGGCCGGTGAGCAGCTTATGCTGTGGAACCACATGCACAAGAACGGCCAGCTCATCACTGAGCCGGGGCTGACACGTAGGCGGCAGGCCGAATGGCACCTTTGGGTCGGCGCTGCCTGACCACTTTCCCCGCGTGGGGAAACCCGATTCCTTCCAACTGAAAAGAGGCTTCATGTCTTCTTCCAATAAGGTTGTCGCATACCTGCGACAGCCCACCACCTTGTTTGCCCTCGGTCTGCTTCTGGGCACGTTGGTGGCAACGTGGTTCCACGTCATCACATCCGATGCCAGCGCCGCCCTACTGGTTGCCGTGTTGCCCCTGCTGGCAAGCGACAACAGCGGACTGCTTACCGCCCTGACCGGCCAGCGGGACGATCTTGCCAAAGCCATGCAAGCCGTAGCCAGCCACAAGGACATTGGCCCTGCGGCTGTGAAGATTATTGCCGATACGCTGCCTGCTGGCTCCCTGTTCGGGGCCACGGCATCAGCCTTAAACACTGTGGCCGCACCAGTTCCGGCCGATACGGGTAAAAGCCTCGGCTCCAGTGTTGTGCCGGTTCTGCTGGTGGGGGTTCTGGGCTTTGGCCTGACAGCCTGCGGGGATACGCCACAGGCCAAACTCCGGCAGACCGTGTTTGACGCGGCCAGCGTTTACCATGTGGCC
>NZ_CAWUEO010000009.1:0-23252 GCF_963921165.1 Acetobacter zythi
GTGTTGCGACCTCCTGCACGTCCTGAATGCTTTCAAACAAATACTGCTCCAGCCATTCCTGCCGGACAGTTCTGTTGTAGCGTTCGATATAGGCGTTCTGCTGCGGATTGCCCGGTTGCGTATAGATCAGGGTAATCCCCTGTTTTCCGGCCCATGAAACCAACGTATGACTGACATATTCAGGGCCATTATCCATTCGGATAGCCTCAGGCCTGCCGCGCCACTCCATAACCTGTTCCAGGCAGCGGACAACCCGACAGGCCGGCAGGGAAAAATCAACCTCGATCGCCAGTCCTTCACGATTGAAGTCATCCAGAATGTTCAGGAGCCGAAAAGCACGTCCATCCATCAGCCTGTCCGCCATAAAATCCATGGACCAGACCCTGTTGGGAAGGGCCGGAACCGACAGCTTTTCAGGCTTTTCGCGAACCAGACGCCTGCGGGGTTTAATCCGCAGGTTGAGTTCCAGTTCCCGATAGATCCGATAAACCCGCTTATGATTCCAGAGCTGTCCCTGCACATTGCGCAGATACAGGAAACACAGACCAAATCCCCATCTCCTGTGAGCCTGGGTCAGTCCCACCAGAAGAGCGGCAATCCTGTCGTTCTCCGCTGCCAGTCGCGGACGATAGCGAAAGCAGGTCTCGGATATCCCAAAAATCCGACAGGCCAGCGCAATGCTGACCCCATGATGCGCCACAGCCTGTGCGGCCAGTTCCCGGCGCTGGGCTGGCCGCTTCATTTTTTTCCAAGGGCTTCCTTCAGGATATCCGTCTGCATGCTCAAATCCGCATACATGCGCTTCAGCCGACGGTTCTCCTCTTCCAAAGCCTTCATCTGACTGATCATCGAAGCATCCATGCCGCCATATTTCGCGCGCCACCGGTAAAACGTGGCGTTGCTAATCCCATGCTCCCGGCACAGGTCAGGAACCGGGACACCGCCCTCAGCCTGGCGGATCACACCCATGATCTGGGCGTCAGTAAAGCGATCACTCTTCATCAGAATCTCCTCAATTCTTACGCTGAGAAAATTCTCATTCAAAAGTCACTCTTTTTATGGGGGGATTACCATGCGACCTCCATCAAAATGGGCTACTACACGCCGTCCACAGGAGGCTGGAAAGTCATACGCGCCTGCGCTACACTCTGTCTGCATCGGGTTCGTTTATTGCTTATGAAAATATCTTTTATACAAAACAGACTTTTTCATAATCTGACCCGATGTACAACCCTTCCGTGAGATTTCCGCGTCGATCATATGAATCGATGAAATCCCGCAATCAAAAGATGTATTGTATTTACATTTTTTGAACACCAGAGTATTCTGCACGTTATCTTGATTTAAGCAAAGTAGTGGACACAATATGAGCCGTTTTATTTCATTACGTGCTTCTATTGGCGGGTTTGTCGGTATAATAGCATCTTATTCTGCTGGGTTTATCTTAATGCCAATTGAAAGTGCCGCCATTGTTGCACCTATGGGTGCATCGGCCGTCCTTGCATTCGGTGTTCCAGCCAGTCCTTTAGCAACACCTCGAGCTGTGATTTTAGGAAATGTTCTTTCAGCAACGATTGGCGTCATAGTTTCACTTATTCCCGATGTACCACTTCTCATCGCCTGTGCTCTTTCAGTAGGGCTCGCAATCGCTGCAATGAACGCCTCAAAATCACTTCATCCTCCGGGTGGCGCATCGGCACTCACAGCAACGCTCCTCCATCCTGGCAATCATGATCTCACGACTGGTTTCTTATTTCCTTTTGTGCCAGTCGGCCTGAATGCTGTCGCTTTGACCATCGCCGCTATTGCTTATCATCGGATTACCGGTCATACGTATCCACATCGTCCTCAGGACGTCGAAGCTTCCACAGTAATTCAAAATTACTTTACACGGGAAGATATTTACAATGCGTTGCAATCAATGCCCGATACGCTTGATGTCGAGCCCGGTGACATTGAACAATTATTAGCTATCATTGATAAAAATAAATGCGACTTAAAATAATATATTTTTATTCTATATTTTTTCTTTCCATCATTAAGCCCTAATGTGCCCGCAAAGACTAATTAACTGAGCATAATTTAAAATCACTATTTCCGAACCGTTTACTTCTAAAATTTCACCACGAAACCGTGTTATAATACGGGATAAATTTTCAGGTGTCATGCGAAGCTCGGCTGCCACCAAAGATTTGCTATGCGGAAGTACGACTTTTTTTCGATTGTCCTGTATAATGGAAAGTTTCACGAGATAACAGACCAAACGCTGTGAACCACTACAATGATAATAACAACTCGTCTGATTGATGTTATTCCTAAATTGTTTTGCAACATATTCCAGCATAATACGCGCGAACGATGAATGAAGAGAACACAATACGTCTATAATATTTGCATCAATCTGAAGCATCGTCGCTGCTGAGGCACAATAAGCTTCCAGAAGATAAGGTTGTCGTGTTACGACCGCTGCAGGAAGAAGAAAGTCACCGGTTATCATACTCATAACAGTGATATTTTCTTTCTTTTCTGGATGCGGACTCCTTAAGTGTATGATGCCATCAAACACAATCCACAAATTTTTTGGTTTATCGTTTTTTTTAAACAAAATTACACCGGGGGCAAACATCGTTTTTTTCACAGATGACAAAAGAACGCGTTTTTCACGCTTTGAAACACCATCAAAGAGTCTCAGAGCGCTGAACATTTCTTCAGGTTCCGATGGAATATTCTGATTTTTATTATGACTTCTCATCATTTTGGACACATACGGACTCTGGAAGAGGATACGTTAAACAACCTGTTGGTTCGACAACAGCACCAGGCGTAAGAACGCCTTCCTGCGTGTTCGTCAACGACAGGATATGGATCACCGTCAAACCTTTAGAAAGAAGATAATCTGAAATAATGCGCCGATGACACCGCCACCAAAGAACCTCTGCGCACATTAAAACAACCGTTTCATATCGGCTCGCTTCGATTAAAGTTGCTAGACCTTTCTGAAATTCATCGCTTAAAGCATAGTCGGCATAATTATGAAAACTTTGCACACGCCAGAATGCATTAATCGTAGGTGCAACGGTTCTGGACCGCGGACGTCTCCCGCCTAACTCCGGAAAATGACGATAAATAACGTTTACTTTCCCAAGCGCTTCAGACAGGACATTACCATTGTAATCCCGATTACGCCTGGAATACGGAAACGCACGAACATCCGCCACGAATGTAATATGATAATGACAAATAAGTGTTATAAATTCGTCAAGGGAATGCGTAGAGTGACCAATCGTATAAATCGTCTTACATTTAACCTTGGTCATTTTACAGTGTCTTCGGTTGCATAAGGAAAATTACCATGTCTTCACAAACCTTCAGAATTGGCGACATTGTTTCATGGAACTCTGAAGCCGGTTATGTCACAGGTAAAATTACGAAAATTCACACATCACCATTTCTCGTCAATGGGTATCATCATCATGCGTCAGGCCAGGAACCTCAATACGAGATTGTCAGTCAGAAAACTGGGCATATAGCATTTCACAAAGGGTCGGCCCTACAGCTACAGATGTAAGTGTTCATATACTTCACAAAGAATGAACTGGATCAGAATCGTAAAACTCCAGTTTTAGCCGGACCAAACCAGATAATTTTAGGTAATGCGTCTGCTCCGGTTTGATAAGGCCTAGTTCACAAGGTGTCAGATGCCTGACTTCTCAAGTGTCAACGTACACGAGCGTCGCAGTTCTTTCCAGAATACGGATAACTGCCCATACGCCAGCCTTCGTGGCATGACGCTGACGCAGACCTGCGGGAAGAGTTATCGCATTGAACTCCGACGTAATACGATACGGTTTCATGGCTGCTTCCTGATATCACGAAAAACAACCTTTATCGCATCGATATTTCCACTATGGTTTCTTATGATATCCATATTGAATACAACAACAATCTGCGAACCATTCCGTCTTAAAGCCGGCACGGTGAGTGTACGATCTGAATTAAAACCTGTTATTCCCTGCTCCACGACATAAGACCAACCTTTCCAGTGCCGTTCACGTAATTTTTCCGGTATAATCAGATCAAGTGACTTCCCAATAGCTTCCTCCGCCGCAAAACCAAACATCTGAACTGCGTTGTCATCCCACAACTCGATGATGCCTGAGCGATGGACCCGGACAATCGCATCGTCACAAATAATGGGAGAATTCTTTTGATCTGTTTCAGCAAAACTTAAATTCGGCATGGAACATAATTCCTAAAAACGTGATAACGGATGAATACTTTTTATACGTTAGCGTCAATACCTATATGTCCTGCTCATCCAGAAATTTCTGGAGAACAAGAGCGTGATTATGAAGCGGATCATGCGCAGCATAAAGAAGAGTGATCCTCCCTTTTTTCATAAGGTTCTCAAGTTTTTTGATGTCGGAATTTCCTTCAGAAAGCTCATGACGATACCTCAGTTTGAATTCATCCCAGTGAGCCGGGTCATGAGCAAACCAGTGTCGAAGATCGGAGCTTGGGGCAGCATTCTTTAACCAATAATCCATTTTAACATCTGATTTGTGCAACCCTCGAGGCCACAATCGATCCACAAGAACACGAACGCCATCTATTTCCGAAGGCAGATCGTAAACTCGTTTTATCCGAACGTCGTGTCGAGATTTCATGACAGACTAATCCTTTTTGGTGTCCAGAGACACACTCCTAAAAAGTCTTTGTGTCCATAGCGGGTAAAGCGGATACAATTTGATGATAAAATCACCACTCATGACCAAAGCACCACCTGCAAAGACAACATCACCAGGCAGGCGCATCCATTGCCAGAACAATGTCGTATCATAGAATGCAGCACTCCGTGCATAAGCGTAACCATGCTCGTAAACAGCCAGGAGCTGCGACCAGCCAACGGGGAAGAAATTCAGAACAGTCCAGAGAATGAGGCCTGCATTGTATAGCCAGAATGCCCAGATCCCTGGTCGCTCAGAAAACGTTTTCTCACCGGCATGGATATAGCGCAGACAGAAGTAAATCAGACCAATTGCCAGTTCACCAAAGGCGCCAAACAAAGATGCATGTGCATGATTTAACGTTAAAAATGTACCATGTTCATAATAGTTGACCAATGGTGCATTCAGGATACCTCCTCCATAAACGCCCGCACCAACAAAATTCCAGAAAGCAGCGCCAATAATGTACATATAGCCAACGCGATACAGGAAATCTCCGTGAGCATTGATCAGGCGATAATGATGAATACCCTCCATGATGAGCAGAACCAGTGGAAGCACCTCAATAAACGAAAACATTGTTCCAAATGGGATCCAGATACTGGGCTCTCCTGCCCAATATAAATGGTGTCCAGTACCAATCACCCCACCAAGAAAGACGAGAATGACTTCAAAATACATTCCGCGCTCGGCCAGCTTTCGTGACACCAGCCCCGTTGCCATAAGAGTCCATGCCGTCATGGTTGCAGCAAAAAACTCAAACGATTGCTCAACCCACAGATGAACGACCCACCACCTCCAGAAATCAGCCAGTGTAAAAGATTTCTCGATTCCTGTCAGAGGCACCATTCCACAGACGTACAACAGGGCAATATTTACTGTTGAGGCCCAGATCAGGTGTTCAAGCCGGATACGACCTGTCCAGAAATCACGAGCAGCATCTATCCAGCCAGGCACTGTTGGCCAGAGAGCGCGCATGACAAGCGCACTCCACACGATTAAACCTGCAAAGAAACCAATCTGCCAGAACCGACCAAGTTGGATGTAAGAGAGCCCCTGATTGCCGAACCAAAACCAGTTTGTATCTATCGCTCCCATAATACCGAGATAGTCTCCGACGAGACCGCCAACCACAACAAATGCCGTAACCCAGAATAGAGCATCGACAAGCCATCCCTGACCTCGTGCTTCTTCGCCTCCGGCGATGACCGGGGAAAGGAACAGGGCAGCTCCAATCCACGACAGGCCAATCCAGACTATAGGTGCCTGAATATGTACATCACGCATAAAACTGAACGGGATGTAACGATTGACATCAAAACCATAAAAGCTAGACCGGTCGTAATACATGTGAGCCATGATCGAGCCAACAAGTATTTGTATAAGTATCAAGGCCGAAACCAGCAGAAAATATTTCCATATTTTTCTCTGACTCGATGTTAATGGACGTGCAGGAACCAGAATACACTCGCGTAAACTAGTATCAGCATCATCAAGCCAGTATTCATAGATAAACAGAACGACACCAAATGCGAGAAAAACAAAGCCAAAACTCGCCCACGTCCATATAAATGTGGCCCCCGTTGGTGTATTCCCAACCAACGGTTCATACGGCCAGTTCTGCGTCCATGAATAGGTCTCACCAGGGCGATGCGCCACAGTCGTCAAAGCTGAATACATGAGAAAATCGGCTGTTTTTAACGCAAGCGCTGGCGTGAGAGCCTGTGTCGCATTCCAGCCGGAAGAGCGGTCTGTCCTAAGAAACGACGCCGCTGTTTCATCACGTATTTTTACAAAAGCGTGGGATACGGCATCGGGTAACACAACCGTGTCTTGTGTCAGATCGATGCCACGAAGATCCTCACGCATATGGGTTGTCGCAACCGTCTGCTTTTCCGGAGACAGATGGGAAAAGGTCCTCTCTCCGACATCGTGTGCATAATTTTCCCGTGTTGAAAGCGCAATATTTTTTAGTAAGGATGCTGTGTAATCTTCTCCATAATACGAGCCCATACCATACAGACTGCCATAATCCATCAGGTCTGCTTTCTGGAACCCGCCTTTACCAGCGATAATGTCATCTGCAGTCATGATGACATCCCCGGACCGGGAAACAAATCTCTGAGGCTGAGGTGGAACACCCTGATATGTCCTGAGTGTTGTCCAGAACAGCAGCATCGCGGTAGCAAACCCGACAACAAGTAAAACCCACTTCAGGACAGTGCTGACAGGATCCCTGTCAGCACGATTGACTAATGACGTCTTGGACATCCTGAACGGACTTTCTGGCTAAAACTTTAAGAAAACAGAAAAAAAGCGACCAGACGACCTCCTCCTTTCTGAGAAGGTCGTCTGACAGGTTTCAGATCACCAGAGCCGGATCAGATGCGGAGCCAAAAATCTCATAGCGGATCTGAGAGCCTGACAACTGCTCGTTACGCAAAGTTTCAATCATGTCGCGCATGAAAGAATCCGGGCCACAGATGTAATAGGTCGCTGCGTGATCAAGGTTTTTGCGCAGCCAATCTTGTGTAATATGACCTGAATGAACCGTAATACCCGCAGAAGAGACAGCTTCTGGTATTGTTCTCTTGCTACCTGTCAAATGACTGAGTGTTCTATGCAGCCATCCTGATGAAGCAACATTGGATTGCGCAACAGGCTGTCCTGGAAGGTTTCCCGCAGGAACATTGCCCTTTGCAAAAAAGAACTCAGCTGTCAGTTTTCCTGCAGTCGCCAGAGACGTCACAAAAGGCACAAACGCTGCCAGATCAACTGTGTCGGCTCCCAGAACATAATGTATTTTACGACCAGAATGTGTTGCGACAAGATCTTCAATCATAGAGATCAGCGGCGTGAGACCAACGCCTGCCGCCAGAAGAACGACCGGGGCATGACTGGCTTCATCCAGAAAAAAATCACCCGCTGGATTAGCGGCCTGAAGAATGTCACCGACCTGCACACTGTCGTGAAGCCACGTTGAGACTACCCCCTGATCATGACGCTTGACAGTAATACGGTAATGGTCGGCCCCAGGTGCTGAAGAAATACTGTAATTACGTCGTTGTGACCCGTGACCCGGAATATCAAGTTTGAAGCTCAGATATTGGCCGGCCTTATGATGAAAAAGCGGCTTTCCATCGACTGGAACCAGATCAAACGAAGTAATGAAAGGCGTTTCTTTGTGCCGTGCTCGGACCGTGAATTCACGCCACCCCTTCCAGCCTCCAGGAGCATGTTCGTGCTCGTCATAGATCTGTTTTTCTCGACCGATCAGGACATCTGCCAGAAACCAGTAAGCTTTACCCCATGCATCAATAATTTCCGGAGTCGCCGCATCGCCGAGAACGTGCTTGATAGCACCGATCAACGCGTCTGCAACGAAAGGATAATGCTCAGGCAAAATGTTCAGGCCAACATGCTTTTCGGCAATGCGCTCGACCATGCCGCGCAGCTTTCCAAGATCATTGATATGCTCGGCATACGCGAGAACAGCCAGCGCCAGTGCTTTGGGCTGCTCCAGATCCCGCTGATGGGAGAGATTAAAGAGATCTCGAATTTCGGGGTGCGACAGAAGACGCTTGTACATTTCTTCCGTAATCGCAAGACCGTGCGCTTTGAGAGCTGGAACTGTCGCAACAACGAGAGCGCGTGTTTTTTCGTCGAGTGGGGCGGACATTGTGATTCGATCCTTTAAGGTTCATAGTCCATACACCTTTTGTGTCAGACATCTTGGAAAATCTGTCAAGTAGATGCATGCTGTAGGTATGAAACTTAATTTGCAGACCGATTATGCGCTCCGTGCACTGATCTTCCTGGGTAGTCGAACTGATCGACTGTCTTCCATTCGGGAGATCGCTGAGACCTACAGGATTTCTGAAACTCACATGGTCAAAGTGATTCATCGTCTGGGTAAAGGTGGTTTTATTGAAACCCTGCGTGGTCGCAATGGTGGTATCCGTTTGGGAAGGTTAGCCGAAACGATACGTATCGGTGCAGTCGTAAGTTATATGGAAGAAGACATGAGCTTGCTTGATTGCCTCAGCCACAAAACTTGTGAAAGAGAGGGCACGTGTATTCTTATGCCCTCATGTCGACTCCGAGGGGTTCTGTCAGAAACAATGCAGGCGATGATGTCCGTTCTCGACCGCTACACTCTGGCCGATATGATTACTCCGTTTGAATGTGAACGACTCATCAGAAATGAAACAAAGGATTAATATGTCAGGATTAATGGAATACAAAAAGTGGATGGATGAAAATCTGATTACATGTCTTATGAATGCAGAAAAGTCAGGTGATCAGGAAATCGTCGAAACAATCCTGTTCTGGTTAGCACATATCAATATTGTCGACGAGATTTTCCGCGCACATCTAACGAAAACGAAACACGTTTATTCAAAAACTGTAGTTGATAAACTACCTTCAGCGACCGAACTGATCACAAGTGTTCGTAATACAGGCAATTGGCTGATAAATTATGAGACAAATCTGTCTGAACATGATCGACAGGCAGTATTTGACTTCACATACACCGATGGAGAACCTGGTCAGTTAACCGCACAAGGCATCCTGACTCATCTTCTTACTCATGGTCTATATCACATAAGTGTCGTTGATGACAGAATCAGCAAGCGCGGATACGATGTCAATGGAATCCTGTTCACCACTCATATGAAACATAGAAAACAGCTAGGACCTGTTAGATCTTGAAACTCTTCCCATATTACGAGGATGGAAGAAGGGGACGGAACAGGCACTTTTACGAACGAGACATGGTTGATCTGGGAACCTCTGATTGAGACGCTTCGCCCAAGAGATAAGACGCCGCCCATGACCTGCGGCGTACGATAGCAGCGATTTTCTAGCGCCAATGAGAATGGCACGAAATGACGGTGTATCCGCGCTGAACTGGGTGCGTGGTGGCGGGCAACGCAGCTTTTCATCCGCCGGGTGAAACTCGACGGATGGGAGCGTCTGCTCGAACTGGTTCAGGAACAACACGGAGTGACGCTCGGAATGACTTTTCTGGATAACACGAACATCTGGGCTCACGGCAAAGCGGCAGGAGCCCAAAAAAGGGACCTCTTTCGAAGAACGAGACCATCGTGAAACACTTGGCCACCCTCGCCGCGGGTATGGCACGAAAGTATGCGTGATCACTGATAGACAAGAAAAAGCCTTCGGTTTTGCTCTGGCCCCAGAACAAGCTCATGAACTGCCTCTGTCACCAGCTATGCTCGACAGCTTTCCCGTCATTCCCCTGTGGGTCGTGGCGGACAAGGGTTACGCGCCAAACGCCTTTAGTGAACGGAGATGAGGTATGGAAGCACGACCCGCCATCCCAGCGAAACAACGTAATGGAGCGGTCGCCTGCCCAAAATGGGTCTATCGGTGCCAACATCTCGTTGAGAACCATTGGGCTCGCCTCAAGGAGTGGCGCGCTGTCGCAACTAGCTGTCAGGTTGTGAGACGTCATTGGCGTAATCAAGGATTTCGTCGACCTGTTTCATGATGTCACGACCAGCCGGTTTGATATAGTCTTGATTACGTGACGCGGGATGTTTTTCAAGCCATGAGATGATGCATTGGGCGGGAGCGATGCCGCCCAGAACACGCTGCGGGCGATGATTGTAGGCGAAACAGAAGCCTCTGAGCAGAATTTCCAGATCTTCATGGTTTGAGACACAGACCTGCAGTACTTCTGTAGCGACACGGCCATTGAAGCGTTCCACCATTCCATTGGTCTGAGGGGAGTAAGCCTTGGTCCGGCGTCGGTCGATTCCCATGTCATGACAGGCTTTTTCGAAGGCGTCCGCTGTAAAGCAGGAGCCACGATCGGTCAGGATATGGGTGATCCGGAAAGGAAAGGCCGATTTGACGGCATTGAGGAAATCAACGGAATTATCCGCATTTTCCGCGTCATAAACAGCCAGGTGCACTGAACGGGAACAGCGATCGATGGCGACATACAGAAAACGTTTCCGCCGGTCCCCATCTGCTGTCTGTAATTTTGGCAGATGTTTCACATCGATATGGACATAACCGGGATCGTAATCGCGGAACGTCCCAGCTTGCGGGCAATAGCACGCACCCCGGTCTTGCGTGCGCATTCCAGAGCGATTTCTTCACGCTCGGAAAAAGAAAGACTACGGCCCTGTGGGTGAGAGCTCGAAGGGGTTAAATGTGTAGGTGGCATCCCGCCAGAACTCCGAAACCAACGGCTTCCAACTGGAGCAGAAACACCGGCTTCGATACCAGCCTCTTCGCTGGAAAGACCTGCCGCGATACCCTGCCAGAACCGACAAAGGGTCTCACGCTGCCAGACAGGCGGCCGTCCTGGCGAGCACAATTTGCGCCTTGTGGACCGCTCCGATTTCCGTTTCCCTGTCATCGTCTACACCTCCAATATTAAGGTGTTGCGACGACCGGTTGAATCCGCCCTCCGCAATAAACAGAACAATGGCAAACACCAGCCACAACCCCACCATGGCGTGCATCCACCAGAAACCGGGTTCAGCAAAACGGGCCCAGAGGTCCATTTTCATGACCATAACAAGCCCGCTCAGCCCGACCAGAACCACAGCACCGCGCGCCTGCCACACAAAACGGCGCTCAAAAGCCTGAAAAGCCGCAAGCCTGTCCGCCCCGAACACACCACAGCGCAGGGCAGGCAAAGCCGCTGTTGTCGCCATGGAGACCCCGCCAATCCAGATCACGACCCCGATCACGTGCAGTGCCCGAGCAATTGCCAGTTCGTTCATCCATCCCTCTTTGGGAAGATTGCCATATTT
The DNA here is from genome assembly GCF_963921165.1 of Acetobacter zythi. Lineage (NCBI taxonomy): Bacteria > Pseudomonadati > Pseudomonadota > Alphaproteobacteria > Acetobacterales > Acetobacteraceae > Acetobacter > Acetobacter zythi. The sequence continues at coordinate 11,522 of NZ_CAWUEO010000009.1, forward strand.
GCCTGTCTCACCATATTTCTACTGCGTTGGGGGCGTGCCGGGTTTGCGCTGGCGCAACCTTTCTGCCAGTCGCATCAGATAGACTGTACTCAACATCAGGCTGTTAAGGAGGCTCATATTATGAGCAGGCTGCCACTAAACGAGGACGGGCTGGCAACACTTGTAGACGCCTTTTACACACGTGTGCGCGCGGACCCCAAGCTTGGCCCCATTTTTGAAGATGCCGTGACCAACTGGCCTGAGCACCTGCAAACGCTCACGGCTTTCTGGTCTTCCGTCATGCTGGGTACCGGGCGTTACAAAGGCCAGCCAGTGCCCGTGCATATGCAGCACCGTGACCGGATTACGCCAGAACTGTTTGATCGGTGGCTGGCACTATGGGGTGAGACCACCTCCACACACATGCCAGCAGATGTAGCCGCTGTTCTAGAGGACAAGGCAGCCAACATTGCCAGAAGCTTGCAGCTTGCACTCTCTTTTTACGCCAAACGGGCCATGCCCCAGCGCAACACAGCACCTTGAGGCGCTGTTCCCCGAAAAGTGATACCTATGACCGAAGCCCTGCCCTATCGCTCCACGCCCGTATTCGATCAGGACACGCTACCTGCTGCTTTGCGCACACGCCATAATACCAAGGCGGGTGTGTGGGGCGTGATCCGTGTGCTTGAGGGGGAGTTGAAGCTCACTTATCTGGCCCCTCCATCTGAACTTCTGCTGACACCCGCCACCCCCGGCCTGATCGAACCGCAGCAGCCTCATTTTGTAACACCCATGGGCAAGGTGGCGATGAGGGTGGATTTTTACGATCAGCCCCCTCCCCCTTCCGCGTTCTCTGCCCCCCAGTCCTGAACAGGTGGAGGGATCGAAGAACCCTTGATTGATGTGCTTGGCCGGTAATTTCTGGGTTTTGGCGATTTGATTGACGGTTTTTGCGATGGCGTCCAGTCTGCGTTTTGAGCAGATTGGGAGTTGTCTCTTGCTGGATGGCTATGCGCTCGCGTTCAATCTTTCGAGGAAGAGGAGGCGGCGCATATTGTAGACGATATTGGCGAGCCCGATCCTCATGGTGGCTCGACTGATACCGACAGTCCGGACAAACAGCCCCGTCTGTGACTTCTGATCGGCAAAGACATGCTCGACACGCGAGCGGATGACCGACTTTCCAGCATTTGATTTCTGGATATGCCGGGGCATAGGCTTGAGATGCGGCTTTTTGCGATGAACCTTGGAGACAAAGCCCTGCTTTTCCATGAAGTCTTCGTTGGCTTTTGAGCGATAGGCCGTGTCGGCCCAGACACTTGAGGCCGTATTGGTTTTATCCAGAAGCCCCTCTCTCAATCGCGCGCCATCACTGGCAGCGGCATGCATTGTTTTCCATTTGCGGATGAACCGGTATTTCCGATCGATGGAAACATGCGATTTATAGCCAAAGAACGGGATGGCGAGATCGCTGGATGGCATGGTTCCATCATCCTGCCGCTTCGCCTTCGTGAACTTCAGTGTCCAGCGCGCATGACGATCCTTGTGCGACAGATTTGCGGGTTTGTCCTGCCAGTCTTCAGGAATACGGCCTGCTCGCAGATCCGCTTTCTCTGCATTGGTGTTCCGCTGCTTCGGAGCCGCTACCAGCGTGGCATCCAGGATCTGGCCTGACATCGGCAAATACCCGGCGTTACGCAGGGTCGCATCAAAGCGGTTGAACAGCCCATCGATCGCACCCGTCTGGGTCAGACGCTTTTGACACAGCCAGACCGTTTTGGCATCCGGCACCCGATCTGAAAGTCCCAGCCCAAGGAAACGCATAAAGGAGAGGCGATCGTTGATCAGATATTCCGTCCGCTCATCAGACAAATTGTTGAGCGTCTGGATCACCAGGATCTTGAACATCAGCACAGGATCAAATGGCGGTCGTCCGCCCTTGCTTCCATCGGAATACGCCAGGACCTTGTCCAGATCAGGACGGAACGCTTCAAAATCCACAGTCTGGGAAAACGCTTCGAGCTGATCGCCAAGCCCACTCAGCCGGGCAAGACGCTCTTCAACATCAAAGAAACCAGACTGCTTCATATCGCCATTCCCTCAATCAACGCAGAAGAAATAGAATCATACAGAAGACCTCAAAACCAGGGGGTTTTTAGAACCCTCCAGGTGTTGTTGTTCCTGACAAAACATTCGTGCCTGTCATCGCAAACAAAATTGCGAATTAAACAAAAAACACCCGGCGCTTTTTTGTGCCGGGTGCCCTGACTGTAATTAAGTAATCCTATTAAGCTGTAAAAATTTTTCTTATTTTTTATATGCCATAAATTTTTGAAAAACTTCAGAAACGGTAGTCGAAATAATAACACCTATACATATTACGCTAATAGTTTTTATATCTGAATGAAATCCGCCCAAGCTCAGCAATAATGTTGTTGCTGCTGCGGGAGGATGATTTGCTTTACAAAGGCCCTGCCCCAAGACTGTCAGGGATATCGCCAGGACACTCGCAGCCATACGGTTCCAAGTAATGTGGTCAATACTCATAGCAGCGGGGGCTGCCAAAGCGTCAAATATCCACAAAGAGAACACCGCAGCAATGATCCCGATTGCATGCCCTGCCAGTGTGTTCCAAACTCTTGAAGCGTCCTGTTGTGGCGTAACAATATGAATAAAAATAGTTGGCCCCAAACTAGGAAAAAGCAATGGGTAATGCGTAAAATATGCTAATGCCCCCATGACCCCTGTAGAGACCAGAACGGCAAATGTTTTAAAAATTATTTCCAAAACCATAAAAGCCCTCAGATTTTTTAGCCGTAAGATAGAAAGTATTGTTATACAGTCAGGAAGGTTTTTTCCCTGTGCAGTTTCCTCCATCCGGCCAACCGGTGCTGGATGCCTGCGCTGTTGTGCCAGAAAACACGTCAAACCCTTTAATTCGCGCTTTAGAGGCAAGCATGGCAATGTAGTTCTGCACGCCCTGCTTCCAACTACTATCTTCAAGGAAAATCCGAATACGCTGTTTTTCTTCTTTATTTAACGCTTCGACCTTTAGCTCAGCGGAAAACTTTTTTAAAAGCTGCACAATATGCACGCCATATCGTGTTTCTATCAGACCATCATAGAATTCACCTTCTTGGACAGTTTGTAGGGCTTTCCTGAACTCTGGCAAAAGATCTTGCTCTTGCATTATGCCTAAATCCCCCCCTCTACTGGAGGAAGGACATTCTGAATAACGTGCGGCTACTTGTTCAAAATCTATGGCGTTATTTTTCAGGTGGTCCAGAAACTCTTGCGCTCTTTTTTGCGCTGTTTCCACTGAACCCGGCATAGATTTGTCTGCATATACCAAAATATGCCGCACATGCATGGCGGGACCAGTCTGCATATGGGCAATATTGGACGCACTCCAGCGCTCAAGCTCATCATCCGTTGGTGTTGGCACCTCGACCTCCCGCTCTAGCAAAGCCTGAATGAGCGCTTCATCGATCAAACTGTCTCCGCTCTTAGTGTCGAGCTTTTTCCGGGCTTCATCAAGCAGGAGTGTTTTTACCACCAGCGCTCTTGCGGCATCATTCCGTTGCGCCTGAAGAGACGCTGTTTTGTGGTGCGGCATTTCTGCCTGAACATCCTCCAATGAAATGGCGGTGTCATTTACAAAAATTGTGTGACCGGTTTGATTGGGAGAACTCATCATGTTCAGGGCTCACGTCTCATCATTAGCGACATGGTGGTTCTGGCGGACAATCTGCCACCCCGGCCGAAAAACGTACCAGATAGGAGCAGAGATAACATGCACCAACCGGGTAAACGGCGTTAGAAGAAACAGCGTCATGCCGGTTACCAGATGTAGCTTGTAAACCCACGGGATAGTGGTGAGCAGATTTGGCAGGCCTGACCGGAATGTCAGAACACCCCGGCACCATTCCCCTAATATTTCCATTGTGTGCCCGTCTGAATGCATCATGGAGTGTGGCAACCCAAGAATTCCGAGCCAGAGTTGCGCATAGACAAACAGAAGAATGAATAGGTCAGTTGGGCGGCTGGTGGCCTTGACGCGCTTGTTAAAGACACGGCGGTAAATAAGCCCTGCGCCACCAACAGCAGCGAACACTGCAAACACACTTCCGGCACCGACAGCCAGCAACTGGTGGGCGTGAGCACTCAGGCCCAGCATCTCAGTCAGTTGGGGCGGGGTCAGAAGCCCCGCAGCATGGCCCATCATCAACCCCAGCACACCAACGTGGAAGCTATTACTGGCCCACTTCAGGGTTTTTCTTTCAAGGAACTCACTCGACTCAGCGCGCCATGAAAACTGGCTTCTATCGAACCGCGCCCAACACCCGATGACAAAGACCGACAAACATAGATACGGATAGATTTGGAACAGAAAGTACTCGACCCAGTTCATGCTCTTGCCTCCACATGATCCTTGCCTGAATAGCCAGTACACGCTGCGCTACATGCCGCAGGTGAGGAGGCATGATCGAACGTGACAGGTTTTTCTTCATACCGCATATCAAGGGTTGCGGGATCATCCATCACGGCTGTGTCTCTTAAATGCGCGTGCACAACTTCTTTGTCAGGAAGACGTGTGGATTCTTCCTGTAAAATTTGGAAAATACCAGAATATATAGACCGCCTTTCTTGAAGTCTTCTGTTCAGAACTGCAAGAATATCCACTATTTCTGTCAGAAGCTCCTGTGTTTTCTGAGGGTCACACACAGACGCATACTCTAGATAGGCGGGAAGAAAGTCTGGTAACTCGTTCCCCTGCAAATCCAGACCGGCAGAACGATATTCCTCTAACAGATCCACCATTGCCTGCCCGCGCATACGGGAATCCCCATGCACATGCTGGAAAAGGTAGAGCGATAAGGAGGGGGACATATCGAAAAGCTGCACATACTGGCTTTGCGCATCCAGAAGTGGTGTTTTTTCAAGAAAAATCCTGATTTCTTCGAAAGCTTTTTTCTGTTCTATAGAGAGATTGGAAAGCGAAATCAGCGTGCCTAATTCTACACTTTCCTGCTTTATAAGTTCATCAGGGTACCGAAGAAAAATAGCGCTTAACTGACAGAGGAATGACAGAGACTGAGACATTGTTATCCCCCTTTCACCGTATGACGACGAATTTCCGGTCTTACACCCTGCTGCCCCCATAGGCTGAAGCGGCTTTTCCCGGAGGTTGTGCTCTGGTTAAAATGAAAACCCGCGATGCCGCGCTGATGGTAAGGGTCTTCTGCATCTTCTTTATGCGCGGTTGGCACAACGAAGCGATCTTCATAATTCGCAATAGCCAGAAGACGGTACATGTCCTGAATTTGCTGCTCTGACAGCCCTGCCCCCTGCAAGAGAGAGGCGTCACGTACATTCTCAATCTGGAAACGGCGCATATAGGCCCGGAGCGCCAGCAGCCGGTTAAGAGCCGCTTTGACGGGCGCTTCATCCCCCGCAGTGAGCATATTAGCCAGATATTGGACCGGTATACGTAGGCTGTTGATATCTGGAATACCATTCAGGGTTTCCAGACTACCAGCAGAAGCTGCTTCCTGAATGGGCGACAAGGGCGGGATGTACCAAACCATAGGCAGGGTGCGGTATTCAGGATGGAGCGGAAAGGCGATTTTCCATTCCTTGATCATACGGTACACTGGCGAGCGTTGGGCCGCGTCAATCCATGCGTCAGGTATGCCGTCCCGACGTGCCTGCTCAACCACTGCCGGGTCGTGTGGGTCCAGAAAAAGGTCGAGCTGCTGCTCATACGCATCTTCAGGGTTTGTTGTAGCCGCAGCGGTTTCAATTTTGTCGGCATCATACAGCATGACGCCAAGATAGCGGATACGCCCCACACAGGTTTCAGAGCAGACGGTAGGCTGGCCACTTTCTATACGGGGGTAGCAGAACACACATTTTTCTGATTTTCCTGTGTGCCAATTGTAATAAATTTTCTTGTAAGGACAACCGCTGACACACATGCGCCACCCACGACATTTTTCCTGATCAACCAGAACAATGCCGTCTTCTTCCCTTTTATAAATAGCACCTGATGGGCATGATGCAACACAAGTCGGGTTAAGGCAGTGTTCACACAGTCGCGGGAGAAACATCAGAAAGCTATTTTCGAACTTTCCATATATTTCTTTTTCTACATCACGGAAATTATAGTCTTTGGAACGATGTTTAAATTCTGTGCCCAGAGACTCTTCCCAGTTCGGGCCTCGTTCAATTTTATCCATGACCTGCCCGGTAATACGGGAATACGGCCGGACAGACGTAACAACCTGCTCGCTTTTTTCGTTCTGCAATGCAGCGTAATCAAAATCAAATGGTTCATAATAATCGTCAAGTTGGGGCAGGTTTGGGTTTGCAAAAATTTTCGAAAGAATACGCCATTTTCCACCAATTTTAGGGCGGAGTGACTCTCCCTTTCCCAACTGCCAGCCGCCATGCCACAGTTCCTGATTTTCCCACTGCTGCGGAAAACCGACACCGGGTTTACTTTCGACATTGTTAAACCATGCGTATTCAACACCGTCACGGTTGGTCCAGATCTGTTTGCACGTCACACTGCATGTATGACACCCGATGCATTTATCGAGATTAAGAACCTTACCTATCTGCGCACGTATCTTCACGGTTACTTACCTATAATGCAGGGAGAAGCAGGAAAATTACTCAAAATCATCTTCATCCCTTCCCTTTTTCGGTGGTGTCAAACCAGTTCACATCATTCATTTTACGTAAGAAAATAAATTCATCACGATTAGACCCAACCGGCCCGTAATAATTGAATGACCATGAAAGATGTGCATACCCACCCACCATATGGGTGGGTTTCATGACAACACGCGTCACTGAATTATGAATACCGGCACGCTTGCCAGTAATTTCACTACCCGGCACATTGGCGGTGCGCTCGGCCGCATGGTACATAAACGCTGCACCAGACGGAATACGCTGGCTGACAACAGCACGCGCCACCAATGTCCCGTTACAGTTAAAAGCTTCTACCCAGTCATTATCGACAATCTTGAGCCGTGTTGCGTCATCCTCACTAATCCAGACAACCGGGCCACCACGGCCAAGTGTCAACATAATCAGGTTTTCAGCATAGGTGCTATGGATGCCCCACTTTTGATGAGGGGTCAGGAAATTCAGCGGGATAACCGGGTTTCCGTTATCATGCGCAGCCCCTAAGGCCTCTGGCGTTGAGTGTGTTTCAATAGGTGGCTTGTATGTGGCAAAGGTTTCCCCAAAGTCACGGAGCCAAGGATGATCCTGATAAAACTGAAGCCGACCTGTTAATGTACGCCATGGTACATATTCGTGCACATTCAGCCAGTTAGCGGTGTAGGCTTCCTGCGTTGACGAGACACCGCTCCATACCGGCGAGTTTATGACCTGCCGAGGCTGTGTAATGATATCTGCAAATGTAATCCGGTCACCGTCTCTTCCGCCCAGACGGTGAGAAAGGTCACGCCCGGTTTTGTCTGAAAGAGACTTCCAGCTTCTGGCTGAAACTGCACCATTTGTTTCCGGTGCCAGCATAAGTACCGTCTCAACCGCATCGGTATCCTGAAAAAGAGAAGACCTCTCGGGATATTTCACTGAGACTGACGGATGTGTCTGCTTAAGTTCCTGTATCTCTGCTGTTGTATCCCACTGTAACCCGTGGTCTGCGTTCCCCTTCTTTTCCAAACCCGGACCTAACGTAATGTAGCGATCATAGACCTCATCATAACGTCTTGGCACAATAGCAATCTGGGGCATTGTCTTGCCCGGTACACCAGCTATCGGGTGCTCTGACCGCCAGATCTCGTCACCATAAGGCTGCGCCAGCTCGGCTGGTGTGTCTTTTTGCAAGGGTGACAGAACAACATCTGTTTCACTCTCCAACTGGCCTTTTGCCAACCGTTGGAACGTCTCAGCCAAACCACGGAAAATGCTCCAGTCCGTGCGGGCTTCCCATGCCGGGTCAACAGCAGCCTGCAGCGGATGAATAAACGTGTGCATGTCAGACGTATTCAGGTCTGATTTTTCATACCATGTTGCGGTTGGCAAAACGACATCGCTGAACATTGCTGTTGTGCTCATGCGGAAATCAATAGTTGTCAGAAGGTCCAGTTTTCCTTCTGGAGCCTTATCATGCCATTTTGCAAAATCCGGCCTCTGGTCACTATCCTCGTTCATGACATTGTTAGGCGCGCCCAACAGGTGCTTCATGAAATATTCATGTCCTTTGCCGCTGGCACCTAGCAAGTTTGACCGCCAGACAAACATGTTACGCGGCCAGTTCTCCGGTGCATCGGGGTCTTCACAAGCAAGCTTGATGGAACCGGATACAAGAGCGTCCTTCACATATGTTGCAGGATCCTGCCCACTTTGAGCGGCTTTTTGACCGAGCTGTAACGGATTGACCGCAAGCTGTGGCGCACTTGGCAGCCAGCCGCGTCGTTCAGCCTGAATGTTACAATCAAGCACGGTTTGAGGCCATTTTTCAGGCGAGGCCAGAGGTGAAAGCTGCTCCCTTGGTGTTAACTGCTCATAACGCCACTGGTCTGTATGTGCATAGAAGAAGCTTGTGCCGTTCATTCGGCGTGGCGGGCCGCCCCAATCCCCCGCAAACGCGACTGGCCCCCACCCTGCGGATGGGCGTAGCTTTTCCTGCCCCACATAGTGCGCCCAGCCGCCGCCGTTCTGCCCTATGCACCCACACAGCATGAGCATGTTCAGAATAGCACGGTACGTCATGTCCATATTGTACCAATGGTTGAGGCCTGCCCCCAGAATAACCATGGAGCGCCCCTGCGTAGCTTCCGCATTTCGGGCAAAGCCGCGTGCTACAGCAATACATCTTTCACGCGGCACACCGGTAATGGCCTCCTGCCAAGCGGGCGTACCGGGCACATTACTCTCATAATCCGACCACGCGGTAGCGTCCGCAGAAAGCCCATAATGTGCGGTCATTAAATCAAAAACAGTGGCGCACTGGACATGCTCGCCTGTTTTCAGGACTATGCTTCGTACCGGAACCTTACGGGCATGAACTGGCTCGGCCTCATTCAAACCAAAGCGCCCGTCTCCACCAAAATATGGAAACAGTACTGTGGCCATCTCTCCACTCTCACCCAGAGAAAGAGACGGTGTTAAGGGCGCACCTGTTACGGCATCAAATGGTTCAAGGTTCCATTTCCCCTCGTTTTCCCACCGAAAACCGGCAGACCCGCGCGGCATAGCAGGGCAGGCCTGTTCCCGGTCCCAAACCAGAGGCTTCCAGTCAGCTTCTGTGGTGTGGTACCGGTCATCCGCCAGATCAGCCGCGCGGAGCAGCCTGCCGGGTTTCTGACCTGCATCGCTGGGGTCCAGGATCACCAGAAATGGAAGGTCTGTGTACCGGGTTGCATAGTCCTGAAAATAAGGGACCTGACGTTCAAGATAGAACTCACGAAGAATGACATGCACCATGGCCAATGCCAGTGCAGAGTCCGTTCCTTGGCGAGGGTGCAGCCATAAATCTGCAAATTTAGCGACTTCAACATAGTCCGGAGCAATGACTACACTTTTTGCGCCCCGATACCGTGCTTCTGTATAAAAATGAGCATCGGGTGTGCGGGTCATGGACACATTGGAGCCCCAGACCAGCAGATAGCCCGAATTATACCAGTCAAGACTTTCTGGCACGTCTGTCTGGTCACCAAATGTCTGAGGGGATGCGGGAGGCAGGTCACAATACCAGTCATAAAAAGACAGGCATGTTCCGCCAAGAAGGCTTAAATAGCGTGTTCCGGCAGCGTAACTCAGCATAGACATGGCTGGAATGGGCGAAAAGCCCACAAGCCTGTCAGGCCCCCATGTTTTGATGGTATGGATATTTGCTGCGGCAATCAGTTCGTTTGCCTCATCCCAAGACACCCGAACAAAGCCCCCCAGCCCACGCTGTGCCTGATAACTCTGACGGGCGACCGGGTCGTTTTGGATGGCTGCCCAAGCTGAGACCGCATCCAGCGTCTTACGTTTTTCGCGCCACAACTCAACCAGCCGTTTGCGCACCAGCGGGTAGCGAATACGGTTACTGCTATACAGATACCATGAGTAGCTTGCGCCACGCGGGCAGCCACGTGGTTCGTGGTTGGGCATATCTGGTCGCGTGCGCGGGTAATCGGTCTGTTGTGTTTCCCACGTGACCAGACCACTTTTAACATAGATCTTCCAACTGCAACTGCCGGTGCAGTTCACGCCATGCGTTGACCGGACAATTTTCTCACTCTCCCACCGGGACCGGTAGGTATCCTCCCATGCCCGGCTTTCATCTGTATTGACGCCATGGCCACCCGCAAACTTACCTTGATATTTTTTGAAAAAGAGAAGTCTGTCGATGAGTTGGCTCATAGGGTAATCCCCCCATTTTTAGTCGGGCATTGAATGAGAATTCAGGCAGCTGTTTTTAGTTTCTGGGCGGGGGTTAGCCCGCTGTTCCCCATGTTGGGTCTGTCATGGTTATATGTCCAGAGCCATTGTGTTGCGACCTCCTGCACGTCCTGAATGCTTTCAAACAAATACTGCTCCAGCCATTCCTGCCGGACAGTTCTGTTGTAGCGTTCAATATAGGCGTTCTGCTGCGGATTACCCGGTTGCGTATAGATCAGGGTAATCCCCTGTTTTTCGGCCCATGAAACCAACGTATGACTGACATATTCAGGGCCATTATCCATTCGGATAGCTTCTGGCCTGCCACGCCACTCCATAACCTGTTCCAGACAGCGGACAACCCGACAGGCTGGCAGGGAAAAATCAACCTCAATCGCCAGTCCTTCACGATTGAAGTCATCCAGAATGTTCAGGAGCCGAAAAGCACGTCCATCCATCAGCCTGTCCGCCATAAAATCCATGGACCAGACCGTGTTGGGAAGGGCCGGAACCGACAGCTTTTCAGGCTTTTCGCGAACCAGACGCCTGCGGGGTTTAATCCGCAGGTTGAGTTCCAGTTCCCGATAGATCCGATAAACCCGCGTATGATTCCAGAGCTGTCCCTGCACATTGCGCGGATACAGGAAACACAGACCAAATCCCCATCTCCTGTGAGCCTGGGTCAGTCCCACAAGAAGATCGGCAATCCTGTCATTCTCCGCTGCCAGTCGCGGACGATAGCGAAAGCAGGTCTCGGATATCCCAAAAATCCGACAGGCCAGCGCAATGCTGACCCCATGATGCGCCACAGCCTGTGCGGCCAGTTCCCGGCGCTGGGCTGGCCGCTTCATTTTTTTCCAAGGGCTTCCTTCAGGATATCCGTCTGCATGCTCAGATCCGCATACATGCGCTTCAGCCGACGGTTCTCCTCTTCCAGAGCCTTCATCTGACTGATCATCGAAGCATCCATACCGCCATATTTCGCGCGCCACCGGTAAAACGTGGCGTTGCTGATCCCATGCTCCCGGCACAGGTCAGGAACCGGGACACCGCCCTCAGCCTGGCGGATTACACCCATGATCTGTGCGTCAGTAAAGCGATCACTCTTCATCAGAATCTCCTCATCCTTACGCTGAGAAAATTCTCATTCAAAAGCCACTCTTTTTATGGGGGGATTACCCACCCAGTGTAGTAGCTCACGGCACTGAGCGAGAACGGTATTTTTCATCTCATACCGTCTTTCTTGAAGACCGGCATGGGGGGGGGGACAGCGGAACATCTGTTGTACAACGGAAGCCGAAAAAAGCTGACGTTGTTGGCAATCCAGCATCACGATGCTGCC
>NZ_CAWUEO010000010.1:0-23131 GCF_963921165.1 Acetobacter zythi
GGCCGCCCATCGGGCGGCCTTTTGCGTTTCTGCTCCACGCGCAGGATGCGTATAGGATGCAAATGGGAGTGAAAGCGCAGCGTAGATAGGACTGAAATCGGGGCGTTTCACGATGGCGTGATCTTTGTCGGCAGCCTTATCGATCAGTGGAAATTACGCGATCTGACGACGATGCGCTCACCGGCGGAATCGCTGTCATGGGTGCTCTCAGCAGAGGAGCGATTACCGATGTCTGCGAGCAACCCGGAAAGGTCGGTGATCTCTTTTGCTACCAGATGCACGACGTCACCTTCCTTCTGGAGCATGCCCGTCACCGCCAGCATCTGCCCACCAAGCACCACGCGCCGGTTTGCATCGAACATATCCGGCCAGATGATGACGTTCATGTTGGCTGTCTCGTCCTCCAGCGTCATGAACACCACGCCTTCGGCAGACCCTGGTCGCTGCCGAACCAGCACCAGCCCTGCCACGGTGAGACGCTTCCCATCCTTTGCCGCCAGCGCCTGCCGACAGGTGACGATGTCCCGTTCTCGCAGATCCCTGCGAAGAAATGCGAGGGGATGGTCCCGCAGGGTCAGGCCAAGCCGGTTATAGTCCCGCACTACCTCGGCGCCATCCCGCATGGGCTGCAGCAACACATCCGGCTCCTCCGCTTCACGCGTTACTTCCGCAGCCGCAAACAGGGGCAGGGGTTCATCGCGCAGAGCTTTGATCGCCCAGAGCGCCTCGCGCCGTGTCAGCCCGAGCGAAGGGCGGAACGCGTCCGCTTCGGCCAGATGGGTCAGGGCTGCCGACTTCACGCCAGCCCGACGCCACAGATCATCAATGGATGTAAAGGGACGGGAGGCTCGTGCGGCAACAATCCGGGCCGCATCGTCATTGGCCAGGCCCTTGACCAGACTGATGCCCAGCCGCACGGCGAAGCGACCCTCCGGTGTTTCCGGCCCTTCCAGTGTGCTGTCCCAGCGTGAAGCATTCACGCAGACAGGCCTGACCTCCACGCCGTGTTCCCGCGCATCGCGGACCAGTTGTGCCGGCGCATAGAACCCCATCGGCTGGCTGTTCAGGAGTGAGGTCAGAAACACATCCGGATGGGTGCATTTCATCCATGACGACGAGTAGGCCAGAATGGCGAAACTGGCCGCGTGGCTCTCGGGAAATCCGTAAGAACCGAAGCCTTCCAGTTGCTGATAGATCCGCTCGGCGAATTCCTCATCATACCCATTGGCGCGCATGCCTTCGATCAGGCGTGTCTGAAACTGCGAGACGGTACCGGTATTCTTGAAAGTCGCCATCGCGCGACGCAACTGATCGGCCTCGGCGGCGGTAAACCCTGCACAGATCATGGCGACCTGCATCGCCTGTTCCTGAAACAACGGGATACCGAGCGTCTTTTTCAGAACCTTTTCCAGTTCAGGTGTCGGATAGTTTTCCGGTTCGATCCCTTCGCGCCTGCGGAGATAGGGATGGACCATATCCTCCTGTATAGGGCCGGGACGCACGATCGCGACCTCAATGACGAGATCATAGAACACACGCGGCTTCAGGCGCGGCAGCATGGACATCTGCGCGCGGGATTCAATTTGGAACACGCCGATCGTGTCGGCCTTGCGGATCATGGCGTAGGTGCGCGGATCCTCGGCCGGGAGGGCCTGGAGCGTAAAGTGTTGGCCTTTGTGCGCCGCCAGCAGGTCCAGACCTTTCTTCATGCAGGTCAGCATGCCAAGGGCCAGAATATCGACCTTCATGAATTTCAGGACGTCGATATCATCCTTGTCCCATTCGATGATCTGGCGCTGCTCCATCGACGCAGGCTCAATGGGCACAAGCTCATCCAGCCGGTCATGCGTCAGCACAAATCCCCCGGGATGCTGTGACAGATGACGGGGTACGCCGATCAGGCAGCGGGCCAGATCAAGCGTCAGGCGGATACGGCGGTCTGACAGATCAATGCCACTATCAGTCAGGGCGTCATCGTCCAGCCTGTGGCCCCAACCATGAGTCTGGCCCGAGAGCGTGCGGATCAGGTCTTCCGGCAGGCCCATGACCTTGCCAACATCCCGCAAAGCCCCTTTGGCGCGATAGCGGATCACCACGGCTGTCAGGGCCGCGCGGTCACGTCCGTAATGCTCATACACCCACTGGATGACCTGCTCGCGCCGTGCATGCTCGAAATCCACGTCGATGTCCGGCGGCTCGCCCCGCTCTTCGGAGACGAAGCGCTCGAACAGCAGCGAATTACGGGCGGGGTCGATGGCTGTGATGCCGAGCACGTAGCAGACGGCAGAATTGGCCGCCGAGCCGCGTCCCTGACAGAGAATATCCTGAGAGCGGGCATAGCGGACAATGCTGTTCACGGTCAGGAAATAGGGCGCGTAGGCCATGCGCCCGATCAGGCCGAGTTCATGGCGGAGCGTTTCCGCCACGTCATCCGGTACGCCATCCGGATAGACGGAACGGGCGCCCTCCCAGGTCAGCGCCTCCAGCGCCTGCTGGGGTGTCTGGCCAGGTACGGAGACTTCATCAGGATACTGGTAGGCCAGATCATCGAGCGAGAAGCGGCAGCGCTCCACGATATCCATGGTGCGGGCGGCGGCTTCAGGGTAACGGCTGAACAGCCGGGCCATTTCCTGTGGCGGTTTGAGATAGCGGTCCGCGTGACGCTCGCGGACGAACCCGGCCTCGTCGATGGTGGTGTTATGCCGGATGCAGGTGACGACATCCTGAAGGATGCGCCGGTCGTGGGTATGGAACAGCACGTCATTGGTCACAACGGTTGGCACCCGTGCCTGATGCGCCAGGTTGGCAAGCTCATACAGCCGCATCGGGTCATTGGGACGGCGTAGCAGGGTGAGCGCCATATAGGCACGGTCAGCAAAGGCGTCCTTCAGCTTGCGCAGATGCAGACCGCAGGCATCATCCGCCGTGTCGGGGATCAGGACAACGATCAGGCCTTCACCCCAGGTGACGAGATCCTCCCAGAGCAGATGGCATTTCCCTTTGCCAGCGCGCGCCTTACCGATGGTGAGCAGACGACACAACCGGCCATAGGCGGCCCGGTCCGTCGGGTAGACCAACACGGGCGGAAAATCCGCCAGATCGAGACGGCATCCCACGACAAGCCGGAGCCCCGCCTGTTTCGCCGCCACATGCGCCTGTACCATGCCGGCCAGAGAATTGCGGTCGCAGATACCGAGCGCCTCCATACCAAGTGCCTTGGCCTGTTCGAACAGTTCGATCGGGGAGGATGCCCCGCGCAGGAACGAGAAATAGGTCGTGACCTGTAGTTCGGTATAACGCGGTGCGGATATGGTCATCCGAAGATTCCGTGCAAGAACCAGCCCTGCGAGCCGGTCTCGCCATGCTCGCCATCACCCGCCCGGTAGAGCCAGAAGCGCTCTCCAGACGTGTCCTCCACCCGGAAGTAATCCCGGTCGATGGTCAGTTCAGCATCATTCTTCCACCATTCACCAAAGACCCGCTCCGGGCCGTCAGCGCATTTCACTTTCCGCCGCACCCCTCGCCAGATGAAGAACAGCGGCGGCTGGTCCGGCAGTTCCGCCATGGCCTGCACCGGCTCAGGTCGTGCGAGCAGGCGCGTCGGACGCGGCCAGTGATCCGGCCAGTCCTTCGTCTCCTCGGGGGCCAGAGCGGGCACGCGGCAGAAGGAGCGTTCGGGCAGATCACTTTCCACCGGGGCAAACCGATAGAGCGCCTGCATACCCACACGGTTGGCCAGTGTGTCGACCAGATCAGACACATCGGTCTCTTCCTCGGCAATCAGGGAGGAGACCGTCTGCCGCCGGTCCATGGGTTCCGCCTGTGACGCGATCAGCACCATGCGCTCGATGCCGAAGCCCGGATTGATCGTTTCAATTTTCTCGCACAGCAGCCGCGTCAGACGTTTCACGTCCCGTACGGGCATGGCGGTCGCCACACGGATCGCTTCGGTGCGACTGTCCACGCGATGCAGCAGCAGGTCGAGGCGGCGCACGCCCTGTCCACGTTCGTCCAGCCCCTGGCAGAGCAGCGGCACCAGCTTGCCGATATAGCGCGCGATGGTCTCAGCAGCGCCGATGGGTTCGGCAAAGTTCCGGCTGACCTCGACTGGATCGACGGGACGGACCGGAAGGATGGCTTCCCCGATGCGTCCAAAGGCCTGATCCAGCCTGCGGGCGATATCAGGACCGAACCGCAGCGCTAGGGGTGCCCGTGGCATGGCGGCCAGTGGTCCGATGCGCGACACACCCAGCGTGGCCAGACCTTCGATAATGGTGGGGGGCAGGCGCAGCGCCTCAAGGGGAAGATCGGCCAGTGCCTTTGACGCATCACCGGCCTGCACAACGGCAATCGGTACCCGGCCATAGCGGGCGATGGCGTGCGCAGCGCCCCACGTCTCCGCCACCACGGCCTTTGCCCGGAACCCGGCGCCCGCCATGCGATGAACCATGTCCTTGAGCATGGGAAGTTCACCGCCATGCAGGTGATCCGCCCCGGTCGTGTCCAGAACCAGGCCGTCCGGCGCATCGACGGCCACGATGGGCGCGATCCTGTGCTGGAACCATAGCGCCAGCTTTTCCAGACCCAGTCGGTCGTCCTCGGGATCGGCGTCCATCAGCACCAGATCGGGATAGAGCGCCTGAGCCTTGGCGACCGGCGTGCCGGGGCGCAGCCCCAGCTTCCGGGCGGCGAGATCGACCGACAAGACAATCCGTCGCCGTCCTTCGCGCCCGGCCAGCGCCAGCGGCGTTTCAGGCGCGGGCGCGTCTGGTCCAAGTCGTTTCCTGATCCGGTCGGTCGCCCAGAGTGGCAGGTAAAGCGAGACGATCCGCGACCGGGATACAGGGGGCGAGCCTTCCTTTGGCATCACAGGCCTCCACTTCAAAATCGGCACATTCACCCGCCCGGGCACGGATCAGTTCCAGCAGCCAGCGGGGCCGTCCCACACCGGGCACCGGCAACGGCACGGATGGCAGGACGGACACCCGCCATCGGGTCACACTGGCAGTCGGCTGGCCGAAATCCGCCGCATCAGTCTGTCGTCGCCAGCGGCGTATCGCGATGCCCAGAGAGCCGGATGTCTCGGCCGCCAGTTGCAGGCGACGTGAGGCGGTCATGGACAGACGCGCCACCTCGGCGACCACGGCCCCCAGGCCACCATGCCGCAGCCCTTCCTCGAAGCAGGCCAGCACATCGACATCCGAACTGGCCTCGACAAAAATGGTCCGCCGAGCAGAAAGCCCGACCTGTTTCAGGGAGGGGGCGAACACATCCTGGCGGGTGACGATCCAGAGCACCTTGCCACGTGTGCGAGCCGCAATCCCGGCGCAGAACTGACCGGCGGCGGCACTGTGCAAGGCGTCATTCCCACCGCCGGCCACTTCATGAAGGGCACCGAGCGCCAGCCCGCCACCGGGCAGGCGGCTGTCGATCTCGCGCACGCCAAAAGGCAGCACCGTGCGGCGTCGGTCGCTGTGCCCTTCGAGACGGCTGATTGCGGCCCGCAGCGTCTCCAGACCGGGTTTTTTATGGATTTCAGCAGTCATGTCACGGCTCGACGGTCCTTGTGCAGGCGTATTTCATGATTATATGTTCCTGATTTGTTCTAATCATGCTACGCAAGTCAATGCAAATTCGCTCCGTATCCGGCATGCTGGTATCCGATGTTGGATCAGTATCGTTGATGAAAGTGCGCTAAGGAATTGAATCCAGAACTTTCTCCCGCTTCGGGCAGCGACGATTATCTGTCCCGTCTGAATGACGCGCAGCGGCAGGCCGTCACGCACGGGACCGGAGTCTCGCCGGGCGGGGCGGATTCATCCCCTCTGCTGGTCATTGCTGGCGCCGGATCGGGCAAGACCAACACACTGGCCCATCGGGTCGCGCATCTGATCGCCTCAGGCGCCGATCCGCGCCGCATCCTGCTGCTGACCTTCTCGCGGCGGGCCAGTGTAGAGATGACGCGACGGGTAGAGCGCATTTGCAAAACGGTGCTCGGCGGCAAAGCCGGACCTCTGGCTGACGCGTTGGCCTGGGCCGGGACGTTCCACTCCATCGGTGCGCGGCTGCTGCGGGAGTATGCCCAGCAGATTGGCATGGACCCGGCGTTTTCGATCCATGATCGGGAAGATTCTGCTGACCTGATGAATCTGATCCGCCATGATCTGGGGTTTTCGAAAACCGAGAAGCGGTTCCCCGGCAAGGGTACGTGTCTTGCCATCTATTCCCGCGTGGTGAATTCCGGCGCACCGCTCGCCGATGTATTGCTTAAGCACTATCCGTGGTGCGCGGGCTGGGAAGCCCAGCTCAAACAGCTGTTTGCAGGCTATGTCACGGCGAAACAGGAACAGGGCGTGCTGGATTATGACGACCTGCTGCTGTGCTGGGCGCAGATGGTCAGCGATCCGGTACTGGCCGCCGATATCGGCGGCAAATGGGATCATGTGCTGGTTGACGAGTATCAGGACACCAACCGGCTGCAGGCGGAGAACCTGCTGGGCATGAAGCCGGATGGACGCGGCCTTACGGTGGTGGGCGACGACGCGCAGTCGATCTATGCTTTCCGGGCCGCGACCGTGCGCAACATTCTCGATTTTCCGGCGTCTTTCGATCCTCCAGCATGCGTCGTGACGCTGGACCGGAACTATCGTTCCACGAAACCCATTCTGGATGCCGCCAACGCCGTGATCGGGGAAGCAGCCGAGCGGTTCACCAAGGATCTGTGGACCGAACGGGCGTCGGAGGAAAAGCCACGACTGGTCACCATCCAGGACGACACGGCGCAGGCCAATTACATCGCGGATCGGGTGCTGGAAGAGCGTGAGGCCGGCACACGGATGAAGCAGCAGGCGGTGCTGTTCCGGGCTTCGCACCATAGCGGCACGCTGGAGGTGGAACTGACAAGGCGCAACATCCCGTTCGTGAAGTTTGGCGGCCTGAAGTTTCTCGACAGCGCCCATGTCAAGGATGTGCTGGCCCTGCTGCGCTTTGCCCAGAACCCGCGCGACCGCATTGCGGGCTTCCGGATTCTGCAGCTTCTGCCGGGCGTGGGGCCGACCTCAGCCCGGCGCGTGCTGGATACAATGGGCGAGAATGCCCATCCCTTCGATGCGCTGCGGGACGTGAAAGCACCACCGCGCAGTGGCGAGGCCTGGACGGGGTTTGTGAATCTGCTGACCGCTCTTGGCGGCCATCAGGTCGGCTGGCCGGGCGAGATCGCGGCTGTGCGCTACTGGTATGAACCGCATCTGGAGCGTCTACATGAGGACGCTTCCACCCGTCTGGCCGATCTGGTGCAGCTGGAGCAGATCGCCGGCGGCTATCCGTCACGCGAGAAGTTCCTGACCGAACTGACGCTGGACCCGCCGGATGCCACGTCCGACCAGGCTGGCGTGCCGCTGCTGGATGAGGATTACCTGATCCTCTCGACGATCCATTCCGCCAAGGGGCAGGAATGGAAGAATGTCTTCGTGATGAATGTGGTGGATGGCTGCATTCCGTCCGATCTGGCGACAGGCGAGCAGGATGACATCGAGGAGGAGCGCCGGCTGCTGTATGTCGCCATGACGCGGGCGAAGGACAGTCTCGATATCATGGTGCCGCAGCGTTTCTATGTGCATGGCCAGCACAGCCGGGGCGACCGGCATGTCTATGCCTCACGCACCCGTTTCATCGACCGGGACATGCTGCCCTTGTTCGAGGCTGTGTCGTGGCCCGTCGTGAAGCCGGAAGAGCAGGCCCGGCAGGAGGCGGTGAATTCGGTGCGGATCGACATGGCCGCCCGCCTGCGCGGCATGTGGTCGTAAGGGGACAGGCGGATGTGCAATCTCTATTCCATGACTTCCAACCCACAGGCGATCAAGGACGTTGCAAAAGTCCTCGAGGATCGCACGGGGAATCTCCAGCCATTGCCCGAGATTTACCCGAACACGATGGCACCGGTTGTGCGGAATGGAGACAATGGCCGTGAACTGGTCATGGCGCGCTGGGGCATGCCGACACCGCCCGGTTACCTGAAAGGCCATAAAGTGGATCGCGGTATGACCAATATCCGCAATCCGACCTCGACATGGTGGAAGCGCTGGGAAGGGGTGGCGCATCGCTGTCTAGTGCCGCTGACCGCCTTTTCGGAACCGGAGCGTTTGCCTAATGGCAAATCACGGCCTGCGTGGTTTGTCCGCAGCGACGGTGAGCCGCTGGCTTTCTTTGCCGGGATCTGGTGCCGGTGGACGTCGGTGCGGAAACTGGCGGACGGGGAGACGACGGATGACCTGTTCGGTTTTCTGACCACTGAGGCCAACCGGGAAGTGGGCGCGGTTCATCCGAAGGCCATGCCTGTGATCCTGACGCAGCCGGATGAACTGGATGTGTGGATGAATGCGCCAGCGGAGGAGGCTCTGCAGCTTCAGCGGCCTCTGCCAGATGATCTGTTGGTCCGTGTTGAAGTCCGGCGTTCTTTGGAATGACGGCCATGAAGGCGAAAGATTACTTGCCGCTTTCGCCTCATCCCGGTCATTCGATGACTAATCGTACGGTTGGCAAAGCAGATAGATATCATTTCCCAATATCACTTGACCCGCAGGCGATATTTAACTTGGTGAGTAGTACACCTCTGTCCCGGATAGGTTTTTATCTGGGACAGGGCGCAGCATTCGCCTAATCTTTAGGCAACGCGGATCAGCTTGCGGTTGATAAACTCCTCGATGCCCAGGAAAGACAGTTCGCGACCAAAACCCGAATTTTTGATCCCGCCAAAGGGCAGTTCAGGCGCTGCAGCCGTTGCGGTGTTGATGAACATCATGCCGGTCTCGACCTGTTCCGCCACTTTTTCGGCGCGAGCAAGGTCGCGGGAGAACACGGACCCGCCGAGACCATAGGGGGAATCATTGGCCAGTTCGATGGCTTCATGCTCTGACGCGACCTTGTGCACGACCGCAACGGGGCCGAAAATCTCCTGATAGAAGACCGGATTGTCTTTGGAGACATTCGTCAGGATAGTCGGCTCCATGAAGAACCCCTTGCGATCCATCCGCTTGCCGCCAACCACCAGAGTTGCCCCTGCCTTAACGGCTTCGTCAGTCTGCGCCAGCGCAGTGTCCAGCGCCTTTTTGCTGCTCATCGGGCCATGGGTGGTGCCCTCAGCCAGCGGATCGCCGATGCGGAACTGCGTGATCGCCTTTTTCAGACCGGTGAGGAAGGCGTCATAGACCTTCTCATGCACGATCATCCGCTTGGCCGCCGTGCAGACCTGCCCGTTATTGGCGAAGCGACCCCATGTCGCCCATTTGACCGCCAGTTCAAGGTCCGCATCATCCAGCACGACGAAGGCGTCACTGCCACCCAGTTCCATCGTGTCCTTCTTCAGCGCCGCCCCCGCTTCGGCCGCGACCGCCTGGCCGGCGCGTTCGCTACCGGTCAGCGCGACGCCACGGATGCGGACATCCTTGATCAGTTCGGCTGACTGGTCGTTGTCGAGGAAGATGTTGGTATAGACGCCCACAGGCGCGCCCGCATCGTGGAACAGCTTTTCAAAGGCCAGCGCGCATTGCGGCACGTTGGGCGCGTGCTTGGCGATGACCACGTTACCTGCCATCAGGTTCGGCCCCGCTACGCGGGCAAGCTGGTAATAGGGGAAGTTCCATGGCTCGATGCAGTAGATCAGGCCAAGCGGCTGATTGATGATCTTTGCATGGCCTTCCTTGACCTTCAGATGCGTGGGAGCGAGGAATTTCTCCGCGCCATCGGCATAGAAGGAGAGAATATCGGCGGTGATGTCGATTTCCTCCAGCGCGTCCGGTAGCGCCTTGCCCATTTCGGTCGCGATCAGGCGCGCATGGGCCACACGATCGCGACGCAGCAGATCGGCGGCCTTTGACATGACGACCTTACGCTCGGCGATGTCGCATTTTTTCCAGTCGGTCTTCCACACATGGTCCGCGCGATCGACAATCGCCTTCATCTGCGCGGCGGTATGTAGTTCAAACGTGCGTTCCACGGTTTCCGTGGTCGGGTTGAGGGTTTGGTAAAAACTCATTGGTCTGTTTCCCTGTTTATTGATTATGGAACGGGTAGTCGGTGTAGCCATGCGCGCCGCCGCCATACATCGTCGCCGGGTCCAGCGAGTTGAACGGCCAGCCGTGTTCCAGCCGCGCAGGCAGGTCCGGATTGGCGATAAACTTCCGGCCAAAGCCGATCATGTCCGCCCATCCATGTGCCAGCACATGCTGGGCTTTGTGCAGGTCGTAACGGCCCGCGCACAGGATGCGGCCGTCGAAGATGTCGCGCACACTGGCTCGGAAGGTGTCCGGCATTTCCGGCGCATTATCCCAGTCGGCTTCGGCGAGCGAGACATAGGCGATGCCCGCATCCGCCAGCACGCGCACGGCCTGCGTGTAGGTCTCCGCCGGATTGTCCTCCAGCAGGCCAAGATAGACACGCTCTTCCGTGGTCGTGCCGAACAGTGGGGAAAATCGCACGCCCAGCCTGTCGGGCGTAACCACGGCGGAGACGGCTTCGACCACCTCGCGCAGGAAGCGCAGGCGGTTGGACAGGCTGCCGCCATAAGCATCGGTACGGAAATTGGCGCGTTCGGATAGGAACTGGTTGATCAGGTAACCATTGGCGGCGTGAATCTCCACACCATCAAACCCGGCGGACAGTGCATTGCGTGCCGCCTGTGCATACATCTCCACCAGTTCATGGATTTCGGGAATGGAAAGTGCGCGCGGCATGTCGGGTGGGACCAGCTTTCCCGTGCCCGGTCCCGTGGGGATGAACACGTTCACGCCTGTTGCCGCAACCGCCGACGGGGCGATCGGCGCCTCATGACTAGGTTGCAAAGCGCGGTGGGACACGCGGCCGACATGCCACAACTGTGCAAAGATGGGCTGCCGCTTTGCGTGTACCGCATTGGTGACCAGTTTCCAGCCCGCGACCTGTTCAGGGGAGTAGATGCCCGGTGTCCAGGCATAGCCCTGTCCGCGGGGTTCGATCTGCGTGCCCTCGGTAATCAGGAACCCCGCCTGTGTGCGCTGCGCGTAATATTCGGCCATCAGCGTGTTGGTGATGTCCCCGGGTTGCGTGCTGCGGCAGCGTGTCAGGGGTGGCAGGAAGATCCGGTTTTCAAGGGACAAATCGCCCAGCCGCACAGGATCGAATAAAGAAGACGAAGACATGATCAACCTTGTTCACAAATGCAGGACATCCGTCCGGCCCGCGTGTAAACATTGACCCACCCTCTGGTGTGCGCAAGAACGCACATAAACCGCCACTAGTGTCAGGAATGATACCATGCCCCGCATTCGTCACACCACGCTGGCCTGTAGCCCCGGCTGCACGGTGGAAGCCACGCTCGAACTGTTTGGGGGCAAGTGGAAGGCGTTGATTCTGTATCACCTGTTCGAGGACGGGGTGCTGCGGTTTGGCGAACTGCGCCGCCGCCTGCCCAATGTCACACAGCGGATGCTGACCAACCAGTTGCGCGAACTCGAGGCAGACGGCCTGGTGTCACGCACCGTCTTCCCCGAGGTACCACCGCATGTGGAATACGCCCTGACCGATCTGGGCAAAACCCTGAAACCAGTTATTCAGGCACTCAAAACATGGGGAGATCGGTATGCGCATTCTCTCCAGCGGAACAAAGCTGGTGATTGAGATTGACCGCTAAGCATTATGGACAATTCCTGCAGCAACATACCTGTCAGTATAGCAGAAGCAG
Source organism: Acetobacter zythi (assembly GCF_963921165.1). NCBI lineage: Bacteria > Pseudomonadati > Pseudomonadota > Alphaproteobacteria > Acetobacterales > Acetobacteraceae > Acetobacter > Acetobacter zythi. Next base: position 11,717 of record NZ_CAWUEO010000010.1, read on the forward strand.
AGCGGACGGGCAGCAGTCGCCTCATTGCAGACGTGTTCGCATGAATGCAGTCATCCCGTAAGCGGACATTGTTTCATGAGTGATCGGCTAGTTTCAGTCCCGATGACATCGCATAATTTTTTGATTCTAAATTCGAGGCCACCATTCAAATGGCCTATGTTAGCTTTCCCTCTTCAGATCCTATGCCACTTCATCAAAGGTTTTCACCAGACATCAATTTCCGATGCACGATGCGTCCTCGACTGGTAAGGCGAGCGGCAGCACTGCCCCAGCGTGCGGAAAACCCGGCCGCGACATATCCCATCAATATCAATGATCCACGGATGGCGCCGCGATCCGCTCTGGGAATGCCATATTCACCATTTATCGGTAGAGAGAGAATAAAACGGCACTGTTCTTTTGTGAGATCTTTCGCAGCCAGATAGGACCTGGCCGCCCCGTTCTGGATGGGGAAATCCATAACATTACTCATGACCTGTCTCCTCTGGCTCAAACTCTTCAGGAAATCATAGTTTCAGCTTGCATCCACTGACTGACGTCGACCCTCTCGCCCTGAAACAAAGGAGAAGGGCGTAACAAGGAAAATCATGAAAATATTGATACAACTTGCACACGACAATACAGATCCATCGCAGCTTTCTGTGCACCAATCAGATTCTGAACCGCTATATAGGTTTGCACGTAACTTGCTTCCTGCACATGCGCTGGCCTGTCAGTCAGCGCCATCGCCATTTCTATCGCTGTGTCGAGAAGCGGCCTGAAATGTGCTTCCAGATAGTCACCACGCATCTGATGGTCTGTTGGTAGATTGGAAACAGTCATCTGGAAAAGATCATAGCCATTCTGCTGCAATTGTTCTTCTTCAGGTAAAACTGCATCTGTCCCCAGTAAAGAAATGACACAGGTTCGATCAGGCGCCAGAAGAATGATCTTTTCCAGCAAAGGATGAAAAGCGTGGGAAGGTGGTGCTATAAAAGGCAATCTCATAGTGCTGCCTTTTCTGCGCTTTCCGGTGCCTGACCACATCGCCTGAGCAGATTGCGAAGTTGATTGATAACAGGAAAGACTTCCCGATTGTGATCTCCACCGAGGTCTTTCCATGCCGCCTGTTCCAGCTCGACAATCTCGCGATCTTCAAAGAAGACGCGCTCCGTGAATGCGACCAGTATTGGCCAGGCAAGATCCAGTAAAAAAGGCACTTTCAATCGTTTGATCGACAACAGACCGAAAACACGGTTGGTCATTTGCTCACGGTCCTGTGGCACATACGAGATCCACAACTCCATCACGGGTTCCTCAATCCCCTGCGTTTCAATACGCAGGCTCTGATAGGGATAGTGTGTCCTGATGGTCATGACGTCCCGATAGGCAAAATCCCGACCATCACGGCGTCTCTGGCCGTAGATCAGCGCCTCACTCAAAGGCTGTTTGCCGCCGGTTCGTGCAAAGGTGTAGCGGGCTTCAACAAAATCATCACCGTGGTCCATTCCCAGAAACCGCGGCTTCATTTTTCCGACCAACCGACTGTGCAGGACCTGGTGATTCATATCCATCAGGTTTTCATGCATGAAACTGTAATGACAGTTCACCATCTGCCCGAAACGTCGCGTGCGATAACGCGTATCTCTCACCCTTGGAAAGTCAGGGAGCGGGACAATCTCTGCAAGAGACTGATCCCCCATGAAAACAAAAATAAGCCCGTCTTTTTCGCGACAGGCCCAACTTTTGAGACGCAGACATTGCGCTTCGGCAGAAACATTGGGCGAAACACATTGGCCGTCCCGATTATATCTCAGACCATGAGCGGGACAGCTTATCTGGTCACCACAAACCTTTCCTTTGCCAAGCAGAACCTGCCGATGGGCGCACAGGCCATCTAGCGCATAAGGAACGCCGCTTTTAGGACGTACGATGACGATATGCTGTCCTGCAAACCGGACATCGATTGCCTTTTCCCCTCCCAATTCACGGGACCAGGCGACAGGATACCAGAAATCCGGGTTGGTTCTGACACGTCTTAAATCAATCTGTACCGCGCACGCTGAATGGTCTGAAATTTGGTGGAGCTCGTTTTCCATTACCTCGACACTTCAACTGGCTCAGCGCAAAGGAAACAACGCAACCCAAGTCATGGAGCGTTATGTCGTCTCTCGCATTTTGTCTGAGCAGGTATAACTCGTTATCAATTACCGGACAGAATGCGTCAGTGTCCGCCGGCTGAACCGAAAGTTTCTAACGGATCAATGCTGTCAGCAGCACAAAAGCGTTGTCCATATATCGGTCAGGAATAACAGAGCAGAAGACCGTGTCCGGACAAGAGGCCACCGCCTGATTCATCAGGAACGACCGCGGCATAAGGCAGACAGGCATATATTCTCTCCTCCCTTCGGTCATCCCGCCCGACGGTTGGTGGCTGAGCAATGGCAGGTCTCCTGGCTCACGGATCATGGCCAACCGGTTCCAACCTTCCCGTTCCTATGAGAACAGTGGTTCACGTTCAAAGTGAACGAACCAGTGACATACCGCCTACAGTTGCGGGAGCAGCCTCCGACTTTGCTTCTGGCCGAATGTCTGACCAGAACATAACGGAGTTCCCTATTAACCCGCTCGCGCGGGACCATTGAAGCGTTTGCCTTTGCACCATGCCGCCAAACGCATCCAGAGTGCAAGCTGGAACATCATGGAGCGGCGGAAGGCAGATATCAGTTTTTCGTATGTAGACCATGCGTCTGATTGACCTGATTTCCCGAAGACAAACAGTGCGCTGATCAGTTTCCGGTGTCGTTCTTTCCGGGGACAACGCCGCCACATTTTACCATGAACAAAATTGATGTGTTTATGAAATCAAATCATTTCTACTCACGGATACGTTCAGGCATAAAGCTGCGATGACGATGACCACCACCGCCTGAGAGAGGCAGAAGCCAAACTGGGGATGCCATGCATCACCATTGTCCTCATTCTGGATTGGGGTGGAAAAGGGACACAGGACCACAATGATTCAGGACTCGACATTCAGTATCCATAGGCTCCGCTTCGATGAGAACTATCATCCTTCTGACAGGACGCGCCTTACGACCAATTTTGCCAATCTGGCGAGAGGGGAAAGCCGTCAGGAAAACCTGCGCAACGTGCTGCGCATGATCGACAACCGGTTCAATGATCTGGCGCACTGGGATAATGCCAACAGAGATCGCTACACTCTTGAACTTGAAATCGTTTCTGTCGAGATGGATCTCGCCTTTTCTGGCAAAAGCGGCAGCTTTCCTCTGATCGAAGTCCTCTACACAACAATTGTTGATAAAAACGCCAACAAACGGATAGAGGGCCTCGCCGGGAACAGTTTTTCCTCGTATGTGCGGGATTACGACTTCAGCGTGTTGTTACCGGCTTACAATAAAGAGAAAGCCGAATTCAGTGTCCCCCATAACTATGGGGACTTACATGGAAATCTCTTTAAAAGCGTTATGAACTCGTCTGCTTACAAGCAGAATTTCAAAAAACCGCCAGTCATCTGCCTCAGTGTTTCGACCAATCGTACCTATCATCGGACGGAAAATCAGCATCCTGTTCTCGGCGTTGAATATGAGCAGCGAGAATTTTCCCTGACAGACCAGTATTTTCAAAAAATGGGTATGCAGGTTCGTTATTTCATGCCGCGCAATAGTGCTGCACCGTTGGCCTTCTATTTTTTTGGCGATCTGCTGTCTGACTATTCTGCCCTTGAACTGATCAGCACCATCAGCGTGATGGAATCTTTTCAGAAGGTCTACCGTCCTGAAATTTACAATGCCAATTCTGCGGCGGCTGACTGTTATCAGCCAAGCCTGAATCATCAGGATTATTCAAACACCCGAATTGTCTACGACCGGGAAGAGCGGAGCCAACTGGCAACCGCTCAGGGAAAATATACGGAAGAAAATTTCATCTGGCCATATCACGATATCCTCGAACAGTGGTCTGCCAGTGACGCCGGCTGATCCATCAGAAAGACAAGGTCATCTCTCATGAAAACACTGCTCCCCACCTCAACGGCTGGTAGTCTGCCCAAACCCTCATGGCTCGCACAGCCTGAGACCCTGTGGTCGCCCTGGAAATTGCACGGAGAGGAACTGGTCGAAGGCAAACAGGATGCGCTACGCCTGACACTGGACGATCAGGACCGCGCTGGGATCGATATCGTCAGTGACGGTGAACAAACGCGTCAGCATTTCGTCACGACGTTCATTGAACATCTCAATGGTGTAGATTTCGAGAATCGCCAGACGGTCAAAATTCGCAACCGCTACGATGCGAGCGTGCCATCAGTCATAGGCGCTGTAACGCGCGAGAAGCCTGTTTTTGTCGAGGATGCGAAGTTTTTACGCACGCTGACGAAGAAGCCCATCAAGTGGGCGCTCCCCGGTCCCATGACCATGATCGACACGCTCCATGATGGCCACTACAAAAGCCGCGAAAAACTGGCCTGCGAATTCGCCAAAATTCTCAATCAGGAAGCGAAAGAACTGGAAGCGGCTGGTGTCGACATCATCCAGTTCGATGAGCCTGCCTTCAATGTTTTTTTTGATGAGGTCAATGACTGGGGCATCGCCACTTTGGAGCGGGCTATTGAAGGACTGAAATGCGAAACCGCCGTCCATATCTGCTATGGTTATGGTATCAAAGCCAATATCGACTGGAAAAATGCCCTTGGGGAAGAGTGGCGGCAGTATGAAGAGATCTTTCCCAAACTGCAGAAATCCAATATCGATCTGATTTCACTGGAATGTCAGAACTCCCGCGTTCCGATGGATCTGATCGAACTTATTCGTGGGAAAAAGGTCATGGTCGGCGCCATTGATGTAGCCACCAATGCCATTGAAACTCCAGACGAAGTCGCAAATACGCTACGAAAAGCCCTTCAATTTGTGGATGCCGACAAGCTTTATCCCTGCACCAATTGCGGTATGGCGCCTTTGCCGCGTAATGTGGCTCGCGGCAAGCTGGATGCTCTGGGCGCAGGTGCGGAAATTGTTCGAAAAGAACTCTCGGCCTGATAGGTAACTCTGCGGGTTTCTATCGTGGAGGGCAGGCCACAGGTCTTGCCCTCCACGATGCCAGAATTTCCGGAGACATTAGCAGTCTCGCCACGTCTTCCGCGCTGTATAAAGTCAGCGAGAAACGCCCACGATCCTTTATCATTTTCGTTCCAATCGGCCTGAGCTTGCCGTCACACGTCCATCTGATATGTTCCCGACTGGAAATTCCCAATGCATCCTGAAGAGTGGCTGGCGTGAAAGGACGTGTGCAGATGTCCTCCACCGTCGTGATGAGCTTTTCAATATCGCTCGCCCTCTCTGCCATAGGACAGACAGCACCGAGGATGTACCCGAACCGGCGCAGTCGTTTCCGACATTCCTGCTTTCGGCAGCCAATAATCCTGTGATTTCCCGAGAGAAAATCCACAAACCGCGTAAGGCGTTCACTCTTTGAGAGGGCCAGACGTTCAGGTGTCTGGAGATAAGACAGAATATCTCTGGCAAGGGCGTGGTGCATGGTTCGTTTCACTGTCTGAACAGCATATTGCCCGGATCAACGGAGCCACGGGTTCATACAACACGGACATCCGAACTGGGTTTCCTCATCCGGAACGCTGTCCTCCGGGGCATCGCATGCCAGAGAGGCTTCGTGCTGCTTCTCATCACGTGTCGTTTTGGGGGTCGGCACATCACCGAGCAAACAGGCCCCCTCGTCTTGTGTGTGATCATGCCTCATCGTCGGTTCCATAATAGAGCGTGCCAAGCTCGATCGGCGAACGCCCCTGACTGCGGCGATGAGCATTGGTATCACGCAGCGAATAGGCGCAGCCGCAATATTCCTGCTGGTAGAACTTCTCCTGTTTGCTGATCTCGATCATCCGCGAGGAACCGCCCCCTTTGCGCCAGTTGAAATCCCAGTAGGAGAGCCCTTCATAAGGAGATACGGCGCGTTGGCCGCAATCATTGATCTGCGCCATATTCTTCCATCGTGAAATACCGAGCGAACTGGTCATCACGGGGAAATCATGTTCATGAGCGTAAAGTGATGTGCGTTCAAAACGCATATCGAAGCACATGGTGCAACGGACACCGCGTTCCGGCTCCCATTCCATGCCTTTCGCACGAGCGAACCAGTTGTCTCTGTCATAATCGGCATCGACGAAGGGGATACCGTGTTTATCGGCAAACCGAATGTTTTCGTCCTTGCGGAGGAGATATTCCCGCTCGGGATGGATGTTCGGATTGTAGAAGAAGATCGTGTAGTCGATACCCGATGCGGTCATGGCCTCCATCACCTCACCCGAACAGGGTGCGCAGCATGAATGGAGGAGCACCTTCCTGTGTCCCTTCGGTGGGGTCAAAATCTGCCGGGGTTTCTCGCTCATTGGGGATTTCCGTTGTTTCCAAAAGGCCTGTCACATTATGAGATGCGTTCGTCTGCATCGGACGCATCCCAAGGATATGGGCAATCGCGTAAGTCAGACCAGCACGGTTGAGCGTGGAGACATGAAACTCGTTGAGTCCATGAGCCTGCAAAGTACGGATCTGCGCCACCGCCACCACACTGGCGACGACACGACGAAGTTCAGGATTGTTGGCAGTCCCTTCAAACAGATGCCTCAGCCATGCTGGCACCGTTACCCCGCACACAGCCGAAAAGCGCACGATCTGCTCGTAATTTGAAATCGGCATAATGCCAGGAATGATCGGTACAGTAATTCCGGCTGCCCGGCATCGGTCCAGGAAACGCAGGTAGATCTCAGTATCAAAGAAATACTGCGTGATGGCGCGTGTCGCCCCCGCATCGAGCTTGCGCCTGAGATTATCCAGATCGGCCTCCGGGCTTGACGCAGCAGGGTGGGTTTCAGGATAGGCGGCCACAGAGATATCAAAATTCGCGATGCGACGCAGACCGGCGACAAGATCGCTGGCATGAGCATAGCCCTCTGGCCGCGGAGTGTAATCCGCAGCGCCTGTAGGAGGATCGCCACGCAGGGCCACGATATGATTAACACCAGCATCCCGATAGCGACGGGCAAGGTCATCTACCTCCTCGAAGGTTGCGCCGACACAGGTCAGATGAGCTGCGGGAACAAGGTCTGTCTTCCGCTTCAGACGCAACACCGTGGAGAAAGTGCCGGCCTGCGTGGTTCCGCCCGCACCATAGGTGACCGAGACAAAACGAGGCGCAAGTGGCGCCAGGCGCCGGATGCAGTGCCAGAGCCGCTGTTCCATTGCGTCAGTCCTCGGTGGGACAAACTCGAAGGACAGGATCGGGACTGGAGCTTCGGAATTACGCGGCAACAGTCCGTCGATGCGCTTTTCTGACAGCCATTTGCTCAGCCTGTCTGCCATGTCAGTCGCAAATACTCACAGCATCCGACTTTTCTTTGAAAATTTCAGGCGAAAGGTTGAAGCTGCATTTCGATCTACAGTGAAAATGATCATGAGTGTCGATGGAGACCATGAGCAGCGTCCGTATGACTGATTGGTCCTTCATAATAGAAGTTTATAAAAATGAACTGAAATGATATATTTTTATGTCTATATGAATTTCGTGCATTTATCGGACAAAACATGGGCATTCTGGAACGCAGTCATCTGACAATCATTCAGGAAGTCGCACGGGAAGGTTCGCTGACGGCTGCCGGGGCGCGTCTGAACCTGACCCAACCTGCGCTCAGCCACTCTATCCGCAAGATCGAACAGCAGCTTGGCGTCAGGATATGGCGACGGGAAGGACGATCCCTTGTTCTTACTCAGGCCGGTGAATGGCTTTTGTCTCTGGCAAACCGTCTGCTCCCGCAATTTGAACTGGCGGAAAGCCGTATTGAACAATTCGCAAATGGCGGGCGCGGGACATTGCGCATCGGGATGGAATGCCATCCCTGTTATCAGTGGCTTCTGAAAGTCGTTTCACCTTACTTGGAGAGATGGCCAAAGGTCGATGTGGATGTACGACAGAAATTCCAGTTCGGCGGGATCGGCGCGCTGTTCAGTAATGAAATCGATATTCTGGTGACCCCTGATCCCCTGTATAAACCTAGTCTCAAATTCACACCAGTATTTGACTATGAACTGGTGCTGGCTGTTGGTCCGGAGCATCCTCTTCGGAAGGCAAAATTTGTTTTACCAGAGCAGTTGGCAGATGAAACATTGATTACCTATCCGGTTCCGTCTGAGCGGCTCGATATTTACACGCAGTTCCTGCAACCAGCAGGGATTGGACCCCGACAGCAGAAGCAGATTGAAACGACGGATATCATGCTGGTGATGGTCAGCCATGGAAGGGGCGTTGCGGCACTTCCTCGCTGGCTTGTGGAAGAATACGCCACACGCTTTGAGCTTTATCCGGTGAAGCTTGGAAAAAAGGGTATTGCGAAACAGATATTCCTTGGCCATCGGGAAACCGATGAAGATATTCACTATCTGCGGGATTTTATTGAATTCGCTGCGTCGCCTCGTCAGACCGTTTAAAAATATCACGTCCCTTTATTTTCTATTCCCGGTTTTTCTTGACGTAAGGAGCCTGAGCAGTCAGCGGTGAGGCCATGGATACCATCAGCCTCCTCGCCCTGCTCCTGACCCTCTCGGCAGGCTTCAGCATTCTCAACCACCACACATTGCGCGTCCCGGTGACCATCGGCGTTCTGGTCTTCTCATTGCTGACCTCGCTGCTGGTCATGATTCTGAACCCGCTGATCCCGGCCTATGATCTTCAGGCTCTTCCACGATCCGTGCTCGGAGCCATCAATCTGCCTGCGGCACTTCTGAACGGTGCCCTGTCGCTACTTCTGTTTGCCGGAGCCATGCAGGTGAATGTCGGACATCTGCGCGCAAAGCTGATGTCCGTGACTGCCCTCTCCATTCTGGGAACCGTTCTGGCCGTGGCGTTTCTGGCGGTCGCGGCATGGTGTGTTTTCCCTTTTCTGGGGCATGCCGTTCCCTTTACGTGGTGCATTGTGCTCGGCACCATTCTCGCCCCAACAGACCCGGTTTCGGTTGTGGGAATGCTGAAACGTCTGGGACTGCCGGGACCGCTACAGGCCGTTTTTGCGGGCGAGAGCCTGTTCAATGATGGGGTAGGTGTTGTCATCTTCGGTGTGACGATCGGGCTGGCGACTGGGGACAGTCAGGGAGTGGGAGCTTCGGAGATTGCTCTGAGCTTCTGCCGCGAAGCGCTCGGTGGGGGGCTTCTTGGAGCGGCAACCGGGTGGATCGCGCTTCGTGTGCTCAGGGAACAGCGGGATCCGCATATCGATCTGCTGACTTCGCTGGCGCTGGCGACCGGAACCTTCAGCATCGCCAACCAGCTTGGCATGTCCGGTGCGATTGCCGTCGTCGTGGCCGGTCTCTGCTTCGGAACCAGCTACAGCCATTCCGTTTTCGATGAAGTATCCCGCAAGGAACTCGACATCGCATGGACGCTGATTGACGAAGTGCTGAACGTGCTGCTGTTCATGCTCATTGGCTTTGAAATATTGGAGATCACGCCGCATCTGTTTACGGTGCTGGCGACGCTTGCCGTGATCCCGCTGTCCATTGCCGTGCGGGCATTGAGCGTTCTGTTTTCCACTCTTCCGGTTCATCTCCGACAATGGGAGCGGGGCCGTGTCCTCGGTATCCTGACATGGGGCGGCCTGCGTGGCGGCATCTCGGTTTCTCTGGCGCTTGGCCTGCCACCCGGAGACCTGCGCGACCTGCTACTGCCTGTTTGTTATGGTGTCGTGGTGTTCACCATCATCGTGCAGGGTCTGACCATGGAGCGGGTCGCCCGCAGGCTCTATCCGTCAATCACCTCCCGGTCGCAATAATGCCCTCCTCCCTTCTCCCGGTCTCGATTTCCGCCCGGCGGGTTCTCATTCTCGGGCTTGTCGCAGGCTATGTGGATGCCCTGAGTTTCGTCGATCTGGGCGGTGTCTTTGCTGGTGCGATGACCGGCAATACCACGCATATGGGCGCCTCGTTTATCAGTGGGAACTGGCACCATGGCCTGCTTCTGGTCGGTGTGCTGGGTATCTTTTTCCTTGCCGCCATCCTGTCCGGCCTGATGCGGCTGTTATGGTCGCCAGCTTACGGGGTCATGGTGATGACAATCTTCATGGTTCTGGCGCAGATCGTGCATGGATCGGCCCTGCGTTACTGGGGCGAATTTTTCGTGCTGCCAGCACTTCTGGCCGTGCAGGGCGAGACGATCGCGAAGTTCTCCGGCACGCCCATGCCCACGATCGTCGTGACAACAAACCTGCTGAAAGCCGCATCGGGAATTGCGGAATGGGTAGCGTCATGTCTGGCGCCGGACAGGAACACTCGCCCTGTCGCAGGAAGCATTTTTCTGCCGCTACTTTTGTGGGGGGCTTTTCTGGCAGGCGTGATGGCTGCCGCCATGGGGCTGGCCCTGCACGGAAGCTTTCCGTTCCTGTGGCCCGTCCCTTTCCTTGTTTTCCTATACCGGGATATCTGGAAAACGGAGCGCGCAGGGCAGGATGATAATTGAACACCCGATCCGGCAGCCCAGATCAAACACCGGACGTAACGCATTTATGATGTGCATCTGCCTCTCGGTCAGGTCGGGTTTTCATGCCTGACAGCCGACATTCCTCTTCCCCCCCATCGCAGTCATGATTTCCGGTAGGTGAAGAGAGCGCCGTGTTCCGGGATGAGGGGTTGGGTGTTTCTGCGGTCGGATGGGATCCCGCGTGGGAAGTGGTGATCAGAGGAAGAGGGTGGCTTCGCCTTCTGTGCCGAATAACCGGCATAAGAGGAGAGTCTCCCATGACCACCATCCTGTCCCCCGCGTCCCGTGGTGCCACTTCCGGCGGCTTCCGTATCGACCCGTCGCGAGGCGAACGGAGTGCCCGCGTCTCGTCCGAATGGTTTTCCCGCCCCGATGATGAGCGCTACCTGTCCCTGTCCGACCTGCATGCGGCCACGCTCACCCGTGCCGAGCGCGCCACCGCCCGCACGGTGGAAAGCCGCGCCATCCGCGTGGAAGCATCCCGCGACAATGCCGAGCGCCTGACCCTGACCGTACCGGGACAGCAGGAGCCGATTGTCCCCACACACTGGTCGTTCGGCCAGATGTCCAGTTTGGTCGGCGCGCCATCATCCTATCTGCGCAACCTTCCGGCTCCACTGGCAGCGATCAATCTCCAGCACGGCCTGCTGTCACACCGGGCCGAACTGGTGAAAACACTGGAGACCGAGGACGGCCGCGTCGAGCTACGCGCGGTCACCAGCCCCGATTACGGCCGCATCTGGGACCATGAACTGGTCGGCGCGGTGCGCAAAATCGCTGGCGACGGCACAGGGGATACCAACTGGAAGGTGCCCGGTGTCATCGACTGGGCGACCATGACCCATAATCCGTATGTGGATATCACGAAGGAGACGACGA
>NZ_CAWUEO010000011.1:0-22266 GCF_963921165.1 Acetobacter zythi
TGCTGGACCGGGTGCGCTTCCGCCCCATGACCCTGCCCGACCGCTTTATCGACCACAACACGCAGGACGCGCAGTATGACGAGGCCGGGCTGTCTGCCCCACACATCGTCGCAACCGCTCTTAACGCCTTGGGTGTAAACCTGACGGAAGAACGGACGGCCTGACTGTATGGCTCGGCGTCGTGCGGATCAGCTTCTGGTCGATCGTGGGTTGGTGGAAAGCCGGACAAAAGCTCAGGCCCTGATAATGGCCGGGCTTGTGTTCAATGGTACCAAGCGTGTGTCCAAGGCTGGTGATCAGCTAGCCGAGGACGCCCCCTTGGAGCTGCGTGGCCAAGACCACCCTTGGGTCTCCCGCGGGGGATGCAAGCTGGCGCATGCCCTTGAGCATTTTGGCCTTTCTCCGCAAGGGCGAGTATGTCTGGATGTCGGGGCTTCCACTGGAGGCTTTACAGATGTGTTGCTGACCCATGGTGCAGAGCATGTTTATGCCGTTGATGTCGGGCATGGGCAGTTGGCATGGAAGCTGCGCTCCGACCCAAGGGTTAGTGTGCTGGAAAAGTGCAATGCCCGGTATCTGGACAGTACACTTATTCCGGTAGCCCCCGAAGTGATTGTGTGTGACGCCAGCTTTATTGGCCTGCGAACGGTTCTGCCTGCAGCACTCGGCCTTGCCGCGGACAATGCGTGGGCTGTGGCGCTAATTAAGCCGCAGTTTGAAGCCGGGCGGGAGCAGATCGGTGCAAAAGGCGTTGTGCGTGATCCCGCCGTGCATGAAAGTGTGTGTGCAAGCATTCACGAATGGTGGTCTACGCTGCCGGGCTGGGAAGTGCTGGGTATTGAGTTAAGCCCGATTACCGGGCCTGAAGGAAACAAGGAATTCCTGATAGCGGCACGCCGCAAGGCATAAAAATTCGACTACGCGTGTCAATGTTAAATTAAATTTTCAGGTCGCTTCCCGATTTTTGCATGGCAGATGATCAGTTTTTTTGCCACAATTCTCCGAGAGAATGCACAAATCAGTTCACCATCTAAGGGAAGCTACACAGGATCATGCGCAAGATCGCGACACTATTCAGCGTCACCTTCCTTTTGGCCTCCAGTTCATATGTCTGCGCGGCCCCTGCGTACCATCCTTCCGCCCCATCCCGCCCAACAACGGAAACAGGCAATGTTCTGCTTCGGGGGTATGAACAGGACGGATTGCTTTTGCAGGATGACATGCAGGCTGGTGTGCTGACCATTAAGGCTGATCCTGCGACATTGCATGTGGAGAGCACTTCCGGCCCTTCGGACCTGTATCGGCAGACCGTGAAGGATGTTCTTTCTGCTGCGGCAACCTATGCCTATCTGTATTTTGGCCAGAACCCGGAGGCCGACAAACTTTCGGTTGTTGCCGATATACAGGAGGAAGGTGCCGGGCCTGCGAGCATGAATGTGGGAGAGGACAAGCAGGAAGCCCCCGCGCTAACGATTGAAATTACGCGCCCTTCCTTCCCCATTTCCGCAGATACAAAGCCAGATGCTTATTCCGCACAGACCATTGGCATGATTTTGGATAATGTTGATACGTCCAAAATGACAATGGCCACGTGGCTCCAGAATGCTCTGAAAGGGCAGAGCCAGCCTTCTGCCCAGTAGCAGGGACGATGGAATTATCAGTCATTAGGCCTAGATGATGGTGTGGAGGAAAAGAGGCTGGTATCTGTCAGCCTCTTTTTTTGTTATGACCCTCACTCATCCCCATTTTTTGAAACAGTGCATAGCCCCATGTCGTCTCCAGTCCCTCCCCCTTCAATCCCTGCCGATGCCGCTGCGGTTACCGCACTGAATGCCGAAGAGCGTACACGCATTCTGGCAAAAGCGGCCCTGTTTAGCCCACCTTCTATGGTTACGGCTGATGGACGGCGGGATATAGTTGGACTTTCTCGTGAGGAACTCACGGAAATTTTGGTCGAAATTGGAGAAAAACCTTTTCGTACCAAGCAGTTGTGGCACTGGATTTATCATCAGGGGGTTACCGATTTTTCGCTTATGAGCAGCATTGCCAAGCCGCTCCAGCAAAAACTGGCTGAAAAATTCATTATCGCACGGCCAGAACCCGCAACCGTGCAGACATCTCAGGATGAAACACGTAAGTTTCTGTTCCGCTTCCGCGATGGGCAGGAAGCGGAGACCGTCTATATTCCCGACCGGCGGGAAGATCGGGGCGCTGTGTGCATTTCATCTCAGGTGGGATGTACGCTTTCATGCACATTTTGCCATACTGGCACCCAAAAGCTGGTTCGTAATCTGGGGGCTGCGGAAATTGTTGGGCAATTTATGGCTGCGCGGGATTCCTACGGGGAATGGCCCAGCCCCAAGGGGGATACCCCTCGCCTGCTGTCCACCATTGTTCTGATGGGCATGGGCGAACCCCTGTATAATTACGAGAACATTGCCAAGGCCATGCGAATCATCATGGATGGAGAAGGCATAGGGCTGTCCCGGCGGCGTATTACTCTGTCCACGTCCGGTGTGGTGCCGCTTATGGACCGTTGTGGGGACGAGTTGGGGATTAACCTTGCGGTTTCCCTTCATGCCGTAAGGAATGATCTGCGGGATGAAATTGTGCCTCTCAATCGCAAATATCCGATCGAGGAAGTGTTGGCGGCCTGCCGCCGTTACCCGGCCGCGAGTAATGCGCGGCGCATTACCTTTGAATACATCATGCTACGCGGGGTGAATGATAGCGAAGCAGATGCCCGTGAACTGGTCCGGTTGATTGCGGACATTCCCGCCAAGGTTAACCTGATTCCGTTCAACCCTTGGCCGGGTAGTGACTATCGGCCTTCCACGCGTGAGCAGCAGAACAGATTTGCAGAAATTGTTATGAACGCGGGTTTTGCATCCCCCATCCGCACGCCCCGTGGACGCGATATTCTGGCAGCTTGCGGGCAGTTAAAAACAGCGAGTGAACGGGCAAGAAACTCCCTTCCCTCCTAAAAACACACTTTTTTCTTGTCCGAGCATGGCTGGATGGGCAAAGCGCTCTGGCTCCAGACCTTTCTCGGTGATAGGAGAAAGGCAAACCTGTTATTTCAGAGTGATCAGGAGATTGGTGCATGGGCGCGACTTCCGCCAAAAAAAACGTTAAAAAGGTTGTTCTGGCTTACTCAGGCGGGCTTGATACCTCCGTTATCCTGAAATGGCTGACAAAGACCTATGGCTGCGAAGTCGTGACTTTTACGGCTGACCTTGGTCAGGGTGAAGAGCTTGAACCCGCACGCAAAAAAGCCGAGATGTTCGGGGTCAAGGAAATTTTTGTGGAAGACCTGCGCGAGACATTCGTGAAGGACTTTGTCTTCCCGATGTTCCGTGCCAACACGTTGTATGAAGGCCAGTACCTGCTGGGCACCTCCATTGCCCGCCCGCTGATTGCCCAGCGTCAGATTGAAATTGCAGAGGCTGTTGGTGCGGATGCGGTTGCACACGGCGCTACTGGCAAGGGCAACGATCAGGTCCGGTTTGAACTGGCTTATTACGCCCTCAAGCCTGACATTACGGTCATTGCACCGTGGCGTGAGTGGGACCTGACCTCGCGCACACGTCTGCTGTCTTTTGCTGAAGAAAACCAGATTCCCATTGCAAAGGATAAACGCGGCGAAGCGCCGTTCTCTGTGGACGCCAATCTGCTGCACTCTTCCTCCGAAGGGAAAATGCTGGAAGATCCGGCCGTCGCCCCTGAGGAAATTGTTTTCCAGCGTACGATTGCGCCTGAAGCCGCGCCTGACCGCGCAACAGAAATTACCATCGACTTTGTGAGCGGTGACCCGGTTGCCATCAATGGCGAGGCTCTGTCCCCCGCAACATTGCTGACGCGGCTGAATGAACTGGGCCGGGCCAATGGTATTGGGCGTCTGGATCTGGTGGAAAACCGCTTTGTGGGCATGAAGTCCCGTGGTGTGTACGAAACGCCGGGCGGCACAATCCTGCTTACGGCGCATCGGAGCATTGAGTCCATTACTCTGGACCGCGAAGCCATGCATCTTAAAGATAGCCTGATGCCGCGCTACGCCTCCATTCTTTATAATGGCCTCTGGTTTTCTCCCGAACGCCGCATGTTGCAGGCACTGATCGATGCCTCGCAGCATTCGGTAACCGGGCGCGTACGCCTGAAGCTGTATAAAGGCAATGTCATTTGCGTTGGCCGTGAAAGCCCGAACAGCCTGTATGATACCCGCGTTGTGACGTTTGAAGATGATGAAGGTGCGTATAATCAGGAAGATGCACAGGGCTTTATCAAGCTGAATGCACTGCGCCTGCGTTTGGGCGCGCAGATTGGTCGTAAAGGTGGCGCGCTTTAAGCGCCGCTTTTTCTGAACTTTGTAAGGGAGCACATACACACCATGTCCCGTCGATTTTCTCTTGTTCCATGTATGCTGGCGGCCAGTCTGGCCCTTTCGCTTTCTGCCTGTGGCGGCCATAAGGCGGAAGAGGTCGAACTGACACCGGCACAGCAGATGGCCAAATTGCGGTCGGAACCCGGTGTTACTGTGCTTAAGGACGGTTTGGCTTACAAAGTTCTTGAATCCGGCCCCAAGGATGGCGAGCAGCCCCGCAAAGGGGATGTGATGATGCTTATCTACGAAGGCCGTCTGCCTGATGGTTCCATTTTTGATGGTTCAGAGCAGCACGGGAACGGGGCATACATGCAGATGCCACTGGATGGTCTGGTGCAGGGCTGGATGGAAGCCCTGCCCCTGATGCATGTTGGTGATACATGGATGCTCTATGTGCCGCCAGAGCTGGGGTATGGGCACAGGTCCATGGGGGTTATTCCCTCAGACAGTCCTCTGGTCTTCCGTATCCAGTTGCTTGGGGTCGAGCATACGCATAATGCGCAGTAACTCCCTCCCCTACCCCGCATGGTGCTTTCATCCTTGAGAATGAGTGCCATGCGGGTCAGGACAGACTTTTGATACGGCGATGAATGTATCGGATGCTTTGTATATAATCGGGAATGTTTGTGCCGTTTCAGTCGCATTTCCGTAGCAACGCACTATTCGACGTGCCATCAATGCTCTCTTCCCTCGTCAGTTAGTGTTCTGCTCTGGGAGCACACTAAATAATGCGTATAGCCAAAAATTGAACCGATCCCTTGCTCATTTTGTGGGAATGCAATGTCTGAAGCCATTTTGCACTGACTTGTCCCAAAAATAGGCGAGTTCGCTCGGTTTTCCTTTTCCTTACAGACAGTAGCGATAAACCCGTATGCAACGTATTTTTTCTGGCATTCAGCCCTCAGGTGTTCCTCAGCTTGGTAACTATCTGGGGGCAATCCGCAACTGGGTTAGTCTTCAGGCAGACCATGAATGTGTGTTTTGTCTGGTGGATATGCATGCCATTACGGTCTGGCAGGAACCCGCCAAACTGCGCGAACATACGCTTATGCAGGCAGCTATTCTTCTTGCATCTGGTATTGATGCGGAACGGCACATTTTGTTCAACCAGTCTGCCGTTTCTGCTCATGCGCGTCTGGCGTGGATTTTCAACTGTGTCTCCCGGCTTGGCTGGCTGAACCGTATGACCCAGTTTAAAGACAAAGCGGGAAAAGACAGGGAAAATCATTCCGCAGGTCTTTATGTTTACCCCAATCTGATGGCGGCCGACATACTGGCGTACAAAGCAACGCGCGTACCCGTGGGTGAAGACCAGAAGCAGCATCTGGAACTGACCAACGATATTGCCCAGAAGTTCAACCATGACTACGGCGTCGATTTTTTCCCGCAGGTTGAAGCTCTGATTCCCCCAGAAGCAGCACGTGTTATGAGCCTGCGCGATGGGACAAAAAAAATGTCCAAATCAGATCTATCCGCCCAAAGCCGGATTGAACTGACAGATGACGCCGATACCATTGCGTTAAAAATCAAACGGGCCAAAACGGATGCTGATGTCATACCATCTGACCCGTCAGGGCTGGTGGATCGGCCAGAAGCAAAAAATCTTGTATCAATCTATGCTGCTTTGGCTAACATGAATGTGCAGCAGGTATTGGACCAGCATCAGGGGCAAGGCTTTGGTCCGTTCAAGGCGGCGCTGACAGAAGTTGTTGTTAATGCGATTGCCCCGATTGCGATAAAAACCAGCCAGTTTTTGCAAGATGAAGCCTATCTGGTGCAAATGCTGCATAACGGTGCGCAGCGTGCGCAGGCTATTGCCGAGCCTATTGTTTCTGAAGCTGAAAAGTTGGTTGGATTTGTAAAACCATTATAATGCACGGCATGGTCACAGTAGTTTTGAACGGTATGGCTATGTTTGTCATTGAGTTTAACTGAATCTGGATTGTATGAGTATGCCAGAGTATCCATCTTCTGATTCATCCGATCTGTCTGATGCTCAAACAATGGATGCTGTGGCATTGCAGCGCGCTAACCGTGTGCAAGAAGCTATTGTGGCTTATAAGGCCGCGTTAGATTGCAATCCGGATAATGCGTATGCACTCAGTAATTACGGTGGTTTGCTGTGCTCGCTGGGAGAGTTTCAGACTGCAAAAACTCTCCTTGCACGCGCGGTCAGCATAAAGCCGGATATGCCGGATGCATGGTCAAATTTTGCGAATGTCCTGTTTGAAATGCAGGATTATAGTGGTGCGATTGAAGCTTATAAAAATTGCCTGACATTACAACCGCAGCATCCACTTGCCCTGAGCAATCTGGGGGTGGCCCTTGATTGTCAGGGACGGCACGCGCTTGCATTGAACTTTCATAAAGCTGCCATACAGCTTGAACCGGATAACGGGCAAAGCCGTACAAATTATGCTCTCTCCCTTTTGGCGCAGGGAGATTATGTGGAAGGTTTTAAGGCCTACGAATGGCGATGGAACAGCAACATACTTGGCAAGCATAACTTGCAAGGTCCCGTATGGGATGGAAAGCCGTTTGTAGGTAAAACCCTACTGGTCCATACAGAGGGTGGTTTTGGCGATATGCTGCATTTTGTGCGGTTTGTGCCTTATGCAGCCGAACGTGGTGGCACAGTTATTGTCAAAGTGCGCAAAGAATTATTAACTTTGCTACAGCGTTCTTTTCCTGAACAATTGTTTATTACGGTCGATGATAGTGCGCCTCCCCACGATCTGGAATGCTCTGTAGGGAGTCTGCCCTATTTGCTGGGCACCACGCTGGACACAATTCCGCAAGCCGATGGTTACCTTGTTCCTGACCCAGATAAGGTGGCGATGTGGAAAAACCGTTTGGATAAAGATCTGTTTTTCATGTCCACGGCGCCAACACTCAGGATTGGCCTTGTCTGGGCAGGCTCCCCGCATCGGGAGGTGCGATACGTGGAGTTTGTGGATCAGCGCCGCTCTATCAATTTGCAGAGCATGGCGCCATTAGCAAAAGTTCCAAACGTCTTATTTTACAGCTTGCAGGTGGGTGAAAAAGGCATTCAGGCCAAAACGCCACCGGCAGGTATGAAACTGGTCAACCATACCAATCTTCTCCATGATTTTGATGATACGGCAGCATTGATTGCCAATCTGGATATGGTGATTTCTGTTGATACGTCCGTTGTTCACCTAGCCGCTGGGCTTGGAAAGCCCGTATGGATGCTATCACGGTTTGACCAGTGCTGGCGCTGGCTTTCAGGTCGTACAGACACGCCATGGTATGATCATCTTCGTATATATCAGCAGTCACAGCCTTTGGACTGGGATACACCAATCAATAAAATGCTTTCTGACTTGGTTTTACTTGAAAAACAAACTGAAAAAATTAAGAAACAAGAAATTATATAATACACACATCTATAATTTTCAAAACTACGCATATATGCAGTACGCTGCTGCGCCTTCATGGTCAAGGAAGATTGCGCTTACTTAATGGCGGGATAAAAAAAATAATCAAGTAGTTTTGAAAATTAGTTCGCATGTTATGAAATAAATATATCCATAACTACTTATAGTATATTCAATATATTTTTAGATTATTCTGAATTATTGAAAATAATAATCTCTATTTGCATATGTATTTATAAAAAAAATCTTGAAATGATTCCTGCGTGTGCATATATATTACTGCAAGCACAATGGTTTGTGCTTCCTTTTTCGTGATGCGCGATCCTGTTTTCGTGCTCGTATCTTCATAGTCCGTTGAATTTTATTCCGGACCAGCATCACGCATGCCTGCTTCCCTTGCTCCTTAGGGTGTCGCTTTTTCAGCAGGCTGCAAAAATTATATAAGGAGAGAGCGTCTTGCCAGAGACCAGCCCTCAGTCATCCATGCTCTCGCGTGGTATCGCCGCCTTTTTGGGCATTCCTCAACCACTCTTTTTTGGTTTTGTTGGCCTGCTCCTGTTTATGGTCGGCGATGGCGTAGAAGCCGGATACCTTGATACATATATGCTCCATCATGGGCATACTCAGGGTGATGTGAATCTTATGTTCACAACATATGGCGTAACCGTCATGCTCTCAGCATGGTTGGCAGGGCCATTATCCGACCTGTATGGCCCCCGGCGTACTATGTGGGCAGGTCTGCTGCTCTGGGCATTGCTGGAGGTGGGGTTTCTGTCTTTGGGGCTGGGGCCGGATAACCTGACCATGACGTTGCTGTTCTATACGCTTCGTGGTTTTGCCTATCCGCTGTTTGCCTATGGGTTTCTGGTCTGGATTGCTGCAGCCACGCCGTCTCGGATGCTTGGTTCTGCTGCCGGGTGGTTCTGGTTTTCCTTTTCCGCAGGTTTGCCAACGCTTGGCTCCCAGTTCGCACGGTATACCATTCCTTACATAGGTGAACTGGCAACTTTTTGGTGCTCTTTGGGGCTGGTTATTCTTGGTGGCCTGATTGCTCTGCTGTTTGTGCGCGAACCCATTGGCAGCAAACCACTAGTTGCTGCGGGGGCTGATAAAAAACAGGTCTTTTTTGGGTCAATCAGCATTATGTGGCGCGAACCCAAAACACTGGTGTCGGGCATTATCCGGACCGTCAACACCTCATCTGAGTATGCCTTCCTGGCGATCATGCCTGCGTTTTTTGTGGATCAGTTGCATTTTTCCCAGTCGCAATGGCTTGATCTGCTCTCTCTGATCTTCCTTGGCAACATTCTGTTCAACCTTGCTGCGGGGATGCTGGCGGACAAGCTTGGCCACCGTTTTGTTATTGCCATTGGCGGGTGTGTTGGCTGTTGCGTAACCATTCCACTCTTTTACTATGTGCCGCTATGGTACCCGGGTAACTTTACGCTGGCCGCTATTGCTGGCTTTGTGTATGGCGGCACGGTTGCTGCATTTGTGCCTATGTCCGGTCTGATGCCTTTGATTTGCCCCAAGGAAAAGGCTGCGGCTCTTTCCATTCTGGGTTTGGGTGCCGGGGCGAGCACCTGGGTCGGGCCTGCTGTGGTCAGTATTTGTGAATCTTGGTTTGGCATGGGGCTTGAAGGCGTAATCTGGAGTTTTTCCGGGCTTTATTTGGTCGCTGGTATTCTTACGCTTTGCCTGCGCATTTCCCCCGAAGCGCATCGCCACACCGAAATGCTGGAAAAGAAGAAAAAACAGCTCAAGTCGGCAGACTTCCGTGCTGCCCAGCAAACAGCCTGATATCTGGCTAGACTGCTAACGAGTACAAAAGAAAGGGAGGTTTAACACCTCCCTTTCCCACTTCCGCCAAGAAGTCTTGTTTTGCAACGGGCCAACGTTGCTCTCCTGCCCTATTACGCTGCAATGATTTGCATCAAGCCTGAGTGATTTAGGCAGTGCGTCTATTGTGTGCGTATCATTGCAAGCAGACTTACGCGCCAGCCAGCCCTTCCCCTACCATGCGATGCGGATCGACGTTTTGATCAAATACGGTTTCGCTTATACCTGATGCCAGAGCGGCTTCTCGGAGTGTTTCATTGCGCTCCATGGCGCGGTGGGCAATGGCGGAGGCCTTGTCGTATCCGATAACCGGGCTAAGTGCGGTTACCAGCATGACCGAGATCTCTACATAATGCTTGATTTTTTGCTCGTTCAGCGTTGTTCCCTCAACGGAAAACTGCCTGAAGTTTTTACAACCATCCGCCAAAATGCGAATGGCATGCAAAACATTTGCCGCAATAACGGGCCGCATGACGTTCAGTTCAAAATTGCCCTGCGCGCCAGCAAAAGCCACAGTCGTATCATTCCCCATGACCTGCGTTGCAATCATAATCAGGGCTTCGCACTGCGTAGGGTTGACCTTGCCGGGCATAATGGATGAACCGGGTTCATTTTCAGGCAGGTGGAGTTCTGCCAGACCGCAACGTGGACCTGAACCGAGCCAGCGCATATCGTTAGCAATTTTCATTAAGGCTACGGCAAGGCCACGCAGCCCTGCAGAGGCACGCACCATGGCGTCCAACCCGCCGAGGGCTGCAAATTTGTTGGGGGCCGTAACAAACGGTTTGCCTGTAAGCACGGCAATATGCTCAGCAATGGCCTTGCCAAAGCCTTTGGGAGCATTCAGGCCCGTGCCAACGGCTGTACCACCCGCGGCCAGTTCGGCCAGCCCTGCCCTTGCGGAAAGGAGCGCATCAAGTGCGTTTTCAAGCTGCTGGGCCCAGCCAGACCACTCCTGCCCTACGGTCAAGGGCACTGCATCCTGCAAATGGGTTCTACCCATTTTGACCACTGTGCTCCACAGTTGGGCTTTTGCCCGAATACAGGCAATAAGCGCCTCAATCTGAGGTACAAGAGTATTTTCAATTTCGAGTAACGTGACAACATGCATGACTGTTGGGAATGAGTCGTTACTCGATTGCCCCATATTCACATCATCATTGGGGTGAACCGGTGTTTTGGACCCGATCTGCCCACCCAATAGCTGAATGGCTCTGTTTGCAATAACTTCATTGACATTCATATTGGTCTGAGTGCCAGAGCCTGTCTGCCAGACATAAAGCGGGAACTCACTGTCTAGCTGGCCTGTAATTACTTCATCTGCTGCCTGAATAATTGCAGCAGCTTTCCAGTTGGGTAGGCGGTTGTCAGCGAGATTGACCTGTGCGGCCGCTTTTTTAACAATCCCATAAGCACGGCACAACTCAAGTGGCATGTGGTCATGACCAATGGAAAAATGCACCAAACTACGCTGTGTTTGCGCACCCCAGTAATGGTTTGCGGGCACGTCTATGGTGCCCATTGAGTCACTTTCATGCCGCATGCCGGTCGCATCTATGCCAATGCGTACGTCCCGTAGGCTGTATGATGCTGTCATGTCCTGGCTCTCCAACTGCAACGTTTCATTGGGGTTAGGCCTCTTTGCCCGGTGTATTCCCGTCCGCCGTCGCATACTGCCTGCTGGATCAAGTTGCTTGCTGAACAGGGGATAGGCTTTGTGCGATGCAAGAGGGACTCTCATACCCTTGTGCGCCAGCAGTATGGTGGCGTGGCAAGGTATATGGGCATCACATCATCGGTATGTAGACTGTAGGTCGATCACGTTATTCAAACGGTGCGCAAATAATGTGGTTCCGTTGTGTCACGAAAATTTGGTTCTGTTTTATTGGATTGCCGTTTGCAATATAAGCAGAGTGCTACTTCCATTATTCAGGATAAGTAACACTCTGTTTAGCTCTAAATGGTTATAGTTCCGCTAAAAAATGAGTAAGCAGCGCTATATTACGCTGGAAGTGCTGACAATGCCGCCCGAATACCTTTGGTGCGTATAATTTTGCGGAGTTCAATAACCCGCTGGTCCAACACATGGCTATCCAGGTCACGCCATGCATCAAATGCAGGGAGCTTTAGTCCTGCGGCATAGTCATCCGAACGGATCAAAGCTTCCTGCTCTTCTGTGTAAGCAGGCTCGGATGTTGTGTAGGTCTGCCCAAGAGCGTTGACGCCACGCAGCATTTCCAGATAAGCGGCCATACCAAAAGCAATGCGGGAACAATCCTTGCCATCAAGGAGCAGGCTACGGACAGTCTGCGTCCAAAAGACCTGAATTTTGGCGCAGCCATCACCTGCAATACGCAAGGTCTGGTCTGCCATGGCGGGGTTGGAAAAACGACTAAGCACACTTTGCATATACTGCTGCAAGTTGACGCCCGGTGGCGCTGTGAACGTTGGAATAACATCCCGCGTTAGAAAATTTTCTACATTCTGCTTGAGGGCAGGATCTTTAACTGCCTGATCAACCTGTTCGTAGCCCAACAGAATGGCAGGAAAACAAAGCATGATGTGGGAGGCATTGAGCATGCGAATTTTAACATGCTCATAATCCGTAACGTCGTTGACAAACTGTACCCCCGCACGGGCTAGATCGGGCCGACCATTGGCAAACTTATCCTCCAGAACCCATTGGTGAAAATCTTCCGCAACAACAGGTAGAGCGTCATCCAGACCACTGGCGGCATTTAACTGTTGGGCAATATTGGCAGTAACCGTTGGTGTAATACGGTCTACCATACCATTGGGAAATGTTGCGTTACGGGCAATCCAATCGGCCAGTTCCGGGTCGCGTGCTTGCGCAAAACCTAGAAAAGCCTTGCGGGCGACATCGCCATTATGTCGCAAATTATCGCACGACATAATGGTAAACGCTTTTAACCCCGCATCTCGGCGGCGGCGGAGACCTTCCACCACGTAACCAAAGACGGTTGCCGGGTTTGTCGGGGTTTGCAGGTCATTTTTTACGGCTGGGGTATCAAGGTCAAACTGGCCTGTAACCTCGTTAATATTATACCCACCTTCTGTTATGGTCATGGAAACAATGTGGATATCCGGGTGGCTCAGATGCTCCAGTACGTTTTGTGGATTTTGAGGAGCCAGCAGATAATCGCGTAACGCAGCAATGACCCGTATGGACCGATCGCCAGAAGGCGCGCATTCGGTCAGGGAATACAGGCAGTCCTGTGCCTGAAACATTGTGGCTTTTTTGGTTGAATGGTCACCTTGCGTCAGGCCAACACCAATAATACCCCATGTTGGTTCTGCTTTAAGAATTTTATCGATATAGAGTGCTTCATGTGCGCGAAAAAAATTACCAACACCAAAATGAACAATACCTGCCTTAATATCCAAAGGATTGTAGTCTGGTAAATGCACGGGAGATGTCACATTGCCAAGATTTTCAAGAGTGAGCATGTGTTCCTCCAAAATATTTATAAACATATATGCTAACGTTAATGCATTTTTTTTAAATTTCAACGTTTGATCCAGAATATAGACAAATGTTTTGATCATAGTTTATTTTTGGATTGAAACAGTTAACTGCTCTGGCCATCGATCCCCTTGTTTTAATGCATTTTAGCTTCCATGATGCTGCCAGCATTTTTACTCTTACCGAGCAGGCAGCAATATGAACAAGCGCGAACTTGGCCGTACAGGCATTATGGTGAGTGAACTCTGCCTTGGCACAATGACATTCGGCCAGCAGAACACACAGGCCGAGGGGCATGCGCAACTCGATCTGGCGCTGGAGCACGGTATTAACTTTATTGATACCGCCGAACTTTACGCCATTCCCCCACGGGCCGAGACCTATGGTGCGACCGAAACCATTATTGGGAACTGGCTGAAAGCAAAAGGCGGCCGGGACAGGCTGGTTATTGCCAGCAAGGTCGTGGGGCGTTCCTCCTCCCCATGGTACCGCCCGGGTGGCGAGCAGGCACGCCTGACCCCCCGTCAGATCCGTTACGCCCTTGAAGGCTCTCTGCGCCGCCTTGGAACGGATTATATCGACCTGTACCAACTGCACTGGCCCGATCGGTCCATTGGTCTGTTTGGCGAAGGTGGAACCACCTTCAAAAGCCTACCGCAGGATGATGCCGTGCCTGTGGAAGAAACCCTGAGTGTATTGGGCGACCTTGTGGCTGAAGGGAAAATCCGCCATGTCGGCCTGTCGAATGAGACCGCATGGGGCGTGGCGAGCTTTCTGGCTGCATCAAAAACTGGTTTGCCGCGTGTAGCATCCATTCAGAACGCCTATAACCTGATCAATCGCACGTTCGAAATCGGGCTGGCGGAAATGGCGTTGCGGGAGCGTGTGGGACTGCTTGCGTACTCCCCCCTCGCACAAGGTTACCTGACCGGAAAATACCTTGATGGCGCCCGCCCACCCGGTGCCCGCACGACCCTTTTTGAACGTGGGCAGCGTTACGAAAAACCGGGAGTGGACGAAGCCATTCGCGCATATCATGAACTTGCGCGGCAAGAAGGGTTGGACCCAATCCAGCTTGCCGTTGCTTTTGTCACAAGCAGGCCATTTGTTACGTCAAACATTATTGGCGCAACAAGTATTCCACAGCTTGAGACTCTTCTGGCCTCTCCTGATCTGGTGATTACCCCGGAGCTGGAAGCAAAAATAAACGCCATTCATCAACTCCACTCCAACCCTGCCCCCTGAACAGGGTGAAAAAGCATCGTTCTTATCTGTCGCTTAAAAATGACCTGTGTGCCGTATGAGACTTAAAACCTGCGTGGAAAAACTGAGCTTATCCATGGTTGCCTGCGCTGTTGCGGGTGGTCTGTATGCAGGCCCCGCTTTGGCGCTGCCCCCCAGTCCTGCTGCACGCCATGTGCTGGATGAAGTGCTCCACGTTGGTCTGGCCCGCTTTACCGCGCCAGACTTCAAACCCGGGCTGGTGCGGCACATGGTCATGTTCCGCTTTAATGCCCGCACCACGCAAGCGGAGCGCAATGAAGTGACAAAGCGTTTTGTTGCTTTAGCCAGCCTTTCACGCCGCCCGGATGGTTCTGCGGTTGTGGCCTCAATCGAGACAGGGCCGCAGATCAGTGGGGAAAATGCAGATATCGGCCTGGAGCAGGCCTATCTGGTCACCTTCCGTTCAGAAGGTGATCGAAATTTTTATGTTGGCCGTCCGATTGTATCCGACCCCAAATATTATGATCCTGCGCATGATGACTTCAAATCGTTTGCAGGCCCATATTTGGAAAAAGTCGTTGTTTTTGATTTTCCTGTAACGCTTAAAAATCAGGATTAACCAGCAAGTCGGCAGCATGTTTGCCGGGATTGCTGCCTGTTGATTATTATCACTGTATTTGAAGAACCTTCATTTTTCGGTACAGTGTAGCACGGCTAATGCCCAAACTGCGGGCTGTGGCGGCGACATTGCCATGGCTGGCAGCCAGAGCAGACCTTACAACGCTTTCTTCAGCCTTTTGTAGGCTCATTTCAGAACCGGCCTCCAGCTCTGTCAAAAGATTGGGATGATCTTTGATCATATCATCCGTCCACCCCATCATCTCCCGGGTGGCATGTGTCGCCCCCGTGACTTCCCCATCAGCATTAACAGCAACCAGAGGAGACGAGCACCCATCCGCCGGGCCAAGGGTCAGAATTTTTTTACCCGCATACTGCTCCCTAAAAAGCTGCTCCTCTATGCGTCGGCCCGATTGCAGTAGTGTTTCCATCACCAGCGCTGCATAAGGTTTTGTGCTGTTCCCACTCAGGGCGGCCAGATTTAAGGCGCCTGCCACACGGCCCTGAGCATCAAAAACAGGCGTGGCATAGCTAGCAAGTAACGAAAAGCAGAAACGCCAGTGCTCACCTTGACCCAGAAATATTGGACATTTCTCTTTTACGCAGGTTCCTACGCCATTCGTACCTGCGGCAGATTCGTGCCAGATCGCACCTTTGCGTAAATGAAGCCTGCGGCAGACTGATAAATGGGTTTCATCCGCGCAGCGTGCCAGAATGGTGGCGTCCGGGTCGGCTAGCAGCACCATAAGGCCCATACCCTGCACCAGATCAAACAGCCGCCGCATTTCCCCCATGGCGGATTTGAGCAGCAGGGACGAACGGCCACTCGCCTGCCGGAATTCCGCTCCAGAGAGCACATCGGCTATCCACCCCTGCGATGGGTCCAGATTATAGGCGGAGGCGCAGCGTTCCCATGATTGCTGGATGCATATCTCGCTGGTCGCTGGTGTTTTTTCATTAACCGGGTGGGGCAGAATATCTTCTTCTGCCATTATTACCCTGCTCAGGTTGCCATTCATGCAGTCTTCCACCAGTTAACCCGTCATTATCCTCTTCGTTTGCGACAAAGGCATGATGTTTCAGTGCGCGGGGTGAATGATACTGCACATGATAACAAAAATTAAAGAAAATTTTATCTTATCCTGAAAGAATGCAACGTCTCTTATGCACTTCCTTTCACCAAAGATAAACCAGCTTCACATAATACGCATTGGTTTCGGGCGTGTTCCGTGCTTCCAGCGAGTGTGAATAGCGCCCCGTAATCGAAAAATGCTGGGACACATTATACATAAGCCCTAAGCCCAATGTTGTTTCCCGGCTGTTGGAATCATCCAGATACCGTTTTGCGGAATTATCGTAAGTGCCGGTAACATTCTGCCAGTCAAACGCAACGAATGGTTCCAGTTTTTTGGTCGCTTTCCAGCTAAAACGCAGGTTGGAGTAAAATACGACCCCCGGCGAATAGCTATGTGCATTTTTGACATGCTTGGTTGAGCCAACAACTGTTCCGGCGTCACCATCAAAACTGAAGTGTTTCCACTCATAGTCAAAAATAAAGCTAGAAATATTCGACCAGTAGTTGGGCGATGTTGCATCGCGCGTGCCGACTGGCGTCTGCATAAAGGTCTGTATGCCAAAGGTGCTGTTTGCATTGGGTTTGAACCACGCCGCAGGCCCCACAATGGTTGGTCCCAGACCGCCATAATCCGTACCATTGGCCAGCGAATAACTCTCGGACTGGATCAGTTCAAACGCAAATCCAACGTGTGGAATGGCTTCAAAACTACGGAAATGCACGTATTTGGTCATACCCGCCCAAGTGTGGCTACCACCACGGGCCTGACGCTGCCCAAGACTGTTATATGTGCTGCCCGCGGCATTGCCATCCCCATACTGAACCAGCACGTTGAAGGGTTTGAAATCAACCGGCAGATCATACTCGTGTGGGCCAATAATGCCGAGTGTCACATCGGCCGCCTTGGCGGAGGACGCATAAACCAGAACCACACCGGGTATGACGAGGCGAAGCAGAGAGCGCAGCCGCTCTGGCTTTTCTGTCAGACGCATCAGAAGGATTTCCGTATAAAAAAGAAACGGGGCTCCAGAAAAATCAGGAGCCCCGCATGGAAGGCGCGTTACTGGGCTTTGGAGCCCTGTGCGCCATCGATCGTGTAAGCAATGATGTAATCACCGCTTCGGGTGCCAAGGCCCCCGTGGCCACCAGCGGCCATCACAATGTACTGCTTACCACCTGCCTCGTAAGACATGGGGGTAGCCTGACCACCAGCTGGCAGACGGTCCTGCCAGATGACCTGACCGGTGGAGAGGTCAAAGCCGCGCAGATAGTCGTCCGCTGTTGCACCCATGAACACAACACCGCCCTTGGTCACAATGTTCCCGCCAATATTATACATGCCCGTGGGCAGCGGCAGGTTATTGTGCGTACGGAAAGGTCCTGTATCGCGGGTGGTGCCAACCGGGTGCTGCCAGACGATTTTCTTGGTCACAAGGTCAATCGCGGTCAGCGTGCCCCAAACTGGCCCTTTGCAGGGGATCTGCAGCGGGTTCAGCCATGGGTTGGTGTAGGCAATGTAAGGCGTACCATAATCAGGCGAGACAGAGAGTGCATCACCCTTTGCGGCAGGTTCCTCACCTTTACCATCCCACTTGGGCAGCGTGCCGGGTGCTTCCAGCGTCTGGCGTTTTTCCAGACGGATACGGAACGGCAGGTAGCTTGCATTGGCCAGCAGAAGCTTACGCTGCGGGTCAATGGTAATGCCCTGCCAATCCACAACGCCATAGAACGCCGGGTAGACAATGGTGGTTTTGCCCAGATGTGGCGGCGTGAACTGCCCGTCATAAGCCGACTGACGATACTGGATACGGCAGATCATCTGGTCAAGCAGGGTAGCACCCCACATATCCGACTCTTTCAGATCTGGCGGGGTAAGGGAGGGCATGGCCGTTGGGTAAGGCTGCGTGGGGGACACGCGGTCATCAGGCACATGGCCAGCCGTTGGCACGGGTTTTTCCGCAATCGGATAGCCCGGAACAGGTTCACCCGTACGGCGGTCCAGCACAAAGAATTCGCCACGTTTGGTGCTCTGCACCAGAGCGGGAATGCTTTCTCCGTTCGGGCCGGGCAGATCAACCATGGACGGGCCAGACGGAATGTCCATGTCCCACAGGTCATGGTGTACGGTCTGGTAAATCCAGCGGCGCTGGCCACTTTCAATATCCAGAGCAACCGTTGCGCTCGAAGATGCATCATCAAACGGACGGCGTGAACCACCCCAGTTATCAGGCGGGGAGTTGCCGGTAGGAATGTAAACCAGACCCAGATCAAGGTCAGCCGTGTAAACACCCCATGCGTTGGGCGTGTCACGCGTCAGAACGTCATTGGGGCCGGGTTTCCACGTTTCGGGGTCATGCCCAACGTCCCATGCCCATTCGATGGCACCGGTGGTGGCATTGAACGCACGAATGGCGCCAGAGGGTTCAAAGTTGGCCTGATTATCAAAAATCCAGCCACCAGTGATAACCCGGTTTTTGGCCACCATGGGGGGAGACGTTACAAAGTGGAAGCCATGGGGCACATGGCCGAGGTAATCCCGCATGGAGATAAAGCCGTGGTCACCAAAGTCATCACAGGGCTGACCGGTTTCGGCGTTCACAGCGACCATGCGTACGTCTGCAACCGGGGAATAGATACGGTTACGGCAGGTGGTCTGAATTTCATCTGGGATATGGTAATAAGAGACACCACGGCAAGCCAGATACACGTTTTTATCAAGGTCAGCCGTTGCTGGCTTGGGGTCAAACTTCCATTTGATCTTACCCGTCAGAGCGTCCACTGCCATGACCCAGCTATGGGGGGTGCACATATAGAGTGTGTCGCCCACTTTGATCGGGGTCAGTTCCAGATTGAACTCGTGCCCCTGATCAGGCCCGGCAACCGTGGCCTCCCCTTGCTGCTGCACGTCGCCCGTACGGGTCATCCATGCGCGTTTGAGGTGGCTGATATTGGCCGGTGTAATCTGCCCCACAGGAGAATAGCGATCCCCACCGACCGTGCGGCCGTAGGCTGACCAGTCCGCATCTGCCACACCATTGGAGGCGAGGTCGGTCTGCCCCTGCGCCGCCATACGATCAGCCGGAACAGTGCCGTTGATGGAGTAAGATGCAAAGCAGCTGGCCACGACCACAAGAGTGGAAACACCAACAGCGCCCAGCACTTCGCGCTTGTCCGTCAGCCAGTCCGCACCTGTCCGCCAGACCCATGGCAGCAGGAGCCATGCACCAAGGCCGATCAGGGTGAACAGGCGAACTTCCAGCCCCCAGATGTTGAAGCCAACTTCAACCAGCGACCAGATTGTTGCCAGCAGCAGCAGTGCTGCATACAGGCGGGTTGCCAGTTTGGGATTTTTGAAACCGCTGAAAGCGGAGGCCAGCATAACACCGC
The DNA here is from genome assembly GCF_963921165.1 of Acetobacter zythi. Classification (NCBI taxonomy): domain Bacteria; kingdom Pseudomonadati; phylum Pseudomonadota; class Alphaproteobacteria; order Acetobacterales; family Acetobacteraceae; genus Acetobacter; species Acetobacter zythi. The sequence continues at coordinate 19,407 of NZ_CAWUEO010000011.1, forward strand.
CAGCCAGAATGTAGAACCATGACCCGCCAAGGACGAGCAGTTCTGCCCCCCCCAAAAACAGGAAAAGCCCGGTAAGAGCCAGTAAGGCTGAGGTTATGATTGAAAATAACCCCTTATTACTCTCTCGCATGTTGCGTTTCTCTCTGAATGTGTTCAGTCGGCCTGAATACGCAAGCCAGTTGTGATGCTGACCTCGTTCACAGCCAATTTTGTCTGATGAACAGGAACCACCCAGAAATTGCCACTGTTGACACCGCCTTGCTCACATATGTTTGTAGCAAAAAACCTAACCTGTCTCAGATATGAGACAGATCAAGTGCGCGATGTGGATTGTAGGGTAAAAAAGAACCGGCTTGCCGCAGAACCCTGCTCCAAAGCCGCAACTCGGTCGAGAAGGGTATGAATACCCCTCCCCTGATACCAAGACTGAATGAAAAGTGGTGCGCCGGGCAGGACTTGAACCCGCGACCAAGCCGTTATGAGCGGCCCGCTCTAACCAACTGAGCTACCAGCGCACACTACACCCTTGGCATATCTCCCACAGGAAGCTGGAGCCTTGGTGCATTAGACATACATATCATCTTGTTCACTGAAAAGACAGAGCATGGCCTGAATATGCGCTCAGGAACCCACCCGTATGTTCGGAAAGCCCAGAGATACGTCAAGGACGTGCTCAGCGGGAAAATACCGGCATGCCAGTGGGTCATGGCGGCCTGCGTCCGACAGCAGCAGGATCTGGCACGGGCAAAAGGAAAGAACTGGCCCTACCAGTTCGATAAGGATGCAGCGGAGCGTGTCTGCCGTTTACCTATGTGTTCAGCCAGCTCGCGCAGGCCGCAAACTGGGCGCCGGATGAGTGCCGCAAACGCTCGCCAGTGCGCAGTGGCGCTTTCCGCAAAAGCTGGGCAGTGCTGGTGGACGAAAAGCTATGGGATGCGGCCCCCGCCACCATCCCCATAGGCACAGAGGTCTGGATCGTTAACACCATGCCTTATGCCCGCAAGATTGAAGTGGGCGGCCAGAAAATCAAGGTTGCCCCCCAGATCATAGAGGCAGTTGGAAAGGCCATAAATGGCCGCTTCACGGGGGTGAAAGCTCAAAGGCTTTTCAAGCCTCTCAAAGGTGGGCGGGACGCGCGCGGCGGGCCGGTTCCCTACATTTTAAGAGGCGCAGGCGTTGCCTCTGGCCTGTCATGGACTCGCAAAGAGGGCTGGAGCCGCAAGCACGCCGCGTATGTGAGCAACCGGAGCGACCGGCAGGCCGGTGAGCAGGTTCTCTATCAGCTCGGCATCCTGATGGATGAGGCCCACAAGTTTTTTGACATGGTTCTGGCGGGTGGAAATCCGCTGCAAGCTGCCTTTTACGAAGTGCCCAATGCTGTGCAGGTCATGGGCGGCTTAGAGGCGGGCCTTGGCAAGCTGAAAGCCATGGGTGCGCAGGGCTATGGCACGGGCTATACCGAAGCTCTGCAAAATCTTACCGGCCAGATCCAAGCAGCCAATGTAGCACTTGCGGGTATGCGTGGTCCGTTTGCGGAGCTGATAGAGCAGCAGAACCGTGCAGCGCAGTCTTTGGCCTGACAGCCTGCGGGGATACGCCACAGGCCAAACTCCGGCAGACCGTGTTTGACGCGGCCAGCGTTTACCATGTGGCCGCCACCCCCATGCCTGATGTGATGGCTGGCAAGGTGCCGGGGGTCCATCTGAGTGATGAGCAGAAAACTCTGGTCAAAAAATCCAGCCAGACTGTGGTGAACGAGCTGACGGTGCTGAAGACGGCCATCCAGAACAATAACACCCTGACCCAGACCAGTGTCTCCGGCCTCCAGTCTGCGCTGCTCTCGTTCCAGACCTGCTGGGCGGGTGTGAAGGCGGGCACCATTCCGGATGCCTGCAAGACAGGAGACACCAGCAAATGAGTGAAGCAGAAACCATTGAAGGCATTGCCGCCGCCTCCGGCGCGATCCTGGGCGTTGTGGGGGAAGTGGTAGAACTGGCCGAAAAATACGGGCCGGAGATCTACGCCACCATCATTGCCGCAATCGAGCAGAGCAAATCCGGCACCGGCCCGACCGATGCGGATCTGCAAGCCATCATTGCCAAGTGCGTGGCCGATAACGCCGCGATCCAGAGCGCATGACGCCCGATAACGAGTTCTTTCTGATCTTGGGAGGCGGGGCCGTTGGCCTCGCCTTTGTCCTGTTTGCCGCAACCGTGCGCTGGCTCAGAACCCGTGCGGATAAGGAAGATGATCTATGATCCGGTTTGTGAACTTGCGCAAATTCGCAAGTTTGGGGTTGCTGCTGCTGGCATCCGCCTGCTCCAGTCTGCCCCTGCGGGCCAAGCATGACCTGATCGGAATGCCCAGATCAGACCTGATTGCCTGCGCTGGGGTGCGGGATAACGTGGCTGCCCTCCCCAATGGCGAGGTCCTCCAGTGGCGTCAGGACCAGCAGGTGCAAGGTCCGCTAACCCTCAAGGGGCCGTTTAATCTGGAACTGGACCTGCCTGGACACGGCACCTGCCATTTGGTGGCTCGGATAAGGAATGGCCTAGTCGCCCGGGTAGAATATACCGACCCCAGCGATACTCTGCTGGGGCGGTATGCAGCTTGTGCCCCGTTGGTAAGGGCGTGTCAGAAAATAAATAACCCTTCTTCACATTCCTGAAATTGCTTAAAAATAATGCTTGCAAGAATATAAAATCACGCAACGACAGCCAGACCTATCTGTGAGGTTACTTTCTCGATCTTCGGTGAACCTTCCACTAAATTTTTGTAACCATCCGGCGAGAGACGCGGGCGTATTCAGGCGGCGATGGTATTGTGGACCTGCTGGTGGGCTTTCCAGTGCCAGGGCAGG